>JBAWFB010000001.1:0-2334 GCA_049591495.1 Solirubrobacteraceae bacterium
GCCGAGCGCCTCGGTGACCGCGCGGCATTGCACGAACTGTCGTTCCAGGTCGGGTGGCGGCAGTTCGCGGTTGGCCTTGTAGGCGGGATAGATGGCGTTGCGGAACGAGCTGGTCAGCGATGCGTCGAAGGCCACCGCGATGTGCTCGGGCCGGACACGTTCGAGCAGCTCGCACAGGAACCGGGTATAGCCATGCACCGCGTTGGCCGGATGGCCTTCGGCGTCGAAAAACTCGTCCGGCATCGAATGCCAGGCGCGGAACACGTACAGGCTTCCGTCAACCAGGTAGGCGGCGGGCAAATGGACGGCTGGACGGCCGTTGTCGGCGGCGCTCACGGCACCCATGTGTCGATCACGTCGGCCAGCACCGGACGATCGCGATCGGGCACCTCGATCTGCGGCGTGCCGATGTGGACGAAGCCGATCACGTGTTCGTTCCCTGCCAGCCCCAGCAGCGCGGCGACCTCGTGGTCGTAGGCCGCCCAGCCGGTCAGCCATTGCGCGCCATAGCCCAGCGCATGTGCTCCCAGCAGCAGGTTGTAGGCCACGTTGCCGGCGCACAGCTTCTGCTCGATCTCGGGAACCGTGCTGGCGGTGTCGATCCGCCCGATGACGGCGATCACCAGCGGTGCGAAGGTGTAGCGCAATCGCTCCTTCTCCAGCTTGGCCCCCGCCATTTCGGGATTGTTGCGCACGCCGATCGCGGCCAGTTGCTCGCCGAACCGGAGTTTTGCGTCGCCCTGCAGGCGGATCAGCCGGAACGGCACCAGCTTGCCATGGTCGGGCACGCGGATCGCCGCTTCCAGCAGCGCGCGCAGCGTGGCTTCGTCGGGCGCCGGCTCGCCGAGCTGGCGCGAAGGAACGGAACGGCGTTGCTGGAGCAGGGCAAGGGCGGCAGGCATGGAGCGGCTCACTGAACGAAGAACGGCCATGCTAGCGGGCAAGCCGTCGATGCGCGAACCTCAGCTTGCCTGCAGCAGTTTGAACGAGCCGGGCAGCAGCTCGACCACGGTGGTCTGCCGGGTGTCGCCATCCTGGTTGCCCAACAGTACCGGCATCGCCCCGTCGCAGAGCTCGGCCATCACCTGACGGCAGGCGCCGCAGGGGCTGACCGGCTGCGGCGTGTCGGCGATCACCGCGAGCGCGACGAAGTCACCGGGTCGGCAGCCGGCGGCGATCGCGCTGAACAGGGCAGTGCGCTCGGCACAGTTGCACAGGCCGTAGGCCGCGTTCTCCACGTTGCAGCCGCCGAACCGGCGGCCGTCGCGGGCGAGTACGGCGGCGCCGACATGGAAGTGCGAATAGGGCGCATAGGCCTGTTGGCGCGCGTCGCGCGCCAGCTCCAGCAAGTCGTCCAGTGCGGCATTGTCTGCAGGCATCGTTATCTCCGGCGATGACCCCGACAGCACTTCAGGGCGGGCCGGCGGGTCAGCTTACTCTCAGGGGCCGTGGCGGATCAAAGCCGGTGCGGTCAACTGCCGCTAAGATGGCCGGACCACTCCGAGGGGATCGCACCATGCCTGTGACCATTGCCGCCTTGCGCGAGACTGCCGCCGGGGAGCGGCGCGTGGCGATTACGCCGGAGATGGCGAAGAAGCTGCGCGGCAAGGGCATGCGCGTACTGCTCGAACACGACGCCGGGCGCGCCGCGGGTTTCCCCGACAATGCGTATGCCGAGGCGGAATTTGCCGACGGCGCCGGTGTACTGGCCCAGGCCGACGTGCTGGCCTGCGTGCTGCCGCCGGAGTCCAGCGTGTTTGCCGGCATGCGCGAAGGCAGCGCGGTGGTGGGTCAGCTGCGCCCTTATGACGCGGCGGAGCGCATCGCGGCGCTGGGCGCGCGCAAGCTCGACGCGTTTTCACTGGAGCTGCTGCCGCGCACGACCCGCGCACAGGCGATGGATGTGCTCAGTTCGCAGGCGGCGGTGGCGGGATACCGGGCCATGCTGATGGCGGCCGAGGCATCGCCGAAGTTCTTCCCGATGCTGACCACCGCCGCCGGCACGATCCGGCCATCGAAGGTGCTGGTGATCGGTGCCGGCGTGGCCGGGCTGCAGGCGATCGCCACCGCGCGCCGGCTCGGCGCGCAGATCGAAGGCTATGACGTGCGTCCGGAGACGCGCGAGCAGGTCGAGTCGCTGGGCGCGAAGTTCCTTGAGCTCGGGGTCAGCGCCGCGGGCAGCGGCGGCTATGCGCGCGAGCTCTCCGCCGAGGAACGCGCCGCGCAGCAACAAGCGCTGGCGGACCACCTGAAGTCGTTCGACGTGGTGGTCAGCACCGCTGCCGTGCCGGGTCGGCCGGCACCGAAGATTCTCACCGTGGCGATGGTCGAGGG
>JBAWFB010000002.1:0-4440 GCA_049591495.1 Solirubrobacteraceae bacterium
TGACCACCTTGGCGACGCGGTTGATCTCCACCACGCGCTCCTGGAGGTCGAGGCTGCCTGCATTGACTGATCTATCTGCTGAATACATATAGGAGTGAGAGAGGGTAGCGGGGGGAGCGAGCCTAGACGGTTATGCCGGACTCGCGGATCGCCTCGGCGAACGCTTGCACGTGGCCGTGGTACTGGTAGCCGCCGCGATCAAACACGGCCTCTGAAACGCCTGCGGCCTTCGCGCGCTCGGCGAGCAACTCACCGGAGCGCTTGGTGCGATCGGCCCTGGCGATGCCGCGCAACTCGGGCTCATACCAGTGGACGGCGGCAAGCGTGCGACCTGAGGCATCGTCGACGAGCTGCGCCGACAGACCACGGTTGGAGCGGAACACAGAGATACGTGGACGGGCAGCTGTGCCCGACACCTTCGCGCGCACACGACGACGACGTTTGAGACGCCGAGTCTCCTTGGTGAGAGTGCTCATGCCCTCTTTCCAACCTTGCGGGCCACGTACTCACCCTCATAGCGAATGCCCTTGCCCTTGTAGGGCTCTGGCGGACGCTGCTTGCGAATGATCGCGGCGGTCTCGCCAACCTGCTGCTTGGAGATCCCCTTCACCACGATCCTCGTGGGCTGGGGGACTTCGAATTCGATGCCCTGCGGCGCCTCGATCGGGACGGGATGGGAGTAGCCGACGGCCAGCTCGATGTTCTTGCCCTTCATCTGAGCGCGATATCCCACCCCTTGGATCTCAAGGCGCTTCTCATAGCCGGCGGTGACACCCTGCACCATGTTGGCCACCAGCGAGCGCGTGAGACCGTGCAGCGCGCGGTGCTCGCCACGGTCGGTGGGACGGCTGACCAGCAGCCGCTCGCCCTCCTGCACCACTTCGATGTCTCGCGGGACGCGCTCTGAGAGCTCGCCCTTGGGTCCCTTAACGTGCACCAACTCGGGCTCGATCGCGATCGTCACGCCCGCAGGCACAGGGATTGGCTGTCTACCGATTCTCGACATAGCTTGGGGCCTACCAGACCTGCGCGAGGACCTCGCCGCCGACGCCCGCGGCGCGAGCATCGTGGCCTGTCATCACGCCGCGCGAGGTCGACACGATCGAAGTTCCCATCCCACCGAGCACCTTGGGGATACGCGTGGCCTCCACATAAGTGCGCCGACCTGGTCGCGACACGCGGCGCAGACCTGAGATCGCCGAGCGGCGGTCGTCGGTGTACTTCAAGCGAATCTCGATCAGCTGGCCGGCGGCGCCATCGCGTGCGGGCAGCACCGCCCATGAGTCGATGTACCCCTGCTCGACAAGGATGCGCGCGATCTCGGCCTTGAGTTTGGAAGCGGGAATGTCGACCGTCTCGTGCGCCGCGTGGATCGCGTTGCGAATGCGCGTGAGGAAGTCGGCTATCGGATCTGTCATTGACATGGGGGGCTCTGTGTGAGTGGGTTCGAAAAAAGAAGTTGTTTATGAGCTAAATGGCTCTGTGCGTAATAGTTCTGAAGTAGAAGGAATCGAAAAAGCAGTGTTCTACCAACGGCCGCCTACCAGGAGGACTTCGTCATCCCCGGTATCTGACCGTTGTGTGCCAGCTCGCGCAAGCAGATGCGGCAAAGCCCAAACTTGCGGTACACCGAGTGCGGGCGACCACAGCGGTTGCAGCGAGTATATGCGCGCGTCTTGAACTTTGGCGGGCGGGCCTGCTTGACGCGTAGCGATGTCTTGGCCATCAGTCGGTGCTCCCGTTCTCGGAGGTATCGGAGTCGGTGCTCCCCTGCTCGGAGGTGTCGGCGTCAGTGCTCCCGTTCTCGGAAGTGTCGGAGCGGGTGTCGCCGGCGCCTGACTCCTGGTCGAAGCCGGCGGGGCGCCCCTGAGCGGCAAAGGGCATTCCGAGCGCCTGCAGAAGGGCAAAGGCCTCGGTGTCGCTCGCCGCAGTGGTGGTGATCGTGATGTCGATGCCGCGCATCTGATCGACCGAGTCGTAATCGATCTCGGGAAAGATGATCTGCTCGCGAACGCCCATCGAATAGTTGCCGTGCCCGTCGAAGGAGCGCGGGTTCAAACCACGGAAGTCGCGGATACGCGGAATCGCGATCGCGGTGAGGCGATCGAGGAACTCGTAGCCACGCTCTGCCCTCAGGGTGACCGCCACACCAACCGGCATCCCCTCGCGCAGCTTGAACGCCGCGATCGACTTACGTGCACGCCGCACGCTCGGCTGCTGGCCGGCGATCGTCGCGAGCTGCTCCTGAGCGGCCTTGAGCACTTTGGAGTCCTGCTTGGCGTCGCCCACACCCATGTTGAGCGTGATCTTCTGCAACTTTGGGGCCTGCATCACCGAGGAGTATCCGAAGCGCTCGATCAGCGCAGGGCGGATCTCCTCCAGATAGCGGGTCTTCAAGCGGGCTGTGGGTGCGGTGCTCATCGTCATACCTGTCAATCGAGTCTTGTCCCGGAGCGCTTCGCGACCCGGTATCGCTTGCCGTTCTCTCGCTCCACCCCAACTCGTGTGGGCTTTTCGTCCTTCGGGTCGATCAGCATCACGTTGGACGCATGGATCGGCCCCTCGCGCTCGATCACCCCACCAACGGTTTGTCCGCGCTGGGTGTCGGCCACCTGCTGGGGACGCATGTGGCGCTTGACCATGTTCAGGCCCTCCACGTACACGCGCTCACGTCCTGGTTCGACGCGCAATACCCGTCCGCGCTTGCCGCGGTCCTTACCCGCCATCACCTGGACCTGGTCTCCCGAGCGCACCTTCAGCGCGCGACGCACCGGGGCTGTGGCAGCACGTGCCATCTCAGAGCACCTCCGGCGCCAGCGAGACGATCTTCATGAAGTTGCGGTCACGCAATTCGCGCGCCACCGGACCGAACACGCGCGTGCCACGGGGATTGTTCTGATCGTCGATTATCACCGCAGCGTTGTCGTCGAAAGAGATGTAGGTGCCGTCGTCGCGGCCGAACGGCTTCTTGGTGCGTACCACCACAGCGGTTACCACGTCGCCCTTTTTCACGGCGCCGTGCGGGTTTGCCTGCTTGACCGTCGCCGTGATGACGTCGCCCACGAACGCATAACGGCGCCTCGAGCCACCCTTGACGCGAATGCAGAGGATCTCGCGCGCGCCCGTGTTGTCGGCCACGCGAAGTCTTGTCTCGTTTTGGATCATCGTGCTTTCTCCAACACATCGACCAGCTTCCAGCGCTTTAGACGCGACAACGGACGGCTCTCAATGACCCGCACCACGTCGCCCTCGTGAGCCTCGTTGTTCTCGTCATGAGCGTGCAGGGTGCTCGAGCTGCGCACGATCTTCTGATAGCGGCGGTGACGGCGGGCCACGTCGATGCGCACGGTGATCGTCTTGTCGGCCTTGTTTGAGACGACCACGCCCTGGCGGACCTTGCGGGCGCCCTCGATCGCCGGGTGCACCGGCGGCAGCGGCTCTTGCACGGGAGCTCCGCCGGCAGCACGGCGCTCGGTTGCCTTGGCGCGTTCCTGGGCGCGCCGCGTGCGGCGTCTGAGCGCCTTGGTGCGACGCTCCGCGACACGTTCCGCGTGACGCTCCTCGTGAGTGCGCGGCGTGCGAGCATCGCCAGTGTGGGTGGAGCGCGCACGGCGACGGCGCTCCTTCGGCGCAAGCTGCTCAGCCGGCTCAGCGGGCGGAGCAACAGGCGCCTCGGAGGCAGCCTGCGGCTGGGCCTCCTCGTTCGCCTGGGCCTCGACCTCGGTGTCCTGCGACGTATCGTTGTCTGTCTCGTCAGCCATGAGTATCCGTTTCAGTCATCTCTTGCTCAGCTTGTCGATTGCTCTTGCTGCGCTCGGCGGCAAGCACCCGTTCGTGTGAAACGGTGAGAGCGCGCGCGAGGTCACGCCGCGCACGCGCCACGCTGGACGTGTCCTCCAGCTCGCCGGTTGCGTTTGCGAAGCGCTTCCCGAACAGATCCTTGCGAAAAGTCGATATCTGCTCGGCGAGTTCCTCGTCGAGCATGTCCTTCATCTCCTTGGCCTTCATGGGTGGGTCTGCATTTCTAATCCTCGCGCAACACGAACTTGGATTTGACGGGCAGCTTATGCGCGGCCAGCCGGATCGCTTCACGCGCCAGCGGCTCGGGGACCCCGGCGAGCTCGAACATCACACGTCCGGGCTTGACCACGGCGACCCACCCTTCGGGGTTGCCCTTGCCCGAGCCCATGCGAGTCTCAGCCGGCTTCTTTGTCACCGGCTTGTCGGGGAACACGTTGATCCAGACCTTGCCGCCACGCTTGATCTTGCGGGTCATCGCGATACGGGCGGCCTCGATCTGACGGTTGGTCAGCCAGCCCTGCTCGAGCGACTTCAGTCCGTACTCGCCGAACTGGACCTTGACCTGACCACGCGAGAGCCCGCGGCGCCGGCCACGGTGCTGCTTGCGGTGCTTTACACGCTTGGGAGACAGCATCAGCG
>JBAWFB010000003.1:0-6348 GCA_049591495.1 Solirubrobacteraceae bacterium
GTATATGTCGCTGAGAATTACGAAAATGACGCGGTGGTGGAAGGTCCATTCAAGCCCTACGGAGGACTGAAAAACGCAGGCGCTGGCACGGCGGGAGCCTATATGAGCATAGTAGGCAATTCGCTGATCGACATCGTGTCGGGCACATGGGCTGTAAAGGCTCCATAGGCCACGATTGGACATCCCGGGGAGGATTTCCCCGGGATGTTATTCAGCGTGAATCGATTCCATTTGGTGTCCGGACGAATGTGCGGTCATCGGGTAGCTATTCACTACGAGCCCTAAGCGACACAGAACATGCGCCGGAGAACCCGGGCGGTGCAGTTGTGCCGTCCGGGCGGGCGCTTTAGTCGATAGAGGTGTTTTGTGAATGTCCGCTAAACCACAACCCGCCACCGAAGCTCCCGCCGGGGACAGGCTGGTCTCAGCGGGTGGGCGACTGGTCCACTCGGTCGAAAGCGGACGAGCTAAACTGGCCGAGGTCCAACGCGCACGGATACTCGCCGCGATGGTCGATGTCGCCGCCGAGCGTGGTGTGGGGAACGTCACCGTGGCGCATGTCGTGGCCCGCTCCAGCGTGTCGCGTCGCACGTTCTACGAGCTGTTCGAGGATCGCGAAGACTGCCTGCTGGCCGCTTGCGAGGACGCGCTCGAGCGGATCGCGGCGGTGGTCGTTCCGGCCTACGAAGCGCCTGTGCGCTGGCGAGAGAAGCTGCGGGCTGGTCTCGTTGCGCTGCTTCAGTTCCTTGAATTCGACCGTGGCAGGGGCGGTCTTGCGATCGTCGGCGCGCCCGGGGCGGGTCCTGTCGTGCTCGAGCGCCGCCGCCACGTGCTCGCCCAGATCATCGCGGTCGTCGATCTCGGTCGTGTCGAGGGCGGACAGGGCGATGGGCCACCGTCGCTCACCGCGGAGGGCGTCGTCGGCGGCGTGCTCTCGCTGCTGCACGCACGCATGCTCGAGAGCGACAGCGCTCCACCGATAGAGCTTCTGGGTCCGCTGATGTCGATGCTTGTGCTGCCTTATCTCGGAGCAGCCGCGGCCCGGCGCGAGCTATCCCAGCCGATACCGCCCGCGCTCGACGGTGCCGAGGGCGGACCGCCGAGCGACCCGCTGCGCGACCTGGACATGCGACTCACCTATCGCACGATCCGCGTGCTGCTCGCCGTCGGCGAGCTGGGCGAGCGGGGCTCCGATCCCTCCAACCGTGAGGTCGGCGACGCCGCCGGCATCCGCGACCAGGGTCAGATCTCAAAGCTGCTCTCCCGCCTGGAGCACCTCGGGCTGATCCGCAATGCGGGCGAGCCCCGTGTCCGGGGCGAGCCCAACGCTTGGACGCTCACAGAGCGCGGAGTCGAAGTGCAGGCGGTGCTGTCGATCTAGCGGCTCAGGCCCGTGCGCCCGCGGCTGCGGCGGCGCCCATGCGCTTCACCAGCAGCTTGGCGTCCTTCTCTGAGACCGTGCGCAACTGGCCCTGGAAGGCCAGCTTCCAGTGCTCGGCGGGCCACTTGCGTATGTGCTCGAGCTTGGTCGAGAGCGTCTCCGCCGGCACCCACTCGTCCTGCTCGAGCACGACCTCTGGCTCGGTCGCAAAGCGCCACGGGTAGGCGTCGGCTTTACCGGGCTTGCCGGGCCACAGCTTCGTGCGGTCCTCATACAGCTCGCCGGTGACCGTGATGGAGCCGGCAAACGCCATCACCTTCGTCAGGTACAGGACGATCCGATCTCCGGGCTCGATCTGAAGCGCCCGCGGGCGATTGCGCTCCTTGATCCCGATCACCGAAAAGCCGTGCTCGCGCGTAGCTTCGTGGTTTTCCGGCGAGGCGGTCAGGATCCAGGTCTTGGGGTCATCGACAGACACGGCTCGATTGTATGCGCGCCGGCGGCACGCCTGTGCGCCAGGCCCGGCTGGGTGCGTCCTGCTCTAAAGAGCGGGCTGGTGCTGCGCGAGGCGCGATATTCGCGCAAAGCTCGTGGCTTTGGCGGTCTTGCTTCCCTTGGACGGCGCCGTCACCTTGATTATGCCCGCTGCCACTTCTTCGTTGCCGGCCAGGTCTTTGGCGCGCAGTTCAACCGAATAGGTGCCGCCTTTGGAGGGTGTGACCCACAGCAGCCGCGGCTTGCCGCCTTCGACGGTTGCGCTGTTGCGCCACACGGTTTTTTCACCGAGCTTGATCGTCATGCTCACGCTCGAGACCTTCGAGAGCTGGATCTGCACGCCGGCGCGTTCGTTTGTGTTCACGCTCTGTGTCAGCAGCGCGATCACGGGCGGGGTCTTCTCGTATTCGCGGAATTTCTTGGCGGTCGTGCAATAGATTTCATCGCCGGGGATCGGACCGGTGGTGGGCGTCAGTGGCTCGCCCTTGCTGGTCTTTTCACACAGGTGTTCGAGGAATTCCGCCAACAGTTCGTGGTAGTTGAGATCCGATTCGGAGTGTTGGTCATACATCGACCACGCGCCCGTGTCGTAGTGCGGGGTCTCCGCGCGCGCCTCCGCGTCGCCGGCTTCAAACAACTGCTGGCCGACCGGGTCGTGCGTGAGCTTCGTGTATTCGTAGAGACCCACGAGGCTCTGGATGAAGCCGTTGAGGATGCGCTCGCTGGGGGCGTAGGTGTACTCGAGATACGTTGCCCCCGCCGGCGTTGCCACCCGCACGCCCACCGGTGGTCCCGTCTTGAAGATCCCGAGCGCCTGCTGGGCCGCGGTCAGATACGCCTGTTCGTGCGTTGTGCTCCACGCGCGCGAGAGCACCTGCAGAGCAGTTCCCTGCGAGAGCCCGCTCGTCCACGGCGGGGCGCCGCCGTCGAAATGGAACATGTATTCCCACGCGATCCCGCCCGCGCGCTGTGTGGCGAGCGCGATCGCTTCGTTCAGCACTTCCTTCAGCGCCGTGGTTTCTTTGTCGAGGAAGTAGCCGTTGGCCTTGCCAAACGTCGCCAGCCACTGGATCTCGATGCCCTGACCCGGGTAGTACTCCCACACCAGCCGGCTGCCCGCGAAGCTCACGCGCTGGTCTGCTCCCAGCAACGGTTCGGTGGTCCACCACGTCCTGTTGTGTTCAAGCGTCGTGAACACGACCGGCAGTCGTGAGGCGATCAACTGTCCTGCGCTGGCCATCGCTTCGACGGTCGCCATCACCGACCCCAGTTCCGCGGCACGAGTGCCCGACAGTTTGCGCAGCGAGCTCTTCGCCGCGCTGAAAGCACCCTGATACTGGCGGTACTGCGCTTCGGTGATCGCTCCGCTCCGCTGCAGCGTTTGCAGGGCGGCGGTCACGGTCACCGTACGGCTCGCGCCGGCACCGGCGGGCAGTGCCCCCAGGGCACCGCACAGCATCAACGCGATAAGGATCGGCGCGAGCACACGCAGGGACGGTCGTGGAGGCCGGGCGCGTACGGGTCGAGCGGTGGGTTGAGGGGTGTGAGTCGTCATCGGTTGAAGGAGCCTGGCGGGCGTCGCGCTGATGCTAGGCTCATTTGCGTCAGCCGCCGCAGCAAACGTTGCAGCGCGGTGGCCGGGTCTCGGCAGTGAGGGCACTCTTGAAGAACACCACCATCCGTGCAGCAGTTGCGCTGCTTGTCGCGATATCGAGCGTGTGCCTGCTGTCCGCGTGCGGTGGGACCTCCGGCGACCCGCAGGCGCTGCTCAACGACACCTTCTCCTCGCCCAGGCAGATCGAAAGCGGCAACGTCAACCTTTCGGTGGTGCTCGGTCCCGCCGGCTCCAGCACGTCGAGCAAGTCGCTCGCGGTGCATCTCAGCGGACCATTTGAAAGCACTGCCGCGGGCAAGCTGCCGCGCTTTGCGTTGCAGCTCGGGTTCGCCGCAGCCGGTCATCCGCTGCAGGCCGGCGTCACATCGACCGGCTCGGCGCTCTATGTGAACCTCGCCGGTACCTGGTTCTCGACGCCGCACAGCACCTACACGGCGCTTCAGCAGAGCTACGGCCAGGCAACCAAACGGGCGTCCACGGCGAAGGTTCGCTCCACGTTTGCTTCGCTTGGGATCGAACCCAGCCACTGGCTCTCAGAACCCGCCGAAGTCGGCACCGCCACGATCGACGGTGCTCCAACGATCCATCTCACCGCGTCGGTAAACGTGTCCGGCTTCCTCGCCGACGTCTCCAAACTCTCACAGGCAGGTAGCGCGCTGGGGCTGAGCAGCTCGGGTGTCCCCGGCGGCTCGCTGCTGACGCCGAGCGCGATCTCCGAACTGGCCAAGTCGATCACCGCCACTCACGTGGACATCTACACCGGCAAGAGCGACCACATGCTGCGCCGCCTGGAATTCACAGCGACCGTGTCCTCCACCGCCCAAACCAAGTCGATCCTCGACGGTCTCTCAAGCGCCCAACTGAAGGTCCTGCTCGAATTCTCAGACATCAACAAGCCACAAACGATCGCAGCGCCCACAAATCCCGAGTCCTCCACGCAGCTGCTCCCCGCCCTGGAGCAGCTCGTCGGCGCGCTTCAAGGGGTCACGGGCACGGGCTCCGGCAATGTGCTGGAACCGCTCACAACCGGCTGATCAAACCCCATTGGGGTCCAGTTCGCGCAAAGTGCGCTCCACCTCGGCCTCGACGTCCATCGGGTCTTCGCCGCCGCGCACCCGGCGTTCGTTGCGGGCCACCACCAGTTGGCGTACCTCTTCGGTTAGTCCCACGTCGTGTTTGCCACTCGTGGCGCTTGACGGTTGCAGGAGCTGCGCCAGCTCCGCGTCTATGTCGAGCGCGGGCTCGCCGTTGCGCACGCGCCGTTCGCTGCGCGCCCGCAGCATCTGACGGATTTCGAGCTCCTGCTCTGCCTGGCCTTGCGCGGTGTTGGTGGGGGTTGGGGTCGAGGGGCCGCCCGACAGCCCACCCTCGCCGATCTTGTCGTAGAGGCTGCCGCCCGTCATCACCGACCCGACGCCGACGAGCACGAACAGCACAATCGCGCCCACCACCACAACCGTGATCGGTTCCATCGTCTGATTGTGGCCCACTTGGAGCGATCGTGTCCGCTACCCTTCAGTAGCCAGAATTGACTGACTAGTCAATCTATCCCCGCGTCACGTCCGAGGAGACACCAGCACCATGGTCGATTTCACGCTCACCGACGAGCAGAAGAACCTTCGCGAAATGGCCCACGACTTCGCCGAGAAAGAGATCCGGCCGGTCGCGTGGGAGTACGACAAGGACGGCACCTGGCCGGCGGACATCATCCAGAAGGCGTGGGACGTCGGCCTGATGAACACCCACATCGAGGAGCAATACGGCGGACCCGGTGCCGGCTACCTCGACGGCTGTTTGATCGAGGAGGAGCTCTCGTGGGGCTGCTCCGGGATTCAGACCTCACTCGGCTGCAACGGCCTGGCCACCGCCCCGGTCGCGCTCGGCGGCTCAGAGGAGATCAAGAAGAAGTACCTGGGGATGCTCACTGAGGCCCCCAAGCTGGCGTCCTTCTGCCTGACCGAGCCCGATGCCGGCTCCGACGTGTCGGGGATGCGCACCACGGCCGTCAAGAAAGGCGACAAGTACGTCATCAACGGCTCCAAGTGCTTCATCACCAACGGCGGCTACGCCGACTACTACACGGTTTATGCCAAGACCGACAAGGAGGCCGGCCACCGCGGCATCTCCGCCTTCGTGGTGGAGCGCGATTGGGGCGTTGTGGTGGACAAGAAGGAGGACAAGCTCGGGCAGCGAGCCTCCAACACCGCCACGATCTCCTTCAACGACGTTGAGGTCCCCGCTGAGAACCTGCTCGGCGAGGAAAACGCGGGCTTCAAGCTCGCGATGATGACGCTCGACCGCACGCGTCCCGGCGTCGCCGCGATGGCGACCGGCATCGCGCGCGCCGCGTTTGAGCTCGCCACCGACTACTCGCGCGAACGCGTGCAGTTCGGCGTGCCGATCGCGATGCACCAGGCGATTCAGTTCATCATCGCCGACATGGCCACCGAGATCGAAGCCTCACGTCTGTTGACGTGGAAGTCGGCCACGATGCTCGACAACGGCGAACGCAACACGCTGGTGTCCTCCTACGCCAAGCGCTTCGCGGCCGACACCGCGATGAAGACCGCCACCGAAGCCGTGCAGGTCTACGGCGGGTATGGCTTCATCAAGGACTACCCCGTCGAGAAGCTGTTCCGCGACGCCAAGATCATGCAGCTGTACGAGGGCACCTCACAGATCCAGCGCCTCGTGATCGCACGCGAAACGCTGCTCCCGCGGCGCGTCGAGGAGCCGGCGGCGGTCGCCTTCTAGTGCGAAAGTTCCAGTCGGGCCTGCGCGTGGCGTCTATTTTCCGGTAGACGCTGCGTTTACATTCTTAAGCCAAAGTTAAAGGAACTCTTACGATCTGCCGATC
>JBAWFB010000004.1:0-17742 GCA_049591495.1 Solirubrobacteraceae bacterium
GCCTGAGGTTCCGCGTTGGCCTGCGAGAGAATCGACACACCCGCCTGCTCGAGAACCTGCAGCTTGGTGAAGTTCGTCATTTCCGCTGCCATGTTCACGTCGACGATTCCACTCACCGCGGAGGAGAGGTTCTGGGAGTAAACTTCCAGGTTCGCCTCGGTGTACTGGATGCGGTCCTGCACTGAGCCGAATTCGCCGGCGACAGCTGAGACCTTGTCGATCGCTTCGTCGATCTTCGCCAGCGGTTCTGTGCCTTTGAGTTCGATCAGGCCTTTGAGTTCCGTGTTGAGGTCGACGGTTTTGACACCGATGACTTCACCGTCGTTGGCGCCGACCTGGAAGGAGATCGTCGCGGCGGTGCTGAGCAGATCAACCCCATTGAACTGTGTCGTTTCACCGACACGTTCAATCTCGGAAGTCAGCTGCGTGACCTCGGAGGTGATCGCTTCCTTGTCGGTTTCGGAGGTCGTGCCGTTGGCGTACTGCACGGCGAGCTCGCGGACGCGCTGAAGCATCGTGGAGACGTCGTTCAGCGAACCCTGAGCCGTCTGCGCAAGCGAGACGGCGTCCTGGCTGTTCTGAGTTGCCTGGTTCAGGCCGTTGACCTGACCCTCCAGCCGCTGGCTGATGGCATAACCGGCAACGTCGTCGGCCGCCGAGTTGATACGCAGACCCGAGGACAGTCGCTGCATCGCCGTCCCGAGCTGGTTCTCGGTGTTGTTGAGGTTCCTGTTGGCATCCATCGCCGCCAGGTTTGTGTTGATAGTGAGGGACATGCGTTCATCTCCTTGATGACGATTTGTTGTCGGTCCCGAGCCAACTCCATGTCAGCTCTCCTGGGTTATCGCCCGCAAGCGGGGAAACTTGAGGTGGATTTGCTCTCGCCTGGCCGATTCCCTCTCCGCGCAAGGTTTCCTGCAGAGGTTTCAGACCCGCACGTCGATGTGGGGGCGCCCGTCCTCGCCCACGGGAGGCTCATCGGGTGAGGCTTGCTCGCGGCGTCTGCGCTGCTGCCCGTCCTTGTCAGGACGATCACGGTCGCGGCTGACCCGCTCCAGCCGCTCGACGGGAGTCCTGCCAACTCGTGAGATGGCAGACGACCCAGAGGCGATTGGACTGATCGGATCCATTGCCGTCGATTACTAGGAGGCCGCCTTGGCACCCGACGGTGCGCCCGGCGCGGCATAGGACTCGCGCTGTTCGCGAGCGGATTGGGCGGCCGCTCGCAATCGCTGTTCGCGGCCCTTGATCTCGATCATCACGAGACGGCGCCAGACGAACACGGCGCCGGCCCACGCCACCACGTAGCAAACGGTGCCGGCCACCAGCGCACGCAGGGCGGCCTCGGCGAGCGTGCCGGTCGGCAACGAGAGGTACCCCGCAATCAGAAAGCCTCCCAGACCGCCCCACCCCTTCGCGCGTGCGACCCCAAGTGCGGCGCGCGGGTGAGCAGCCACGCTCGGACCGTCCGTCGTCGGCGCGGCGCCCTCGACGGATTTGGCGCCCTTGGCGGACTTTGAGCGCGAGCGCTTGGATCCCTTCTCGGGCGGATCGACCGCGGCGGGCTGCTCTGCCGCCTGCGCCACCACCGGCGTGGGTGCAGCCACGGCGGCGTTCGGCGTGGGGCTCGGTGGCTGCTCGACCTGGACTTCGGGCGCCTCAGCTGCCATCGGACTCATCAGCTTCCAGCATACGGCGCCGCTCGGCGCGTTCACAGGCGAATATGAACCTGACCACGCGCCTTCGATTCAGCTCGCTCATCTGGCTGAACGTGATCGCACGGCGCCCCTCGACATCGCTGCGCACAACCGTGCCCACACCCACGACCGGCTCGCTTTCGGGTGACAGTGTCAGCTGAAACTCGACGTCCTCGCCAATCTCCAGCACGTCGGGGCCCGCGAGCAGCAGACCGCCCCCGGCGAGATCGACCGCGTAGCTGTGGACCTGGCGGCGATCTCTGCCCACGTACACCAGCACCGGCCGATTGCCCTTCAGACGCACGAATTCCCGTCGCTGGCTCACGGCAACAGTTTCGCCGCCAGCCCAGTCGGATCCATCCGGCTCAGTCGCCATCCGCCGGAGCGCCCACGATCCAGGGTGTACTCCGGGGCGAGGCCAAACCCGCAGGCCGCCTCGACCGCCACCCCGATCTGGTCGGTCTCATCGGCGTGGGTAACAGCCAGCGCGTTGGCACCCAGCGGGCGCAGCGCCTGCAACAGCTGCGCTGCCGCAACCGCGCCCAGCGTGGCGGGCAGCACGACCACCACCCGCTCGGGCTTCAGCTCACCCAGCAGTGCCGCGAGCTTGCGTGTGCCCGACCGATCACCGGGAGAGAGCGGGGGCGTGTCGATCACGAGCAGACCTTCGCCGCGCGTCTTGTGCATTGCGCGGATCGCGCGCGATCCGCCGATTTGGACGGGCCTCATGACGTGCGGGCTGAGCAGCATCTGCAGCTCTCCCCGCTCGTCCCCCCTTATGAGCGTCGCGCAGCTGGCCGGCAGTATCGAGCTCTTGCGATAGGCCGCCAGCAGAGCCGCGGCACAACTGGTCTTACCCGCGCCGCCCGGGCCGACCAGCATGATGGCCGCACCGCGGGTGGGCAGTGGCGGCGCCACCGGTATCCGCTGTGTGAGCGCGGAGCGCACCGCCTGGGTCAAACCGGCGCGGGGCGCCAGCGGAAGAATGTGGGTGGCGGCTCCGTCGATCAACTCGCCGGCGAACTGCTCCCCGACCCCAAGGCCGATCAGCTGTCGTTGGATGCTCGCGTGTGCGCGACCGCGCGAGGAGGGCGCCGGCCTGCGATAGCCCGCGCGCACTCGCGCGGGTGCGCCCGCTCGGATACCCGCTGGCGCTGGCCCTCTCCGGAGGCTCGGCGATTCGGCTGGAGCACCCGCCAGCCCTCCGCCAACGCCCGCCGATCGAGCCGCGACGTCCACCGCTGGGATCGCCGCTTCTGCGCCGGCGAACGAGGCGGCCGAGCTCGCCTGCTCGAGCGCGGCGGCAAACCGGTCGGAGGGATCCGCCGTCCCGTACTCCTGAAATTCTTGACTCTCGCTCAGCGGCCGTGGATCGAGCGCAGGCGCGTCCTCCAACGGGCGGGCTTCCGCGAGCGCCGCCAGATGCTCGCTCACATACGCCCCGTTTGGACGCGATCGGGGGGGCTCGCGTGCATAGAAGGGCGTGCGGGTGACCTGCGGCTCGGGCACGCTCTCTGTAGCGAAGGGGGGTGCCGACACAGCGCTCTGTTCGTCATAGACATCCACCCCCGGGGTGCCCGCCATCGCCTCGATCTCGACAAACGAACGCTGAAAGAAACCGGCGAAGCCACCCGTCAAACCCTCGCGTCTGCTGAGAATGATCGCGTCCGCGCCGAGCTCGGTCTGAATTCTTGGTATCAGCTCCTCCACGGTGCGCCCGCGGTAGGTGCGCGTCACGGCGTCGGCCATCGTCCGGTAGTCCCAGGCTCCGATTCCCGGCGAGACGTCCGCTTCGTTGTCAGGCAAGATGTGAAACTCCCTCGGTGCGATTGTGTCGGGGGCCATCGGCGATTCGGCAACTGGGGCGCTGCTCATGCGTGAATGACTCCGATTGTCTCAACGTTGATTCCCGGTGCGATCTCGTTGTAGGAGCAGACCGGAAGGTGGGGCTGGGCCTGGGCGATCAGCCTACGCAGGTGGCGGCGTATGCGCGCTGAGCACAGCAGCACCGGACGGGCACCGCGACCGCTTGCGTGCTCGACCTGAGTGTGCAGCGCACCCACGATCGCCTGCGCCCGCGGCGGGTCCATCGCCAGGTATTCGCCGTCTGCCGTCTGGGTTATTGAGGTCGCAACCTCCTGCTCGATCGCGGGGTCCAGGGTGATCGCTCGCAGACGCAGCTCCTCGTCCAGGTGAGGAGCCGTGATCGCCCGGCCAAGCGCCTGGCGCGCGTACTCGGACAATAGATTGGTGTCTCGCGTTATTCGCGCCTTGTCGCCGATCGCCTCCACGATCGTGCCGAGATCGCGAATCGACACCCCCTCGGACAGCAGCAGTTGCAGCACCCGCTGGATCTCTCCGAGCGACAGTGTCTCGGGCACGATCTCCTCGACAACCGCGGCGTTGGTCTCCTTGAGCTTGTCAAGCAGCACCCGCACGTCCTGGCGCGTCAGCAGCTCGGCGGCGTGCGAGCGGATCGTCTCGGTCAGGTGGGTGACGATCACCGACTCCGCGTCGACGACCGTGTAGCCGAGCGCCTCCGCCTCAGCGCGGCCGGAGTCGTGCACCCACATCGCGGCCAGCCCAAAGGCGGGCTCGCGGGTTGGGATCCCCTGCAGCGTGGCGGTCGCATCGCCGGGATCCATTGCCAGCAGGTGCCCGGGCATGATCCGTCCGCGCGCGACCTCGGAGCCGCGCACCTTCAGAACGTACTCGTGCGATTCCATGCCGAGCTCGTCGTGGATGCGCACCGGCGGGATGACCACGCCGAGATCACCGGCGATCTGCCGGCGGATCATGCTCACGCGGCGCAGCAGAGAACCCGAATGCCCCGATCCTGGCTGGGTTGGACTTCCATTTACCAGTGGTACGAGGCCGAAGCCGATCGCGAGCTCGAGCGCGTCGACCCCGACCTCCGACATCGGCTCCTGGCCGGGCGCCGGCGCCGCAAGCTCAGCGGCCTTGGCGGCGGCGAGCGCCGCGTTGGCATCCTGGACTGCGGGCATCCCGTTGCGCACTGCCCACCCGATCGCGCCAAACAGCGCCGCGATCGCAAGGAAAGGCAGCTTTGGCAGACCCGGAATCAGCGCGAACAACCCGATCGCGCAGGCGGCCACCATCGGCGCCCTGCGCTGGCTGAGGACCTGGTTGGCGATGTCGCTGCCGAGGTCGCGGTCGGAGGCCGCGCGGGTGACGATGATGCCGGTCGCAACCGAGATCAGCAGCGCCGGGATCTGCGCCGCCAGACCATCGCCGACCGTCAGCAGCGAGTATTGGTGGGTGGCTTCGCTGAAGCCGAGGTGGCGCTGGAGCATGCCCACGACGATCCCGCCAACGAGGTTGATCGCGGTGATGATCAGTGCCGCCATCGCGTCGCCCTTGACGAACTTGGAGGCGCCGTCCATCGCGCCGTAGAAGTCAGCCTCGCGGGCGATCTCAGAGCGTCGCGCGCGCGCCTGATCGTCGGTGATCAGCCCGGCGTTCAGATCGGCGTCGATCGCCATCTGCTTGCCCGGCATCGCGTCCAGCGTGAAGCGCGCGCCAACCTCGGCGACCCTCCCGGCGCCGTTGGTGACGACCACGAACTGGATCACCACGAGGATCAGGAAGATGACCAGCCCGACGACCACGTTGCCGCCGACCACAAACGACCCGAACGCTTTCACGACGCTGCCGGCGTCACCGGTCGTGAGGATCAGCCGCGTGACCGACACGTTGATCGCCAGACGGAACATCGTGGTCAGCAGCAGCAGGCTGGGGAACGAGGCGAAGTCGAGCGCCTTGCCGAGATACATCGTCGCGACCACGATCGTGAGCGCGGCGGAGATGTTGAGCGTTATCAACAGGTCCAGCAGTGCCGAGGGAAGCGGCACGACGAGCATCGTCACCACACACACCACGGCGACCGCGGCGAGCAGATCGGTGTGGCTCAGCAGCCGCTTGACCCCGGCCGAGCTCACGACGCGGATCTCCTGGAACTGGCCAGGCGGTGGACGAACACGCGGGGCACAAGCGGCCTCGCGTTCACAGCATTCACGACGCGAGCCTCCTGCGACCTGCCAGGCGGTAGACGAACGCGAGCACCTGTGCGACCGCCGCATAGAGTTCCTGCGGGACAACCTGGCCGATCTCCGTCGAGGAGTGCAGGGCGCGAGCCAGCGGCGGGTTGGCGATGACCGGCACGTCGTTCTCCTCGGCCACCCGCCGTATCTGCGCCGCGATCAGGTCCTTGCCCTTGGCGATCACTTCCGGCGCGGGACGCGACCCGTCGTAGAGCAGCGCGACGGCGTAGTGGGTGGGGTTGGTGACGACCACGTCGGCTTTGGGCACCGCGGCCATCATGCGTGCGCGCGCGGCCTGCATCTGACGGCGGCGCTGTGCCGCTTTGACCTCTGAGGACACGCCGTACTGGCGGGTCTCGTCCTTGACCTGCTGCTTGGTCATCTTCAGCATCTGCTCGTTGCGGTAGCGCTTCCAGGCGTAGTCGATCACGCCGATCAGCAGATAGGCGAAGGCGGCGTGCTGGGCGATCGAGAGGGCGCTCTGCCCCAGCAGCACACCGAGCGCGCCTGGCGGCAGGCCGACCCTGTCCGCCAGCTGGGTCAGTCCCGGCAGCAACGCCAGCGCCGCCACCGCGCCGACGACAGCCACCTTGACGATCGCCTTGAGCGCCTCGAAGACGGCGTTGGGACCCACCAGGTTGCGCAACCCCGAGGCGGGGTTGATGCGGTGGAAATCGGGCTTGAGCGCGATCGGACGCACGCCAACCTGGGCGACGCCCGCAAGCACACCCGTGAGCATGCAGGCGGCGGCGATCGGCGCGACCGCGAGCGCGACCGTGGAGAGCGTGGAGTGCATCAGGCCGTTCAGACCAGCGGCGCTGGTGGCCTGCGCAGGGTGCGCGATCCCGGCGAGGATTTCGCGAAAGCTCGAGGCGACGCTTTCCACGATCCGCGGACCCATCAGGCTGAGCGCCAGCAGCCCTGCGATCAGGACGAGTGAGCCGCCGAGATCGGGGCTGCGCGCGACCTGCCCCTTCTCGCGCGCACGCTTGCGGTGCTTGGGAGTCGCCTTCTCTGTGCGTTCCTCGCGAGCCATGGGTCAAGCCACGTGCAGCGCACCGAGGGCAGCGCCGACGCTGACCGTGAGCTGGTCGGAGATCCAATTGGCCATGAACGGCAGCGACGCACCGACAACCAGCAGCGCGACGGCCACCTTGACGGGGAAGCCGACCGCGAACACGTTCAGTTGAGGCACGACGCGCGAGACCACCCCGAAGGCGACGTCGGTGATCAACAATGCCACCAGCACCGGCCCGGCTATCTCAAGGGCCGAGACGAACACGCCTGCGAACACCTGCTCGGCGCCGCCCACCAGCGAGGAGATGCGCGGCCCGCTGGTGAGGGGCACCAGCCGAAAGGTGCGCCCGAAGCCTTGCAGCGTCCAGGCGTCTCCGCCGATGACCAGGAAGATGAGCGTTCCGACCAACCCGTAGAAGCGCGCCATCACGGCCGCGCTCTCGCCGTTGGCCGGATTGACCAGTTCGCCGTAGGAGAAGCCGGAGACCACGTCGATCATGGCGCCCGCCGATTCGACCGCCGCCATCAGCACCGCGAGCGAGAAGGCGAAGCCGAGTCCGACGAGCATGTCCTCGATCACAAGCTCGCCGATCGCGAGTGGGGCGCTGGGCATGTGCTGGCCGTGCATCGCGATCGGGGTGAGACCGATCGCGATTGCCACCGCGATGATCCCGCGCACTCGCGGCGGGATCAGCGCCGAGGAGAACAGCGGCGCCACGAAGAACAGCGGCGTGACGCGCGCGAGCACGAGGATGAAGCCGACCAACTCGCCCGCGGCGAGCTTGCGCAGCAGCTCGTTCACGAGCCGCCCTCCGGTTGCCGTGTCAGGAGGAGCTTCACGAGCCGCCCTCCGGTTGCAGTGCCAGGAGGAGCTTCACGAGCCGCCCTCCGGTTGCAGTGCGAGCAGGAGCTTGTCCGCAGTCGCTCTCACGAGCCGACCATCGTGGGGATCGAGGTGTACAGCGCGGTGGTGTAGGCGACCATCTGGCCCAACATCCACGGCCCCAGCAAGACGATCACCGCAGCCACCCCGACGATCTTGGGGATCAGCGTGAGGCTCTGCTCCTGGATCTGGGTGACGGCCTGGAAAATGCTGATCACGAGACCCGCCACCAGGGCGACGAGCAGCAGCGGACCGGCGATCTTCAGCGCGAGGCTCATGGCCTGAGAGGCGAGGTTGACGACGGTGTCCTGGTTCATGCGAGGGTGGCTCCTAGTGAAAGCTCAGAACGAGCGCTTTGATGATCAGGTCCCAGCCGTCGACCAGCACGAACAGCAGGATCTTGAACGGCAGCGAGATGAAGGTGGGCGGCAGCATGATCATCCCCAGGCTCATCAGCGTGGCGGAGACGATCAGGTCGATGATCAGGAACGGCAGGAAGATCAAGAAGCCGATCTGAAACGCCGTCTTGAGCTCCGAGACGATGAACGCAGGGATCAGCACCTCGGTGGGAACTTCGGCGCGGGTGTGGGGCTCTTTGGCGTGGGCGAGGCTCACGAACAGTGAGATGTCCTGCGTGCGCGTCTGGCGGAACATGAATTCGCGCAATGGTTCCTCCGCGCGCTTGATCGCCGTGATCGTGCTGATCCGGTGGGCTGTGAGCGGTTCGACGGAGTCCCTCTTGATCGCGCTCACGGTCGGCGCCATCACGAAGATCGTCAGGAACAGGGCGATACCCACGAGCACCTGGTTGGGCGGCTCGGTGGTGGTGCCCACCGCGGAGCGGATGAAGCCGAGCACGATCAGGATCCGGCTGAAGCCGGTCACCGTGAACAGCACCGCCGGCACCAGCGTGAGACCGCCGACGAGCAGCAGGACCTGGACCGCGTTGCTGGAGGTGAGATTCAACGACGCACCGTCCATTCGCGCAGGCGCTCGACTGCGTTTGAGGACGGCGAGGGCATGTGCATCGGATCGCTGTTGTGCCGGTGTGGTTCTCCGGAAGAGACCGGGGCGCCAAGCTGCCGGCGGGAGGCTTGCTCGGAGGACTTGCCCGGCAGCAGCAACCGCCTGCGCGGGTGCTCGGAGGGCTCCTGAGGCGACAGCAGGCCCGCTTCGCGCGCCTGCTGCTCGGTGTAGCGATGGATCGGCACGACGCCGTGCTCGCCGCTGCCCAGCAGGATGTAGTCGCTGCCGGCTCGCACCAGGTGCACCGTGCGCCCCGACCCGAGCGTGAGGGCTGCCACGCTCGTTAGGCCAGCGGTGCTCACGCCCGCATCGCTGCGACCAGACTTGACCTGGCGCAGGATCCATGCGAGCCCCCAGATCACCGCGATCACGATCGCCAGACCCACGATCGTGCGCAGGATGCTGGCCCCCCCGGAGCTTGTGTGCGATTCGCTCGTGGACGGTGCGAGGTTGAGCGGGGTGTTTTCGCCGCCCGCCTTCGTCTTGGGGACCGCCGGCGTGAAGGCCGCGGCGGGGCACGCCCACAGGAGCAGGCAGCCAACGAGCAACGCGGCCACTCGCGTGGCCGCACGGGAAGGGATCAGCTTAGTCATCGAGGAACGACTCCGAGGAAGAGTCGCCCCCGGTTATCGGCGCCGGGACGCCGGTCTTGAGGAGGTTTGAGCGAGTTGCACAGGAGAATCGCCGCGCAGGGCGACGGGACCTACGCGGGGAGGGACCTACGCGGGGAAGTACCTGCGGGCGAAATGAATCGGCGATCCTGGTGTCGTATATTTACTTTGCAGGCACATAACACTTCATTTTGGAAAGTGTTATGTACGCCGTTTTGAAGACACAGTCACCCCTGCTGGTCTCCCATTAGGTTGTGCCGGTGCCCGCTCAGACGAGCTGGGCGACCTGCACGCCCCAGCCGCCATCGGCCGCGACGACAAGGCTGCCGTTGGCGAAGCACAGGCCGTTGACGAACAGCTCGACGGGCGCCTCGGCAAGTTGGTCGAGCTCGACCACAGCACCCGGCGCAAGCTCCAGCGCGCCTCGCAGCGGCATGTGTGTTCGTCCGAGCTCAGCCCACACGCGCACGAAGATGCTGTGCAGAATCGCCCGGCCCTCCGAGCTCTCGCGCGAGGCGACGTCCGCGCGCGCACGCTCCAGCTCGGCCCGTCCAAGCTTTGCGTAGGTGTCCGCGCGAGTTGGTGTCTCGCTCACCGACTGGAGCTTGATCGCCCGTCGCGTGCCCGAGCGTCCCGGGCGCCCTCGCCCCAGGAGGACCGCCTCGGCAAACAGCCACACTCCGTCCTCGGCGCGCCCCTGCAGTTGCACAAGCGCACCCGGCACGAGCTCGAGCATCCGCTCGATCGGCATCTGCGTCGAGCCGACCTCGGTGCGCAGCAGCACCTGGGCGCCGGCGAGCCCGCGACGCAGGGCGTCGGGACCATGCACATCGGCGGGCAGCGGCTGCCCGGCATCTCCACGAATGCTGTCGGCGACCGGCTCGATCGCCACCCACGGGACCAGCAGCGACATCGTCGAGGACTGCCCGTCGATCTTGCTTGCGAGCGTGACCGAGAAAGTCGGCTCACCGACCGGCGTGAGCACTCCCGCGTCGGCGTCCAGGTCGACTTCGCCACACTCCAGCCGTGGTCCTCCGAGATCGCCCCATGCAAGCGATAGCTCCCCAACGATCCCCTCGAGCAGGCCTTTCGCGAGCATCCAGTCGACGTCTGTCAAGTGGCGCTGCGTTGGCGCCTGAGCTGCTTGGCCGCCGAGCAGGCATTCCAGGGACTGCAGGAGCAGCGGTTGCTCGATGCTGAGCAGCATCTGGCGCTCGATTGCCGGCGCCTCGACCGCTACCGCCACCGCGTCCGCGGCCAGCTGTGCCTTGGCCGCCGCCCACGTGTGCTGGTCGAGCTTTGCCACCGTGAGCTCGACATCGGCTTTCAGCTCACCGGTCAGCCGCCCCGCGAGCGCCTCGCAGAACTGGTCGATCGCGCCGGCGATCCGGCGGCGTATCTCGGTGGTGAACTTGGTGGGCTGGGAGAAGTCGAGCGCGCGAACGCGCTCGAGCACTGGTGCCTCAGCCCCATCGGCCGCCTTGGCCGGCGATGAGCCCGCGCTGTCTGCCGGCTCGGCGCCTGCCGCTGTGCGAGGGCTCTTTTTGGCTGGCTGCTTGGCCTTTGCGGCGCCGGCGCGGCTCTTGGTGCTCAATGGTGGTTCCTGTCAGCTCTCGCTCGCCGTGGACTCTGAGAGGACCTGCTCACCTGCGACCTGCTTACCCGATCCCGGAGAGCAGGCGATCTGATTGCTCTGCAAGATCTCTGTGACGCGCAGACCATACTGCTCGTCCACGACGACCACCTCGCCTCGGGCGATTGGTGTGCCGTTGACCAGCAGCTCCGCCGCCTCGCCGGCCTGTCGCTCGAGCGCGACGATCGAGCCGACACGCAGATCGAGCGTCTCGCCGACTGTCATGTGCGTGCGTCCGATCTCCACGCTCAGCTCCATCGGAATATCGCTGAGGCGGCTCATGTCCGGGTCCGACGATGACGCCTTCTCCGATCCGGCGGCCTGGTCGAACTGTTCGTACTCGATTGCCTCTGGCACGTAGCCTCCTATTGGACGGTGAAATCTGGGAACAGCACTGCTTCGACCTTCACGTCTGTCTGACTCTGGATGTCATGCAATATCTGGTGCTTGATGGCGTCGCGGCCGTGCGTGGCGATCAGCGCTTCGCCGCTCTGACCGGTGACTGTGTTGGTCACGATTTCGCGCACGAGCGGTTCCTCGGGGAGAGTACCGGCCGATGTTTCGGAACCGGAGGAGCCGGCTCCGGCCGCGGCACCGTCGCTCTGTCCGGGCGCGAGCTGCAGCGCGACCGTGAGCTTGGCGTAGCGGCCGTCGCTGAGGTTCAGCAGGAAGGGTTGGGGCATCACGTAGATGGTGCCCTTGATCTTTGCCGTGGACACCGGCTTGGCCTTGGTCATCGTGTAGCCGCCGAACAGCAGGATCGGGACTACCAGGGCGATCAGGATCTTCTTGTTTTTGAGCATGGTCTTTAGGGTCGGCTTGGCTGGGTGTCGGGGTGGACTGATTTGGGTCTTGGAGGCGGGCTGGCTAAATCTTGGGAAAGCCGCTGTGACTATGGTTCGCCGGAGGGTTCGCTTTCGCCTTCACCGCCGTCGATGCGGCGCATCACGATCTCTACGCGCCGGTTGCGCGCACGACCCGCGGCGGTCGCGTCGCTGGCCACCGGTCGCTGGTCGGCGTTGCCGGTCGCCGTCAGTCTGCTTGCGGCCACCCCGTGTTCGGTCAGGAATTCCACGACCGAGCCGGCGCGGGCGCTCGACAGCTCCCAGTTGCTCGGGAATTGAGCGCTGTGGATCGGCACGTTGTCGGTGTTGCCTTCCACCTCGATCGGGTGGGTTTCGTCGATGTTGAGCAGTTGGGCGATCTCGTCGAGCAGCGCCGTGGCCTGGCTGCTGAGCGTGGCTTGGCCGGAGGCGAACAGGAGATCGTCGGTGAGCACCTTGATGACCAGGCCGCGCTTTTCGATCGTCGCCTGCACGCGCGAGCCGAAGCCGTGCGCGGCGGCGTAGGCGTCGAGCTCGCGCTTGATCTGCGCGAACTCGCTTTCCTCGTGCTGGGCGGCGCTTTCCTGGGAGCTCACCGCGGTGCTCTGTGTACCGTGAGCGGTGCTGTTCTGCAGGGCGCTCGAACCCTGCGTGGTGACCGGCTCGACCGCCTGCAGTTCGACGCTGGCCGGGACCTGGCTGGAGTTGGCGGTCGAGCCCTGCTGGGCGACCGCCTTGCCACCCGGCAGGATGTTGCCGGAGAAGGCCGCCTTCAGCGACTTCTGCAGGGTCTGGTACTTGGAGATGTTGACCGAGGAGATCGAGAACAGCACCATGAACAGCGCCATCAGCAGCGTGATCATGTCCGCATAGGTCAGCAGCCAACGCTCGCCGCTCTCCTCGTGCTTGGCGCCCCCACGGTGGCGCCCGCGCCCGCCGCGCCCGCGAGCCATTTCACGCCGCCTTGGACGCGACGTCCAGCCGTGCCACCGGCTGCTGCCCCTCCTCGGAGGTGCGCTGTGCGGGCGGCAGGTAGGACATCAGCTTTTCAGAGACCAGCCGCGGGTTGTCGCCCGCTTGGATCGAGAGGATCCCCTCGAGCGTCATCATGCGCAGCTCGATCTCTTCGGCGGATATCGCTTTCAGCCGGTTGGCGATCGGCAGGAAGATCACGTTCGCCGAGCCAACCCCCATCAGCGTGGCGATGAACGCGGCGGAGATGGACGGGCCGAGTGTGGAGGGCGCTGCCAGGTTCTGCAGCACGTGCACTAGGCCCAGCACCGTGCCGATGATCCCCATCGTCGGCGCGAACCCGCCGGCCTTCTCAAAGGGGCTTGCCGAGGCCTCGTGGCGAGCGGCCATCCCGTCCACCTCGGCCTCGAGAATCGCGTGCACCATCTCGGGGTCGGTGCCGTCGACGACAAGTTGCAGGGCGTTGCGCGTGAACGGATCCTCGATCTCACCCAGCTGCGCGTCGAGGGCGAGCAGGCCCTCGCGACGAGCCTGGTCGGCAAGCGACACGAGCCGGTCCAGCTGCCCGCGCAGGTCGGGGGGTTCGTTGGAGAACACCAGCTTGTAGAGGCTCGGCACACGCTTCATCGAGTCCATGCCGACGCTGGCAAGTGTCACGCCGCCTGTGCCGCCAAGGATGATCATGAGTGCCGGGATGTTGATGAAGGAGGCAGGACTCGTCCCGTCCATCATCGAGCTCAGCAGGAGCGCGCCGAAGGCGCACCCAATCCCGATGGCCGTTGAAGCTTTCATTGCCACCCTCATCGGCTGTGGCGAAAAATCCTTGAAAGTTCGCCCGGTCTTCCCAAACGGAGGGCCGCCAAGAGCCCCATGCGGATCGCGGGGAGCGCAATCGGGCGGCGGCTTCGGTGAGCGTTGAGCTAGACCAAATCGTCGCCGACGGCCGACAGCGGGGGCCCGTCGCGGTGCGGTGGCTGCGATCCTGGCTGACGCGGTGGGCGGCGGCGCCCCAGCGCCTCGCTCAGCACCCCTGTCCGGTAGGCGCGAACAGCCGTGGCGACGTCCTCGGGCGTCTCCGCCACCACAACCTTCGCGCCGGTCGCGAGCGCGATCACCGTGTCGGGATGGGACTCGATCGTCACGATCATGTCGGGGTTCAGTTGGAATGGCTCGTCGCTGTGGCCGAGCCGATTCAGCGTGATCATCGCCGTACTCCCTCGCTGTTGAGCTTCAGACGTTTGAGTTTCGGACATGTGTCGGTCAGCACTTCGCTACATGTATCGGTCGGCACTTCACAGTCAGTTAGGGTCGGCACTTCACCGTCAGTTAGCGACGAAACGGGATGGCGCATCTGCGCGCCACCCCGTTCCGTGCTCCTCGGAGTTGTCCTCTGTATTGCGACCTCCTTGCCGGCACTCGCCGGCCCCTGGTGGGTGTAAATCTCAGCGCCGCGGGACTACTGGATCATCGAGACCAGCGTCCCCAGCATTTCGTCGGCTGTGGAGATCACGCGCGAATTGGCCTGGTAGCCGCGCTCGGCGGTGATCATGTTGGTCATCTCCGTGGCCATGTCGACGTTTGACATCTCAAGCTCCCCGCCGATCGTCGAGCCGAAGCCCGCCGTGTTGGGCGTGCCGACGATCGGCGCACCCGAGTTGGACGTCTGTGCCCACAGCGAGCCACCCAGACGTTCAAGGCCGGCTTCGTTGGGAAACGTTGCGAGCGACAAATACCCGGCGGTGACCCGTTGCTGGTAGGTCTTCGATTCGGGGTTCTCGTCGGTGTAGTTCACCGAACCGTCCTGGCCGATCGACACGTTGGACGAGCCGGGTGGGATCCTGATGTAGCTTTCTTCCTTGCCCGCCGCGTAAGTGGTACCCGCTTCTGTTTCGGCTGCCACGGCGTTGCGGCCGATCACGTATTCACCTGCTTCGGTGGTCAGGAATCCCTGCGAGTCGGTTGTGAGGTCCCCCGCGCGCGTGTAGTTAACTTTGGCCGGAAGACCGCTCGTGTACGGTTCCTTGGCCGGCGGGGCGCCAGCGCCCACGCGCAGGAACCCGTTGCCCTCGATCGCGACGTCCAGTGGATTGTTGGTGGTCTGAAAAGAACCCTCAGTCATTTCGTTGCGGGTTGCGCTTACTTGCACTCCGAGCCCGATTTGCACCGGGTTTGAGCCACCGTTGGTGGCGGTCGGGCCAGAGGCCCCACGCAGCACCTGTGTCAGCGATTCGTCGAATGTGACACTCGAGGCCTTGTAGCCCACAGTGTTGACATTCGCGAGATTGTTGGCGGTCTCGTTGAGAAGCGCCTGATTGGCGTCCAGGCCGCTGATCGCGGCATACATTCCAGTCATCATGATGACTGCCCTTCCTTTCGCGGCCTCCTCGATGAGGTCCAGCCGTTGTTGTGTTGGAGAGTGTGCTGAGAGTGTTGGAACGTCTTGAAGGAGATCGGCACGTCCAGGCTCGTCCGCGGACGGTCCTGGACGCGACGCCTTATGCGATCACGGCGCTGTCGATGTTGGTGAACACGTTGTCTTTCATGTGTTCGGATCCCACGGCCGTGATGACCGTGCGGTTGCTGACCGACACCACGAACGCGGTGTCGTCGACAAGAACCAGGGAATCGCGCGAGCCCTTGCTGGCGGCACGCCCCACCCCCTCTGAGAGCCTCCCGAGCGTGGCGGAGTCGAGCTCGATGCCACGGCGTTGCACGCGCGCGAGCGCGTGGCGGGAGAACTGAAGCGGCTGCCCTCCAGCACTGGCCTCGGCGAGCGCGTCGGCAAAGGACGAACCGGGTGCTGTGCCGGGTGGCGTCTTGGGCGTGGCGCCACCAGCGGGCTTGGTCGCACCGGTCCTGCCTGTCCCGCCAGCCGGAGGGGTTCCCAATCCCCCTGGCGGGATCAGCGCGGGGTTTGAGATCGGGCTCAATTGACTTCCGTGACGCTCGACGCCTTCACACCCGGTATGCCTTCCACGGTCAAGGTCGGACCTGAGGTGCCGGATTGGACGCTTTCGACGGTCCCCTTCACCGTTGCACCCGAGGCGCTCGGATAGGAGACGGTGTGGCCGATCAGCTGCACGGCTCCCGAGAGCTCGCTGGCGCTCGCCAGATTGGTTGTCTGCTCGAGTTGGGTGAACTGGGCGAGCTCGGTGACGTATTCGTTGCCGTTGCTCGGTTCGAGCGGATTCTGGGCCTGCAGCTGGGCGATCATCAGCTTCAGGAAGTCATTCTGGCCAAGAACGCTGTTGGGATTTTCAGGGGTCGCCGCCGCGGCCGAGCCAGTGGAGGCTCCGCCCGTGGAGGCGGCTTGGGCAATTTGGATTGTGGTCATGGGATCGTTCCTTTCGTCTGTTCAGGCGAGCACGTCGACGATTTCTCCAAGCGCGGCACCGGTGGGCCTGCCCCCGCCGTCGGGCTCGCCGAGCATCTCCTCTTCTTCGGAGGCGACGTTTGTCGAAGGCACGCTCGACCCATCCGAGCGCCCGGCGAAGCGTTCTCCGTGTTCACGGGCCTGGGGCTGGCCAAAGGAGCCGATATCCAGCCGCAGCAACGACACACCCAGCGAGCTCAGCGACTGGCGCAGCTCCGAGCGCCCCTGGGCGAGCGCCTGTGCGCCGGCGGGAGTGTCGGCCGTCACGCGCGCACGCAACCCTTCGGCGGTCTGGCTGAGGCGGATGCTTATGTGGCCGAGATCCTCCGGTTGGAGTTCGATCCGCGCACGGGCGATCCCTTGCCGGGCGGCCATTTCAACGGTGGCGTGAATCGAATCGATCATTTCCTGCATGGGCACCCCCGCCGTGGTGAGGGGACTCGCCTCGACGCCCGCTGTGGCGGTTTGCGTCGAGGCAGCTGGGCCCACAAGCGATTGGGTGGAGATTTCCGCGTTCGTCGCGCGCGCTGATCCGATTGCGGCTGACGGGGATTGTGTGGCCGTGGAGGCGCCAGGGAGATTTGCACCGGCGCGCGCGTCCAGCTGG
Organism: Solirubrobacteraceae bacterium; assembly: GCA_049591495.1. Taxonomy (GTDB): domain Bacteria; phylum Actinomycetota; class Thermoleophilia; order Solirubrobacterales; family Solirubrobacteraceae; genus Palsa-744. Next base: position 16,705 of record JBAWFB010000004.1, read on the forward strand.
TGTGCGACCTGCGCCACGCCGGCACTCGTCGAGGAGGCGCCGGCGGCAGTGCCTTGGGACTGGGAGGGCTGAGACTGGGGGGAACTAGCCTGGCTCGCGGGGGCGAGCGGCGCGGCGCCGCTCGAAGTGCCCGCGGCCCCAGTGTTCGATCGCCCGGCGCCCTGATCCGTCGACTCGGCGATCCCGGCAGTGGACGAAGCCGCAGGGGCAGAGGTCGGCGCCGATGTGGTGGGTTCGGAGGCAAGCGCAGTCCCCGCCGAGGCTGGCACGAGCGTAGAATCGGCCGCCGGTTCAGAGGCAAGCGCTGGCTCGGAAACGGGCGCCGGTGCAGAAGCGGGCTTGGGTTCAGAAGTGGGGGCAGACCCAGACGCCGGCACAGATCCAGACGTTGGCGCAGACCCGGACGTTGGCGCAGCCACAGGAGAAGGCACCGAGCCAAGAGCCGACGCAGAGCCAGACGCCGACGCAGAGCCAGCAGAATGCACGGACCCAGACGCCGGCGCGGAGCCAGACGCCGGGGAGCCAGGTGTTGGCGCGGAGCCAGACGTCGGCGCGGGACCAGCAGCCGGCGCGGAGCCAGGAGAAGACACGGACCCAGGCGTCGGCGCAAACCCGGAGGCCGACGCGGGCCTGGAGGCCGATGTGGGTTCCGAGGCCGAGGAGGGTTCCGAGGTGGCTGCAAGCCCAGGAGCCTGCACGGACCCGGAGCTGGACGCCGGCTCGGAGACCGGCGCCGGCGTGGGAACCGGTGCACCGACCGGCGCGCGCACCGCGCCCGGGGCGACTGTGCTGGGCATCGCAGTGTCTTCCTGTGCGTCCAGGCCGCCCGCAGAGGCGCTTTCCGGGGACTGGGTTGCCGCTCCCCTCGCAACGGAGGAAGCGGGCCGCCCCTGGGCCGGCGCGCCTTCAGAGGAGCCGTCATGTGGCCCGCCCAAGGCCGCACTGAACTCAGACGCGGGGACGCCCGCGGTGGAGGACGGTGAGCCGGTCGATGGCGCGCCCGCCAACAGCGACGGGCCTGCCTGCGAGGGGACGCCG
>JBAWFB010000005.1:0-19636 GCA_049591495.1 Solirubrobacteraceae bacterium
CCTCTACAAGGCGGTCGAGTCGGGCGGCAAGCACGTTGCGCGCCACGCCGAGGTCGCGCTGGATGTCCTCGAAGCGTCGCACCCCGAGGAACACGTCGCGCAGAACCAGGATCGTCCAGCGCTCGCCGACCAGCTCCAGTGCGCGGGCGATCGAGCAGTTCTGGTCCTTGTAGTCGCTACCCAGCATGAACCGAGTCTAGCAGTCAGTTGCGTCATAAAACTGAGTGTGCTAGGGTCCGTCCTATCACGCAACGGACTGATGGCGACGGTCGCTCGTTGGTTCCTTGCGAGAGATGGCCGTGAGTCGCCCGAGGGGAAGCCACGGCGCCCATTCCTGGAAGGAGCACGCGTCATGGAGCGCAGATGGAAGGTCATGCTGGTGGTCGTGGTCGGTGTGTTCATGGCCGGCCTCGACGTGTTCATCGTCAACATCGCGTTCCCGCAGATCCAGCGCGACTTTCCCGGCACCAGTTTGGGCTCGCTGTCGTGGATCTTGAACTCCTACACGATCGTGTTCGCGGCCTTCCTGATCGCCGCCGGCCGCTGGTCGGATGAGGTCGGGCGCAAGCGTGCCTTCCTGCTGGGAGTGGGGCTGTTCGTGCTTGCCTCAGCCGCGTGTGCCGCAGCCCCGTCGATTCCCTTCCTGGTCGGCGCTCGCGCGGTACAGGGTCTCGGCGCGGCGCTGCTGCTGCCCGCCTCATTGGGACTGCTGCTGCCCGAGTTCCCGCCGCGGCAGAGGCACATCGCGATCGGCGTGTGGGCCGCCGTGGGCGGGGTAGCCGCTGCTGCCGGGCCGCCGCTCGGCGGGCTGTTGGTGCAGGCGGGCTGGCGCTGGGTGTTCCTCGTCAACGTGCCCGTTGGGCTCGCCGGCCTGATGGCTGGGCGACGCGTGCTGAACGAGATCCGCCACCCCGACAGCGAGCCGCCGGACTTCCTCGGCGCCGGGCTGCTCACCGCCGGCGTCGCCACGCTGGTCGTGGCGATCGTGCAGGGCGGAGGATGGGGATGGGTCAGCGTGCGGATCCTGGGGTTGCTTGCGCTGTCCGTGCTGCTGCTCGGGCTGGTCGCGTGGCGGATCGCCCACCACCCCGCGCCGATCGTCGACCCGGCGATGCTGGCGGTGCGCGCCTTCAGCGCCGCCACGCTCGGATCGCTGTTGTTCTTCGTGGGCTTCGCGGCGATGCTGCTGGCCTCCGTGCTGTTCCTCACCGGCATCTGGCACGAGCCGATCGTCACAGCTGGGCTGATGATTGCGCCGGGACCCTCGATGGCGGCGCTGACCGCCGTCCCCGGCGCACGTCTGGGGCGACGTTTTGGTCCCGGCAGAGTGGGCGCGCTCGGCACCGTGCTATTCGCACTTGGCGGTGTGTGGTGGCTCGCGCGGCTTGGCGCCAACCCTGATTACGCTGGGGACTACCTGCCGGGGATGCTTGTGGGCGGGATCGGTGTTGGCCTGGTGATCCCCTCGCTCACCGGCGCGGTTGCCGCCACGCTGTCCCCAGCACGACTGGCCACTGGCATTGCCGTGCAGACCACCGGCCGCCAACTCGGCTCAGCCCTGGGATTCGCGATCCTGATCGCCGTACTCGGCACCGCACACACCGCCGCGGACTTCTCCGGTGCGTGGGCCTTCATGCTGATCGCCAGTCTGCTTGCGGGTGTCTCACTGCTGGCGGTGGGACCGCTGCCAGCGCTTACGCCCAAGGCTCCCGCGACAACCATCCGCTCGGCCGACACCGCAGAGACAGCGGCGACCGGCTCTCATAAGATCGTCCCTGAGCTGTCGCTCTAATCAAAAGCGTCGGCTCATGTTGGGGAGTGGGGTAATGGCAGCCCGGGAGACTTTGACTCTTCAAGTCCTGGTTCGAGTCCAGGCTCCCCAGTGGAAGCGCGTTCGAATCTCTGTAATGCGCTTGGGCAGTGCAGTCCCGTTCCCAAATGGTTTTCAACGGGAGCGTTTGCCCGTGCGCCGCAAACGCGGGCTCGCCATCTAGAGTCTGCCCATGACCGCGCCCCCGACCGTCGTGATCCTCGCCGCGGGCCAGGGCACGCGCATGCGCTCCGCCACCCCCAAGGTGCTGCACGAGCTGTGCGGGATCCCGATGGTGCTGTGGCCAGTCCGTGCGGCACTCGCAGCGGGTGCCGCACGTGTGGTCGTGGTCGACTCACCGGCGCGAACACTGGAGGCCGTGCTGCCCGAGGGGGTGGAGCTTGCTGTGCAGCTCCAATCGGATGGCACCGGTGGCGCGGTGCGCGCCGCGGCCGAGCTGATCGATCCAGCTGCGCCTGTGATCGTCCTCAGCGGCGACGTCCCGCTGGTATCTCCGGCGGCGATTGAAGAGCTCGTCGGTGCCCACACTGGCGGCGGGGCGGTCGCCACGATGGCGACCACGATGCTCGATGACCCAAGCGGCTACGGCCGCGTGGTGCGCGAGGCAGACGGATCGCTGGCGCATGTCGTTGAGACCAAGAAGCCCGGTGACGCCACCGACGCCGAGCTCGAGATCCGGGAGGTCAACACCGGTATCTATGCGTTCGCCGGCGAGGCGCTGCTGGAGACGCTGCCACGGCTCACCGCCGACAATGCTCAGGGCGAGTTCTACCTGCCGCAGGCGCTCGATCTGCTGCGCGCGGATGGCGCGCATGTCGCCGCCCACCTGGTGAGCGATCAGCGGCTGGTGCTCGGCGTCAACGATCGCGTTGCGTTGGCGCGTGTGCGTGCGCTCGCCCAGCGTGGGATCGCCGAGCGTCACATGCTCGCGGGGGTCACGATCGTCGATCCCGCCACCACGCTGATCGACGTGGACGTGGAGATCGGACAGGACACTGTGATCGAGCCGTTCACGACGATTCGCGGAAGCACCAGGATCGGCGCCAACTGCACGGTGCGCCACTCCTACCTCGTGGATTGCCAGCTAGAGGACGGGGTCAGCGTCGGGCCGTTTGCCTATCTGCGTCCCAACGCCGTGCTGCGCGACGGCGCCAAGGCCGGCACCTTCGTGGAGATCAAGAACTCCGACGTTGGCGCCGGCGCGAAGATTCCGCACCTCTCCTACATTGGCGACGCCGACGTTGGCGGAGCCACCAATCTCGGCGCGGGCACGATCACGGCCAACTATGACGGGCGCTCCAAGCACCGCACCAAGATCGGCAGCGGCGTGCGGGGGGGTGTAGACACCTCCTTTGTTGCGCCCGTGTCGGTTGGCGACAACGCCGTCACCGCCGCCGGGTCGATCATCACCGATGACGTTCCAGCCGGCGCGCTTGCGGTTGCAAGGGCTCGTCAGAAGAACATCGAGGGCTACGCCGAGCGCCGCAAGCGCGAGTCGTGATGTCCACGTCGCGGCCTGCCTCTACACTTCGGGGTGAGATGAGCAGCGCGATGCCCACGCGCACGCAGCCGTCCCCGACGAGTCTGCCGATTGACTACAACAAGCGGCTGATGCTGTTCTCGGGGCGTGCCAACCCGCAGCTGGCGCTCGACATCGCCGAGAAGCTCGATGTCGACATGGGCTCGGCAAGGCTCAACACGTTCTCCAATGGAGAGGTCTACTGCCGCTACGAGGAGTCGATTCGCGGCGCCGACGTGTTCATCGTGCAGTCCACCTGTGGCAACCCCGCCACCGGTGTCACCGCAAACGACTCGCTGATGGAGCTGCTGTTCATGATTGACGCGGCCGTCGGCGCCTCCGCGCATCGCGTGATCGCGGTGACACCCTGGTTCGGGTACTCCCGTCAGGACAAGAAGTCAGCGCCCCGCGAGCCGATCTCCGCGCGTCTGGTGGCCCGCATGATCGAGGCAGCCGGCGCGGACCGTGTGCTGACGATGGATCTCCACGCCGGGCAGATCCAGGGCTTCTTCCAGAAGCCGGTCGACCACATGACCGCGCTGTTCATGCTCACGCAGTACTTCACAGACCTTGGACTGTCCGATCTCGTGGTCGTTGCTCCCGACGCGGGACGGGTTAAGCTGAACAAGAAGTTCGCCTCCATCATCGGCGCGGAGCTGGCGATCCTCGACAAGGAGCGTCCCGCCCAGCAGGTCGCCGAGATCGGCTACGTGATCGGCGACGTGCGCGGTAAGACCGCGGTGATCGTCGACGACATGATCGACACCGCCGGTACGCTGACGGCCGCCGCGCGCACGGTGCTCGACGCCGGCGCAACCAGCGTCTACGCCGCCGCCACACACGCAGTGTTCTCTGGCAACGCTTTCGAGAACCTCGCCAGCTCCGGGTTCAAGGAGATCGTCGTCACCGACACGATCCCCCCGCGTCTCGGCGGCCCCGAGAACATTCGCGTGCTGCCCTGCGCCGAGCTGCTCACCGACTCGATCCGCCGCATCTTCACCGACGACTCCGTCAGCGAGGTCTTCGGCGGCGAGAATCAGCTGTTTTGAAAGACAGCCTCGGAGCGACGAAGAGACCCAATGGTCCCGGCGCCGGCGCCCGCAAGTTGGTTGTGTAGGAGGGGAACGGCAGGCCAAACGAAGGGGATTGCTAAAGTCCCCGACCTTCTCATGGCCAGCACGACCACCAAGCTAGATGTCGCAAGCCGCAACCCCGACGGCTCACGCTCGGCGCGCCGCCTGCGCCGCACCGGGCGTATCCCCGGGGTGCTCTACGGCGGCGACTCGGAACCAGTCAGCTTCAGCGTCGATGCACGCGAATTGCGCGTCGCACTCGCCGGCGCGGGTGCTGTGGTCGATCTCAGCATCGACGGCTCCAAGCCCACCCCGGTGGTGCTCAAGGAGGCCCAGCGCGATCCCGTGCGCGGGCAGACCACTCACGTGGATCTCCTGCGGGTGCGCCTCGACAAGCCGATCCACGCGATCGTCCCGCTGGAGCTGGCCGGCGTCGAGGACGTGCCGGGCGTGAAGGAGGGTGGAACGCTCGAGCAGCTCACGCGCGAGCTCAACATCGAAGCGCTCCCGACCGCGATCCCCGAGTCGATCGTCCATGAGCTCGGCGAGATGCAGATCGGCGACACGCTGGCGCTCGAGGCGATCGTCGTGCCCGAGGGCGTCACGCTGCTGGACGAACCCGACACGGTGATCGCCACGGTCTCCGCACCCCGTCTGCAGTCCGAGGAAGAGTCAGAGATCGAATCCGAGACCGAGCTCGTCGGCGAGGCTGGAGCCGGCGAGTCGTCTTCAGACGGCGGCGGCTCCTCCGAGGAGTAGCTCCTGCGCCCCTTTGGAGGTGGCGCTCCGGCCGACTGGCTGATCGTTGGGCTCGGCAACCCAGGGCGTGAGCACGCTGGTACCCGCCACAATGTGGGCTTCATGGTCGCCGACCGGCTGGCCGAGCGCTGGGGACTGTCATCCCCCAAGGACCGTTTCCGGGGGCGGATCGCCGAGGGCCGCGCGTGGGCGCCCTCGCAGACGGGGCAGGAAGCACCCGAAAGGATGGCGAGCGAGCTAGCGGTACGTGTGGCGGTGTTGTGGCCGCAGACCTACATGAACGACGCCGGACGCTCCGTCGGGCCGGCGCGCGGCTCGTTGAAGCTGGCGCTTGAGCGTGTGCTGGTCGTCCACGACGAGATCGATCTTCCCTTCGGTGACGTGCGCACCCGTCTGGGGGGCGGCCTTGCCGGTCACAACGGACTGAAGTCGATCAAGCGGGAGCTGGGCGGCGCCGACTTCATGCGTGTGCGCGTTGGTGTTGGCAGGCCCGCCTCCACTGACCCGGAGATCGTCTCGGCATATGTGCTGGGGCGCTTTCGTGAGCCTGCGGCCGAAGTCGGCGAGTTGATTGATCGTGCTTGTGAGGCCGTCGAGCACGTGTTGTTCGATGTGGAGGGGTAGGGGATGTCGATTCAAAATTGCCGATTCATGTCGGGGCAGAATGATTACAAAACTAAACATTCTCAAAAAGTTGTTTCTTCCCCCGTCGCGCGCTCGTGCCGTTTCACCCACTTGCATCGCTTCGCCCACTTGCGTCGCTTCGCCCACTTGCGTTGCTTTGCTCACTGGTGTTGCTTTGCTCACTGGTGTTGCTTTGCCCGCTTGCGTTGCTTTGCCCGCTCGCGGTGCTTTGCTCACTGGTGTTGCTTTGCCGACTCGTGTTGCTTTCCCAACTCGCGTCGCTTTGCCCACCCCCCTACCCACACATCGCCCCGATGCCTCTGCGCTCACTACTAGACGCGTTTAATCAGGACGCTGCCGCCTCCAAGCTCGGGCGCGACGGGGGGCATGCGTTCGTGTCGGCCTCGCTGCGCCCATATGCGATCGCTGCGCTCGCCGACCACGGCGTCGAGCGCCCCACCCTCGTGGTAGTCGGCGATGACCGTGCCGCCCGCGATCTTGCCGGCGATCTACGCGCGTGGCTGGCCCCGCGGCGGGTGCGTCTCTACCCGTCGCGTGGGGTCGCCTACGAGTCGCACCTCGCCCCGCCCCCGCATCTCGTTGGGCTGCGCGTCGCCGCGCTCGACTCGCTGCTCGCCCCTGCCAGTAGCGACGTTGAGGCCCCAGTCGTCGTGGTCTCCGCCGTGGCGCTATCGGAGAAGGTGCCAGACCCTCAGCTGCGTCCCAGCTCCTTCACATTGCGAGTGGGTGAGCTACTCGACCTCGATGAATGCGCCACCGAGCTTGTGGGAGCGGGCTATGAGCACGTCGATCAGGTATCCGAGCGCGGCCAGTTCGCGTTGCGCGGGGGTCTGCTGGACGTATTCCCCGCCACCGAGGAGCACGCCGTGCGCGTTGACATGTTCGACATCGAGATCGAATCGTTGCGCTGGTTCTCCACCTTCACTCAACGCTCGCTTGGAGACGTGCAGGAAGTCGAGATCGCCCCGGCGGCCGAGTTGGCGCCAGAACACCGTGAGCTGGCCGAGATCGCGGCTGTCACCGGCGCCTTCACGGCACCCGACGGGGATGGCCAGGAGGGCAGGCCCGACATCGCCGAGCTGCTCCCGGTCGATCGCTTCGGTGCTCTACTCGATCTGGTTGACGAGCAAACAGGGGTGGCGGGCACCCAAATAATCGTGGCTGCCGAGGAGGAGCTCGCGCCGGCGCTCGCCGATCACTGGAGCGATGTGTGCGCTGCGTTTGCCGACGAGGATGCACACCACCTGTACGTGAGCCCAGAGCAGGTACACGCCAGCGTGGCGGCACGTGCCCGCGTGTGGCTGTCCTCGATGTCGAGTGGTCAGGAGATCGAACTGCGCGCTTCCACCGCCGACACCGCCGCGCGTTCGCTCGCCGAAGCCGAGCCTGAGCTGGAGAAGCTTGTGCGCTCGGGCTATCGCACCGTGGTGGCTTTCCCCCGCCGTGGCGAAGGCGAGCGCGCCGCTTACAACCTCGGCCGCCTAAAGGCCGACTGGCTGGATGGGGAGATTGACATCGCCCGCGCGCCGCTAGAGCCCTCGCTGCGCTTCGCCACTGCGTCTTTGCGCGAGGGCTTCGTCGCACCGTCGCTGAAGCTCGCGGTGTTCCCCGAGCATCGGTTGCTACGTCGCCGCCGCGCGGAGCGTGGCGGGGCGTCGGGCGCGGGAGGGCAGGCCGGACCGGCGCGACGGGGTGCGTTGCGCTCGTTCACAGAGCTGCGCACCGGCGACATCGTCGTGCACGAGGATCACGGGATCGCACGCTTTGCGGGCTTCCAAACGCGCACGGTCGCCGACATCACGCGCGACTACCTGTACCTCGAATACCAGGGCGACGACAAGGTGTTCGTCCCCACCGACCAACTCGCGAAGATCTCACGCTACGTTGGCGCAGGCGGGGAGAACGGGCCACCGCTGTCGAAGCTCGGGGGCTCGCGCTGGGAGGCGATGAAGGCACGGGCTCGTCGTGCCGCGCAGGAGCTGGCGGGCGAGTTGCTCAGCCTCTACGCCGAGCGCCGCCGCCGCGCTGGGCACGCGTTTGAGCCCGACACCGACTGGCAGCGGGAGTTCGAGGAGCGCTTCCCCTACACCGAGACCGCCGACCAGCTCGAAGCGATCGAACTCGTGAAGGCCGATATGGAAGCGCCCCGCCCGATGGACCGGCTGGTGTGCGGGGACGTCGGCTACGGCAAGACCGAGGTGGCGCTGCGCGCCGCGTTCAAGGCTGCCGGTGACGGCAAGCAGGTGCTGATGCTGGTGCCCACCACCATCCTCGCCCAGCAGCATTACGGCACCTTTTCAGAGCGCCTCGCCGACTATCCCCTCACGGTTGAGCACGTCTCGCGCTTTCGCAGCGCTGCCGAGCAAAAGGCGGCCCTCGCCGGCTTCGCCGCGGGATCGGTGGACATCCTGATCGGCACCCACCGCGTCCTTTCGCGCGACGTGCGCGCCAAGGATCTTGGCCTGTTGATCGTCGATGAGGAGCAGCGCTTCGGAGTCAAGCAGAAGGAGCTATTGCGCCAGCTCAAGCTGAAGGTCGACGTGATCGCGATGTCGGCCACCCCGATCCCCCGCACCCTGCAGATGTCGCTCGCCGGTTTGCGCGAGATCTCCGTGATCGAGACCCCCCCTGAGGGTCGCCGGCCGGTAAAGACATATGTGGGCGAGTACGAGGAGGAGCTCGTAAAGCGCGCGATCATGCGCGAGCACGCGCGCGGAGGACAGGCGTTCTTCATGCACAACCGCGTGCAGTCGATCGACGAGACCGCCGAGCGTCTGCGCGCGATGTGCCCTGGTGTGCGCTTCGCTGTGGCTCACGGACAGATGGGCGAGGGGGAGCTCGAGACGATCATGATGGACTACCTGCAGGGCGGTGCGGACGTACTCGTGTGCACCTCCATCATCGAGTCCGGCATTGACATCCCACAGGCCAACACGCTGATCGTCGAGCACGCCGACGCCTTCGGGCTGGCCCAGCTCTACCAAATCCGCGGGCGCGTCGGACGAAGCCGCGAACGCGCGTACGCCTACCTGCTGTACGACTCCGCCGCTGCGCTCACACCCGATGCTGCGCAACGTCTCTCGGCGCTGTCGGACTACACCGAGCTTGGTGCTGGCTTCAAGGTCGCCATGCGCGACCTGGAGATCCGCGGCGCCGGCAACCTGCTGGGCGACGAGCAGTCAGGCCACGTGGCCGCGCTTGGTTTCGAGCTCTACATGCAGATGCTCGACGAAGCCGTGCGTCACGTCGAGACAGCCGACGGTGAGCAGGAGGCGGATCTACCCGAGCCGGTGCGCCTTGACGTCAACGTCAACGCCTACATACCCGCCGACTACGTGCCCTACGAGCAGGCCAAGATCGACGTCCACCGCCGTGTCGCGAGCGCTGTGGAGGTGGCCGAAGTCGAACGCCTGCGAGAGGAGCTGGAGGATCGCTTCGGGCCAATCCCCGAGCCGCTCGGCAACCTGTTGTCGCTGCAGCGCGCGCGCATCAAGTTCGGCCAAGCCGGCGCGCGGGCCGTGAGCTTCCGCGGAGATCGGCTCGCGGTGACGCCGATCGAGCTCGACTCGACGCGCGCCAAGCAACTGCGCGAGCAGCTGCCCGAGGCGATGTATGAGGCGGGACGCTCGCAGGTCTCCGTGCGCGTTCCGCGCGAGGGAGAGCAACGCTTCCCGACTGTCGTGCGAGCCGCCGACGTGCTGCTGGCGCTGATGCGAGAAGCCGCCTAACGTCAGGCTCGCGAGCGAGTCGCGAGCACGCTTGACGCGGTGCGGGCGCTCGGTGCGCGCCATCGCTTAGCGAGCTTTAAGGAAGTCGTTAAGCACAGCTTGGGTTGTTTCCGCTAGAGTGCCCGCGTCGTGTCCAAGAGAAAGAGTCAATTCGCAGCGCTCGGCGCTGTTTTGCTTACGGGGCTGACGCTCACCGCGTGCGGCGGGGGCGTCCCCGGCGACGCTGTAGTCAGCGTCAACGGCACCCCGGTCACGACCGCAACTTTCAATCACTGGATGGCAGTCGCCGCAAACGCGAGCTCGGCCTCTACCACCGGCGCGGCGGCGACCGCAAAAACACCCGTCCCCGATCCTCCCACCTACAAAGCTTGCATAGCGCACCTCGAAGCCACAGCGCCCAAGCCCGCCAAGGGTCAGTCAAAGCCGACGGCCGCAGCGCTCAAGACGCAGTGTGAACAGCAGTACACCGCGCTCAAGCAGCAGGTGCTCAGCTTCCTGATCTCCGCCAACTGGCTACTCGGCGAAGCGTCGAGCCAGGGAGTCAAAATGTCAGACGCGGAAGTCCAGAAGCAGTTCAACCAGGTCAAGAGCCAGCAGTTCCCCACTGAAGCGGACTTCCAGAAGTTCCTGGCCAGCACTGGGTACACGGTCTCTGACCTGTTGCTTCGAGTGAAGCTCGACTCACTCTCCACCAAGATTCAGCAGAAGGTCACCAAGGAAGCCGGTAAGAAGCCGAGCCAGAAAGAAATAAGCGCCTACTACGAACAGCACAAGTCGACGTACGGCCAGCCGGAAAAGCGCAACATTCTGATTGTGCTCACCAAGACCCAAGCTCAGGCTGAAAGCGCCAAGAAAGAAATCGAATCCGGCAAGAGCTTTGCGAGCGTGGCCAAGGCCCACTCGATCGACCCGGTCAGCAAGGCCGCCGGCGGATCGCTCCCCGGCGTGGTCAAGGGTCAGGAGGAGAAGGCTCTCAGTGAAGCTGTCTTCGGCGCAAAGGTAAGTGTGCTTGGCGGCCCGATCAAGACGCCGTTTGGCTACTACGTCTACGAAGTGAAGAAGATCATTCCAGGTAGCCAGCAGGCGCTCTCGAAGGTGCAGTCCACTATCTCCCAGCAGCTGATGGCGCAGAATCAGCAAAAGGCGCTCAGCGAATTCATCAAGAAGTTCCGCAAGACGTGGACGGCTCGCACAGAATGTCGTGCCGAATACTCTGTGCAGGACTGTAAGGGCTACAAAGCGCCCAAGACGTCCTCCACCAGCACCGGCACCACCACCCCGTAGACCACCAACCCCGTAGAGCACAACGTCCGAGCTCTCACAGGCGGTGTCCGCGCTCGACGCGCTCACCCACCGCCTGCGTCGCGAGTGTCCGTGGGATCGCGAACAGGATGAGCGCTCGATCGTGCCGCACACCGTCGAGGAGGCCTACGAGCTCGCCGACGCTGCCAACCGCGGCGACGACGCAAAGCTGCTGGACGAGCTCGGCGACGTGCTCTTCCAAGTGCTGTTCCTCGCGCTCCTGCTGGAGGAGCGCGGCGCCGGCGACCTCGCCCAGGTGGCCGAGCATTGCCGTCAGAAGCTGATCCGTCGCCATCCGCACGTGTTTGCCGACACCGAGGTCTCAGACGCGGCTGAGGTGCTGCGCAATTGGGATGCCATCAAGGCCACCGAGGCCGGTCGAGAGCCCGGCGTGTTCGGCGAGGTCCCCGAGAACCTGCCCGCGCTGCTGTATGCACGCAAGGTGCAGCGCAGAGCTGCCTCAGCGGGGCTCTATCCCGCAACTGAGGACGTAGGGGGTGCAGGGTCGGGAATAAGCGCTGCGCAGGGCGGCGATGCGGGCGAGCACGGTGGCCAGCATCGCCATCGGCAGGACGTCGAGCGCGAAGATCGGGGATCCTTTGACGCCATAGGCGAGCGTCTGTTTGCGCTCGTGGACGAGGCGCGCCTTGCGCATGTCGACCCCGAGTTGGCCCTACGCGCGGCGGCACAGCGATTTCGCGAGACGATCGACGGATCCCACGAAGCACCCTAAGGAGAGCAATGAGTCAGATCGAGAGAGTCCACGCCCGCCAGATCCTCGACAGCCGGGGCAACCCCACCGTCGAGGTCGAGGTTGCGCTGCGCTCCGGCGCGCACGGCCACGCGGCAGTGCCATCCGGCGCCTCCACCGGCGAGTTCGAGGCCACCGAGCTGCGCGACGGTGGCGAGTCATGGCTCGGCAAGGGCGTCACGCGCGCCGTGGCCAACGTGGACGGTGAGATAGCGGACGCGGTGGCTGGCATGGATGCCTCCGATCAGCAACGACTCGACGAGGCGCTGATCGCGCTCGACGGCAGCCCCAACAAGTCGCGTCTCGGCGCCAACGCGATCCTCGGCGTGTCGCTCGCGGCGGCCCACGCGCAGGCAGCCGAGGAGGGGCTGCCGCTATGGCGCTATCTGGGCGGAGAGGCGGCGCGCGTGCTGCCTGTGCCGATGATGAACGTGCTCAACGGAGGAGCGCACGCTGACAACAAGGTCGACTTCCAGGAGTTCATGGTGGTCCCGTGCGGCGCCTCCACGTTCTCGGAGTGCCTGCGCATGGGCGTTGAGGTCTATCACGCCCTGAAGCGCACGCTCCACGACCGCGGCCTGTCGACCGCCGTTGGCGACGAGGGCGGCTTCGCGCCCGATCTCGCGTCCAACGAGGAGGCTCTGAAGATGCTCGTCGCCGGGATCGAAGCGGCGGGCTATGAGCCCGGCGGGGATGTTGCAATCGCACTCGATCCCGCCACCAGTGAGCTTTTCCACGACGGCGCCTATGTGCTGGAGCACGAGGGTCGCACGCTCACTGCCGCCGAGCTGACCGACTACTGGGCGACGCTCGCTGCGCGCTACCCGATCGTCTCGATCGAGGACGGTATGGACGAGCAGGATTGGGAGGGCTGGAGGACGCTCACAGAGCGTGTTGGTGCGCACCTGCAGCTCGTTGGCGACGACGTGTTCGTCACCAACACCGCGCGCCTCGGGCGCGGCATCGAGCTCGGGGTGGCCAACTCGATCCTCATCAAGGTCAACCAGATCGGCACGCTCTCCGAGACCCTCGCGGCAATGGCGATGGCGCGCGAAGCTGGTTATACCGCGGTAATGAGCCACCGCTCGGGCGAGACCGAGGACGTGACAATCGCCGACCTCGCGGTGGCCACCGGTTGCGGTCAGATCAAGACAGGAGCCCCCTCTCGCTCGGACAGGGTCGCCAAGTACAACCAGCTGCTGCGCATCGAGGAGCAGCTCGGTGCCGACGCGGAGTTCCCGGGTCGCTCGGTGTTCCGCAACTGACTGATCGAGACCAAAGCCGAGTAGAAGAGCGTGATCGCGTCCGGTGTATGAAGTTTTGCTCGCCGGTATGAGCTCTTGGGGCAGGAGGTTGGCGTGAGAGGGCGAATGCGACCGTATGCCCGCTGCGTCAGCCTCAACAGCCAGACCCGCAGGCTCACGTAGATCGGGCGCGGCGCATTCCGTCCCGCGAGTGCGCTGGGATCGGCTGGGGCGCATCGCGATGTTGTGTGTGATGGCGGCGCTCGTCTACCTCTATCTGAGCGCCGGTGTCCGCTTGCTGTCCTCGTGGAGCGAGTCCAAGCGCGACAGCGCGCAGGTTCGCGTGCTCGAACGCCAGAATCACACACTGCGCCAGCAGCACACCACGCTCGCGAGCCCCACCACCGTTCAGGAGGAGGCGCGCCGCCTGGGCATGATCCGCCCAGGGGAGCAGGCGTACATAGTGAATGGCCTTCCGCCCAACTGAGAAGGCCGCCGATCCACGGACGGCGTGTCGCGGCTTCGAGATCGACGCGGCTTGTGGATGAGGCGCTGCTAGCCTCGCCCTCGTGTCGGGGTTCGATTACGCGATCCAACAATGGCAGCAGGGTGAGCGGCGTCTCTCGCAGGCGCCCGCCGAGCGTTTGCGGCTACTGCAGGGGATCACCGACACGCTGGTCGTCGAGCTGCGTAGGCGCCTTGGAGGACGCTTCTCCGCCGAGGAACTGGCGACGCTCTACGACCGTGGCACATCCTGGTGCTTGCAACTAGCGATGGACTTCGCCCCGGATGATCCGTGGGCGTGGGACTCGCGCGTCGTCGTCGACGCCGCCTTCGCGCGCTACCTGCGCGAGGCCTCCGACTACGCTGGCGGGCGACTGATCGCCGCCGAGTAGTAACGCGCGCTCAGTCGTCCGAGCCGGCGCGGCGGATCACTATCTGATCCTCCTCGACCGTGACGTGCACAGGCCGGTGCCCGGCCCAGTGCTCGGCGTAGATCGGGTTGTCCTGGATCGCCGGGTCCAGCCACAGTCCGTAGCCCTCTTCGCCGTGGTCAAACGTTCCCTCGAGCGGCTCCGCGTCGCGGGAAGGCGAGCGTCGTCCACGACGACCACGGCGGCGGCGGGGACTCGATGGGGCGTTCTCCTCCTCGCTGTCCTCCTCGCTCGCAGCTTCGGCTGCCGCCTCGGCCTTCGCGCGCTCGGCCTCCATCGCGGCCTCCAGTTCGGCGGCGATCAGCTCGTCGTCCTCAGCCCGCAGGTCGATCTCTTCGGGATACGCCACCGTCGTGCCGGTGCCGTCGCTCGGGCCGTCATCGCCGAGGAGATCGTTTTGGCGCTTGAACTGCTCGATCTCCTGAACGGTGACTTCGAGTTGATGAGCCACCCAAGCGTCGGTACGGCCTTGGCGTACCCAACTTCGGATCTGGTTTAGGTGCGGGCGCAGTGATCGTCGAGCCATGAACGGCTCGGGAGACTAGCGCATGCTCAGCCGGCTCGCTGACGCGAGCTCCTCGTGGCGACTCGCACAATTGCTGGATAGCCACAATCGCGCTTAAAGACTGCGGGTTCGCGTTTGGTGGGACGGAACACTATGCTTGCCGTAGGGCGAGACCGGGGGCGATCTCGCCCTGTGTCCATGGCCAACAGGAAGGGTGCAACCGATGCTGGTTCTGACGCGCAAGCCCAACCAGAGCATCATGATCGGCGACGACATCGAGGTGTCGGTGCTTTCGGTGGTGGGCGAGAAGGTGCGTATCGGCATCCACGCTCCTCACGACATCCCAGTATTTCGTACAGAGATCTACGTCGAGATTCAGCGCGAGGGCGAACAGGCAGAGCCCCCCAGCGAGACTGTCAGCGCCGAAGTCGATGAGGCGCTCGACAAGCTCGGCGAGACTCCCTAGCGACGTCAGCCAAGCAGCAGGTAGAGCGTTCTAAACATCACCGCCGTGACGATCACGGCGGTCAACATCAGCGTCAGCACGAGCAGCACGAAGCGAACCGACCCACGTTTGTGGCGCCGCTGCACCTCGCGCTTGATCGCGCGCTGCTCGGCGGTGCGTCGCAGTGATGCTCGCCGATGGCGCTCCATCGAGATCTCACGGGCGAAGGCCCGCTCGATGTCGGTGAGGCTTTGACGCATCTTCATGATCGCGTCTCGCCGCCAGCGCACCGCCCGTGGAGCGGGTTCACGATGCCGTCTCGGCTCTCCGGCTACTACGCAACAGAGGCTTGTCCCTCCGCCCGCTCGTAGACCTTCACAAAGCGCAGGTAGTTCTCGGCGATCTCGCGTGCGCCCGCTGAGCGTTCGATCTTGCCGTCGACGTATTCCTTCAGCGGGTTCCACCAGATCGAGCGCCCGATCGCGAAGCCGATGAAACCCTCAACGGGAGCCGCCTGCGTCAGCCAGTGATCCACCTTCGCGTCGTTCGCGCCGCGACCCAGCACCACACACACGACTCCGTCGCGGCCGCCGGCGCGGGCCTGCGCGACCAGCGTTTCGCAGTCGGAGCGCTCGTCTACGCCCTCGATCTTCCAGATGTCAACCTCGATGCCGGCATCCTGGATCTCCGCGATCGCGCGGCGCATCAGCTCGGGACGCAGCTCGGTGTCGTAGCGCTCGGTGTCGCCGTCCACGCTCTGCAGCTGAGCGTCCTCGGCAGGTACCAGCAGCTCGAACAGGAACTTGCGCTCCTTTGAGTGCAACCAGTCGGATAGGCGCTTGAGCTTCTGCAGCTGTGTACCGTTTTCCTGGGAGTCCCCATCGGGGTTGTAGCGGACCAGCACCTTCACGAAGTCCGGATCGAAGCGTTCGATGTGCTCACCGAACTGGTCCCCGTATTGAAAGTCGAACATGTTCTGTCCGGAGCGCTCAGCGGGCATTGCGAGCTTCAGGCCCTGCGCGCGCGCTTCCTCGGGGACCGAACCGCCGAACTGCTCGTCGACGAGCACTCCCGTCACCGACGCATCCGCTCCCTCGGCCACCGCGCGCTGCAACCCCTCGAATATGAGGTGCTTGGCGTCGGCGATCATGGCCGTCTGCTCGGGGTCTGGGTCGCCCTCGATCCCGAAGAACTTCTTCTGGAAG
Source organism: Solirubrobacteraceae bacterium (assembly GCA_049591495.1). Taxonomy (GTDB): domain Bacteria; phylum Actinomycetota; class Thermoleophilia; order Solirubrobacterales; family Solirubrobacteraceae; genus Palsa-744. Next base: position 15,943 of record JBAWFB010000005.1, read on the forward strand.
GAGCCGCGGTGGTCGAACGCGAGGATGTAAAGCTTGTTCTCGTAGCCGAGTTGCATCGATCGGTTTCCTTTGACAGTCGCTGGTAGCGCCTCGCCGGAGCCCCCGCGGGGCCTGCGCGGGTCGCGGGCGAGGACAGATCGAACTCTATCGCCGCAGCCTGCTCCGGCGAGTCGAGGGACGCCCTTAGAATGACACGATGCCCTCTGGAGCTGATCTGTTCGTGGTCTGCAAGAAGTGTGGATCGGAGGTCAGTCCGTACATAACGGAGTGTCCCTATTGCGGTCACAGGTTGCGCCGCCGGGCGCCGAAGTTGCCGCGTGATCGCCTGCGCCATCCCAGCACGGGACTGGTTCGACGAGCCTCGCTCGGGCGTCTGCGCCGCGGGGAGATCGACGGCGTGCGCGCCGAGCACCCGCCCTATGCGACATTGGCCCTCGTGGTGGCCAGCTGTGGCGTTTGGATCGCCGCGCAGGGCGCCTACGTGAATCTCGGCAAACTCGCGATCATCGGTCCCCTGGACGGCGAATGGTGGCGGCTGCTCAGCAGTCAGTTCGTCTACTCAAGCGGTTTCTCCAGCGGGCTGTTCATGTTCTCCGCGCTGCTCGCAGTCGCGATCTTCGGGAGTCTGCTCGAGCGTCACCATGGCCCGCTCGTTGTGCTCGCGCTGTTCTTCGGTGCGGGTGTCGCTGGCGCGCTGGCAGCCGAGGCCGTCTACCCGCTGGCCGTGGTCAGCGGCGCCAACGCCGGTGCGCTCGCGCTACTTGGCGCGTGGGTGGCACCCAATCTGGTGGTGGCGCGCGCGGGGGACTACTACGAGGCCGACCTGTTCGGCACTGCCGCGATCGCGGCAGTGCTGCTCGCGATGCCGTTTGCGCGCGGGGAAGTCAGTTGGCTGGCGGGTGTGGTGGGCGGTGCGATTGGCCTGTCGCTCGGGCTTGGCCTCAGCCGTGTGAGGTCCGTTTGAGCTCCCCCACGCTGGTGGGTCCGATAACCGGCGCGCAACTGGCGCGGCCGACAGCGACCTATCATGGGGTGGCCTTGCCGGATCGCATCTACACCGCAGCCGAGGTGGACGCCGCGCTCGCCGTGCTGATCGAGCCCGGGCGGCTCGCGCACGCTCAGGACGTGGTCACACACGCGGCCCCCACGCTGCAGCGGGTGCTCGTCAGTGCGCTCGCCGAAGGGGGATGGTTCGGAGAGACGCACGACACTGAGATCAGCCGTGCCTCCAGCGAGCACGACGAGGGCGAGCGTGCCCGCGCGGTGAGCACGCTCGTAGCCGAACAAACACAGCTCGGGATGTTCGTTGGCGTTGCGGTCGGCTTCGAGCTGGCGCACGAGCTGAAGCGCCTCAGCGAGCCGGTGGCCGGCGAGTCCGGCGCGCAGGACTCGCGCGGTGGACAATCGGGCGCGCGAGAGCCCCAACAAACCCCAACACCAACACAGGAGCAGTGAACATGCAGATTCGCTTTCTCGGCCACGCTGCTTTCGAGCTCAGCGACGGCGACACCTCGCTGCTGATCGATCCCTTCCTGACGGGCAATCCAAAGGCGGCGGTGTCCGCCGAGGAGCTCAATCCCGACGCGATCCTGCTCACCCACGGCCACGGCGACCACATCGGCGACACCGTGGCGATCGCCAAGCGCACCGGCGCGCACGTGGTGGCGATCGTGGAGATCGCCAACGAGCTTGGCGAGGAGGGCCTCGAGAACGTGCACGATCCCAACATCGGCGGCACCGTCGAGCTGGAGTGGGGCTCGGTCAAGCTGGTGCCCGCGTGGCACACATCGATGACCCCCAAGGGCACCGTCAACACACCCGCCGGGCTGATCGTGAAGTTCGCCGGCAAGACGATCTACCACCTGGGCGACACCGGGCTGTTCTCCGATCTTGCTCTCAACGCCAAGCAGTCCGGCGGGATCGACGTGGCGCTGATGTGCATCGGCGGTCATTACACGATGGACCGCCACGACGCGGTGGCAGCTGCGGCGCTGATCGGTGCCAAGCAGGCGATCCCGTGCCACTACGACACGTTCCCGCCGATCGAGACCGACGCGCAGGCATTCAAGGCCGACGTCGAGGCGCAGGGGTCCTCAGAGGTGATTGTGCTCGCGCCCGGCGACACCCACTCGCCATGACGATGACCCACGCGGTTGTTCTGATCGAAGCCGAGCGCGACGCTCTGTCGACGCTCGGCGGCGAGCTTGCGGACGTCGAGGGAGTCGCGGAGGCCTACTCGGTGACCGGCCAGTGGGATTTCATAGCGATCGTGCGTGTCCCCGACCACGAGCAGCTCGCGGAAGTCGTCACCGAGGGGATCGGCAAGCTCTCCGGTGTTGGGCGCACTCAGACGATGGTGGCGTTTGCGGCGTTCTCCAGGCACGACCTGGAGTCACTGTTCTCGATCGGCGAGTGAGGAGCTCCACCGCGATGGCCTCGGTGCCGCTGAAGCCGCGATACGGACCGACGCTCGGCCGGCTGCTGGAGCCGCGCTGGCGCTCGGCGGCGCCTGCCTTGCGCGGGCTTGCGATCGTGGTCGTCGTTGGTCTGCTGGCGCTTGCCGTTGGGGCCGTGCTGACGCTGCTCAACGCCGAATACTCACATGGTGGGCCGGTGCCGTTCAGCTTCCAATACAAAGGCCTCTACCGCACGGCGCCGGACCCCGGGGGATATGTGAAGGTGGCGCGCAGCTCCGGTGGGCGCCTGCAGGACTCCTACGCGGTGGCGCCGCTGGTCGTGGCTCCCTACAGCGGGAGCGTCACGGGCGAGCTGCCGCTGACCGCCGCCGGCTACGTGCACACGCTCGCCGCGCGCTTTGCCAACTTCCGCATGGAAGGGGAGGGCAAGACTCGCATCAGCTCGTCGCTGCAGGGCTACGAGGTGCTCTACACGGCGCTTCTCGCCGGTCACAAGATGTGGGGGCGCGACGTGATGCTGTTGCCGCACCGGCCAGGCGCGCGCGCGGGTGTGGTGATCGAGATGCTGAGCAGCGAACCCGCGACCATCTCGTTGCCGGTGGCCAGTTCCGGAGTGCTCGAAACGCCGCTCAAGAGCTTCGCGTTCGGGTAGGGCGCGTGAGCGTCGCGCCTGGTCGGTGTTCCGCTATCCGGCTGGGGTTCCGCCGTCTTCCAGCGTCTCCCCGCCCGATCCCGTCGTTGGCTGTGACGATTCGCTCACGGGTAGGCCTGGGGTAGATCTGTCAGTTTCCTGAGGCCCCGGCGTGACCGTCGAGGATTCGGTCTGCGCTGGAAGCCCGGTCTGCGTTGTGGTGGGCGGTGGCACCGTTTCGGTGGTGCTCGTCGGCGGGGGTGTGGTCGCTTCGACGGTGGTGGCCGGCGTGGTGAGAGTCGTCGATTCTTCGGTTGTCGCAGGAGATTCCGTGGGGGCTGCGGGTGTGCTCTGCGCTTGGGCGCTCGGAAGCTCAGTCGAATCCGTCGTCACCTCGGTCACGGGAGGGACTGGCGGCTTGGCCACGGTCGGCTGTGGCGCGCTGGTGGTCGCGCTCGGAGTTGTGGGAGCGACGGCAGCTTCGGTGCTGGCAGCGCTCTTCGGAACGGCGATCTTGGCCTTCTTCGTCAGGCGGCGCCTGGTCCGCTTGGACAGGTCCGCCGCGACGACGCTGCCTGTGGAGAGCGTCACCGGTTGAGAGCTCGAGCGCGTCACGACCGGTTCGCTCACGCGCGCGGTGCTCGCT
>JBAWFB010000006.1:0-34344 GCA_049591495.1 Solirubrobacteraceae bacterium
GCGTACGCCCAAGCGTCAGTCATCCACGCGACGCACGGCCACCTACGCCGCCAAGTGCAGCCCGGTTGAGCGACCGATGCCAGAGGTCAGCTGACCCGCGCGCGGGAGCGACGCGAGTTGCGGTTGCCGGGCCGCTTGGAGGAGCGCCGAGCCGCCTGCGGCGGGCGCGTGGCGTCGCTGGGGAAGCCGCCGAGCTCAAGCTCGCGCTGCAGGCCCAGCGGGCCAACCATGCCGGCGAACTCGCGCGCCTGCTCGTGCATCACGAACGTCACACCGATCCCGTCGGCGCCGGCGCGGGCGGTGCGCCCGACGCGATGTACGTAGTCCTCGCGCGTGGCGGGCATGTCGTAGTTGATCACGTGCGTGATGCCCGACACGTCGATGCCACGCGCGGCGACATCGGTGGCGACAAGCGTGTTGACATGGCCCGCCTCGAAGCGCGCAAGCGCCTTCTCGCGCTGGGATTGGGACTTGTCGCCGTGCATTGCCACCGCCTGCACGCTGCTGGCGGCGAGCCGCTTGACGAGCCGGTCGGCCCCGCGCTTGGTGCGCACGAACACGAGCGTGAGCCCACGCTCGGGGGCGCGCAGCTCGGCGACGAGTCGATCGACCTTGCCCTCGTGGGAGACCGACACGAAGCGGTGCTCGACCGCGCCCTTGCGCTCGGCCGAGTGGGCGTGCTCGTGGCGGCGCGGATTGCTGGTGTAGGCAGCGGCCACACGTCCGACCTCACCCTCCAACGTTGCTGAGAACAGCAGCGTCTGGCGCTCGCGGGCGCACATCTTCACGATCCGGTCGACCACCGGCTTGAAGCCCATGTCGAGCATGCGGTCGGCCTCATCCAGCACCAGCAGGCGCACCTGCTTCAAAGAGATGTCGCGGCGGTCGATCAGGTCGAGCAGCCGCCCGGGCGTGGCGACCAGAATGTGGGCGCGCGCGGCGATGCGAGCCTGCTTGACGATCCCGGCACCGCCGTACACGGCGGCGATCGACAGCGCACGAATGTGCGCGATCGCGCGCAGGTCCTCGACGATCTGCAGCGCAAGCTCGCGTGTGGGGGCGAGCACGAGCGCCGAGGGTCGCGGGTCGCAGTCTTTCAGGCGTTCCACGAGCGGCACGCCGAAGGCGAGTGTCTTACCGGAGCCGGTGGGCGACTGGGCGAGCACGTCGTGGCCGGCGAGCACGTCGGGGATGACCATGCCCTGTACGGCGAATGGCGCCTCGATGCCGCGCTGGGCAAGCTCGCGAACAACGACCTCGGACACGCCGAGGTCGGCAAATGAATCGGACTTCATGTTGTGATGCTCCTTTTGTCGCGGCCCAGTGGCCGCACATGCGAAGGGGAGATTCGTACTGGCCCCATCCGCGCCCTGGCGTCCCAACTCGGGAGACCTGTAGAAGCACCAACAAAGACAAGAACCTCGCGGATGACATTTGTCGTCCGTGGGGTCACCGTAGCAGCACCGCGGACAATTCACCAGCTCTGGCCGCTAGCGGCCAGAGCGCGAATCAGCTTGCGAAACTCTTTGTCGCGCGGCGCTCAGGCGTTATGCGAACCACGTCCCAGGCCAGGCCGACGCTCTCCATCGCGCGAATCACAAGCGCCGAGATGTCGAGCTGGCGCCGGCTGAAGCCGTGGAAGGCGGAGGTGGGAAAGGCGTGATGGTTGTTGTGCCAGGCCTCGCCCAGCGAGAACGGCGCAAGCCATGCGAGGTTGCGCGAGTGATCGCCGGTCTCATAGCTGCGACGGCCGAAGAAATGGCACAGCGAGTTGATCGAGTAGGTGACGTGGTGCAGCAGGAACATGCGCACCGCGCCGCCCCACAAGAGGCCGGTGAGCCCGGCGGTGAGGGTGCCGCCGATCAGGTAGCCGAGCCCAAACGAGGCGAGCAGGCCACCGATCGCCCACACGAAGAACGTCTTGTCGACAAACGACACCACTGGATCGGCGATCAGATCCGGTGCGTAGCGTTCGCGGTGGCCGCGCGCTGTGTGAATGAACAGCCAGCCAACGTGCGCGTGAATCAGGCCACGCAGGACGCCCTTCAGGCCGGTCCCGTGATCGACGTGGGGGCTGTGCGGGTCGCCGTCGCGGTCGGAGAAGGCGTGGTGCTTGCGGTGGTCGGCAACCCATGAGATGACGGGCCCCTCGATCGCTGCCGAGCCGAGCACAGCGAACACGAAGCGCAAAGCGGGGGATGTCTTGAACGACCTGTGGGTAAAAAGACGGTGGAAGCCGACCGTGACACCGAGCGCCGTGGAGACGTACATGATCGCGAACACGATCAGATCCGAGCCGTGAAGCAGACCGTCCCACATCTGCCAGCCCGCGAAGCCGAGCGCGATGATCGGGCCGACCGTGATGAGACCCGTGAGGAAGCGGTCGAGATTCTCAAGCACCGGGGGCTGCACATCCTCAGGTGTTGGGCCATCGAGCGCGTGGCCGTCGAGCGCGTGGCGCTGCACGAGGGCGCCGTTGGAATCCGGCCGGGCGGCTGCGGGGCGCTGGATAGAATCGGTGCTCATCGGTGTGCTCGCCGCTGGAAGGTAGCACGCCGGCGGGACGTGACGAGCCGCTACACAAGCTTAGATTACCCCTTGAAACCACTGCGAAACACTGGCTGGAGGGCCAATGCCATTTGCAAAGACTGAGCCACTGCGGCGCGAGCTGGCCGCGGCGCTCCCCAAACGTGACTTCACCGTGCGCTTCTGGGACGGCAGCGTGCTGCCGCCGACTGGTGGCAATGGAAGCTCAAACGGGCACAGTGCAGGCCCAACTTTCACGGTGCGCTCACCAAAGGCGATAGCCCATGTGGTGCGCGCGCCGGGCGAGCTGGGGCTTGGACGAGCGTACGTTACGGGGGACCTGGAGGTGGACGATCTCGACAGCGTGATCGGGCTGATCGACGATTTCGAGGAGCCCGAGATCGACCGGGCCACTCAGGCCCGGCTGGCGATCGCGGCGCTGCGGGCGATGGGCCTGACGCTTCCACCCAGAGCGCCGAAGGGCGAGCTGAGGTTGAAGGGGCGCAGCCACAGCAAGGAGCGCGACGCGAAGGCGGTACGCCACCACTACGACGTGTCGAACGAGTTCTTCGAACTGTTTCTAGACAAGTCGATGACCTACAGCTGCGCGGTGTTCTCGCGTGGGGCGAAAACGCTGGAGGAGGCCCAGGAGGCCAAGCTCGACCTCGTGTGCCAGAAGCTTGCGCTCAAAGAGGGCGAGCGCGTGCTCGACGTGGGCTGCGGGTGGGGCGCGTTTGTGATCCACGCCGCCAAGAGCTACGGCGTGAAGGCTGTGGGCATCACACTGTCGCCGCCGCAGGCGGAGCTTGGACGCCGCCGAGCCGCCGAAGCGGGGCTGAGCGACAAGATCGAGATAAGGGTCGCCGACTACCGCGACGTGTTGGGCGAGCGCTACGACGCGATCGCGTCGATCGGCATGGTGGAGCATGTGGGCGAGAACCAGATCGACGCCTACGCCAAGCAGCTGCACAGCCTGCTGGGCCCGCAGGGGAGGCTGCTGAACCACGGGATCGCGCACCTGCCCCCCTACGACGGCTACCACGGGGACTTCACCCAGCGCTACGTGTTCCCGGATGGCGACCCGCAGCATCTCTCGCGCATCCAGCTCGCGCTGGAGCGCGCGGGCTTTGTGACCGAGCACGTGGAGGAGTTCGGGCAGGACTACAGCGACACGCTCGGCGAGTGGGTCAAGCGCCTGGACGAAAACCTGGTGCGCGCGGAGCAGATCGCCGGGCCGGAGCGGCTGCGCGTGTGGCGCCTGTATCTGCGCTCGGCGCGCAACATCTTCGACACGCAGTTCGTGTCGATCTACCAGGTGCTGGCGAAACCTGCCACCGAGAAGGCTCCGGCCCGACCTATTCGAGGTTGGCCCTGATCCGAGGGCGAATCAAGGGGCAGTGGTGTCTTCCAAACCGCGTACATAACACTTCATTTTGTGAAGTGTTATGTACGCTCGAAATACACATACGACACCAGGATCGCTGACCTCATTCTGCCCACGGGCGAACAACTACTGGAGGTTGGCCATGACGTGCTTCACAACGGTGTAGTCCTCCAGGGAGTACACACTGAGATCCTTGCCGTAGCCGGACTCCTTGAATCCCCCGTGCGGCATCTCGGAGACGAGCGGGAGGTGGTCGTTGATCCACACGCAGCCGAAGCGCAGCGCCTTGGAGACGCGCAGCGCGCGGCCCACATCGCGCGTCCACACCGATGAGGCGAGCCCGTAGCGGGTGGCGTTGGCCCACTCGATCGCCTGCTGCTCGTCGGTGAAGCGCTGCACGGTGATGACAGGGCCGAAGATCTCGTCGCGGATCATCTCGTCGTCCTGCTTGAGCCCGGCCACGACAGCGGGCTCCAGATAGAAGCCATCGCGCGCGGGTTGCACTCCGCCGGTGACAAGCTCCGCGTGGTCGGGGCGACGCTCGAGGAAGCCCTCGACGCGCCGGCGCTGGCGCTCGGAGTTGACCGGCCCAAGCGTGGTGCCGGGCTCCAGCGTGTCGCCGATCGTAAGACCGCGCGCCTGCGCGGCCAGGCCGGAGACGACGTCGTCGTAGATGTCGGGTCCAGCCAGCACGCGCGTGGCGGCGGTGCAGTCCTGGCCGGCGTTGTAGTAGCCGGTGGCGGCGATCGTTTCCATCGCGGCAGCCATGTCGCAGTCGTCGAAGACGACCACAGGCGCCTTGCCGCCAAGCTCGAGGTGCACGCGCTTGAGCGTCTCAGCAGCGGTGCGCGCGACGTGCTTGCCGGTGGCGACCGAGCCGGTGAGCGAGATCATGTCGACGTCGGGGTGCTCCAGCAGCGCCTGCCCGGTGGGCTCGCCGGGGCCCATCACGACGTTGAGCACACCGACGGGCAGTATGTCGGCCGCCAGCTCGGCGAAGCGAACGGTCGTCACGGGCGTGGTCTCGGCGGGCTTGAGCACGACCGTGTTGCCGGCCGCGATCGCCGGTGCGATCTTCCAGATGGCCATCATCAGCGGGTAGTTCCAGGGTGTGATCTGCCCGATCACACCGATCGCTTCGCGCCGCGTGAACGACGTGTAGCCCTGCATGTACTCGCCGGCGGCACGACCCTCCAAGCAGCGCGCGGCGCCCGCGAAGAAGCGCAGGTTGTCGGCCATTGCAGGGATCTCGTCGCGCGAGACGGCTTCGAAGGGCTTGCCGGCGTTGATCGCCTCTAAGCGCGCGAGCTCTCCCCCATGCTCTTCGACGGCCGCCGCCAGGGACAGCAGCAGCAGCGAGCGCTCGGCGGGCGTGGTGGTGGACCAGCCCTCGAACGCGCGCCGCGCGGCCCGCACAGCGTCGTCGACTTCGCGGGCGCTCGACACGGGCGCGCGCCAGCACTCCTCGCCGGTCGCCGGGTTGAGCACTGCCATCGTCTCTCCCCCTTCGCTCAATGGATACGACTCTCCGGCGATCAGGTTGCGAAGGGTGACTTCGGCGGTGGCCATTGCGCTTACCTCCTAGGAGCTCGTGTGGGGTTCTCGCGGGGCGATGGTGGGTTTGGATTTGGGTTCGTTCGATCTGGTCTCAGGGCGCCGCGGCACTTGAGGGGGGCGTGACGGACGCTCGGGCTCGATCGGCGCCGACGGTGCTTGCGAGCGCGTGTGCGACAGCCGGATGGACGATCTCGCCGGCGCGCACGTTGACGCCCTGGCGTAGAGCCGCGCTGCGCTGGATCGCCGTGTCGATCCCGTCGGCCAGCTCCAGGGCATAGGGGAGCGTGGCGTTGGTGAGCGCGTAGGTCGAGGTGATCGGGACCGCACCGGGCATGTTGGTGACGCAGTAATGGGTGATCCCGTCCACTTCGAAGGTCGGATCGGAGTGGGTGGTGGGGCGTGAGGTCTCAAAGCAGCCGCCCTGGTCGATCGACACGTCGACGAGCACCGCGTGGCGCTTCATCAGCGAGAGCTGCGCGCGCGAGATCACGTGCGGGGCGCGGTCACCGTGGACCAGCACACAGCCGATCACGAGGTCGGCCTGGGGCAGCATCTGCTCGATCGCCAGGGTGGAGGAGTAGACGGTGGAGGCGCGCCCTCCGAACGCGACTTCCAGTTCGCGCAGGCGGTCGATCGAGCGGTCGAACACGAACACGTCGGCCTGCATCCCGATCGCGATGAAAGCGGCGTTCATGCCGACAACGCCGCCGCCGATCACGAGCACGGTGGCGGCGGCCACGCCGGGCACTCCGCCGAGCAGGATCCCGCGTCCGCCCATCGGCTTCTCCAACATGAACGCGCCGGCTTGCGTGGCGATCTTGCCGGCAACCTCGCTCATCGGCGCGAGCAGCGGCAGGCGCCCGCCGGAGTCCTCGACGGTCTCATAGGCGATGCAGGTGGCACCCGAGCGCCGCAGCCCCTCCGCCAGCTCGGGCTCGGCGGCCAGGTGCAGATAGGTGAACAGCGTGTGCCGCTCATTCAGCAGCCCCACCTCGGAGGCTTGGGGCTCCTTCACCTTCAGGATCAGCTCGGCGCTTGAGAAGACCGCCTCGGCGTCGGCCACGATCGTGGCGCCCTGCGCCTGAAACTGGGCGTCGGCGATCGCGCTGCCGAGGCCCGCGCCCGTCTGGATGCGAACCTCGTGCCCGCGCGAGCACAGCTCACGCACGCCGGCGGGGGTGATCGCGACGCGGTACTCGTCGGGCTTTATCTCCGTGGGCACTCCGATTTTCAAGGGAACTGCTCCCTTTTAACTCGGGAACGAACAGCAAATCCAAAAAATCCACATACCAAAATATCGGCTCGGGCCGGTGGGCGCGCGGCGGGCTGGGGGCTCACCTCGCCGGCTACCGTTTGCGCGGGCGGCGAGAGCCTCATCGCGCGAGCTCCCGTCCGCGCAGCGCCAGCCAGAACTCGATGCGATCGCGCGCATGGGTGAAATCGCGTCCGGTGAGCTGCTCGACGCGCTTGATGCGGTAGCGCAGTGTGTGGCGATGGCAGTAGAGCGCCTGCGCGGCGCGCTCCCAGTGGCCGTTGTTCTCGATGAACACATCCAGCGAGCGCAGCAGCTCGTCGCCGTACTCGCCCTCGTCGGACTCGACCGGGCCGAGCACGCTCTGGCAGTAGGAGGCGAGCGCGTCGTCGTCCTGCAGCGAGAGCAGCAGCTGGAAGGCACCGAGGTTCTTGTAGGAGGCAACCTCCGGCGCTGAGCCGTTGGCCAGACGCACGGCTTCCAGTGCGCAGCGCGCCTCGTGGAAGCTGCGCCTGAGGTTTTGAGTAGGCCCCGCCCGCGAGGCTGCCGCTCTGACTTCGCCGAAGCGGGGCTGCAGCTCGGCGCGCACGCGCCTTGCCAGCTCGATCGGATCGGTCTCAGCGGGCGGGGAGCTGACGGCGGTGGACGCGACGTGTGCGAGCACCGGAGCCCCCATGTTTGACTGGGTGGCGCAATCGACGACCGCGCACAGCAGCCCGTTGCGCAGCGCCACAAGGCTGTGGGCGCCCGCGCTCTCAAGGATCGTTTCGAGCGTCGAGGCCGCGGTGCCGGGGTCGCGCAGCGCGAACGCGAGCACGGCGGCGGTCTCGCCGATGCCGAACGGGCGCAGCCGCGCCTGCAGCTCGTCGGGGTAGAGCCTGCCGGTGAGCGCCTCGGCGAGCACGTCGCCGGCCATATTGCGCTGCAGCAGTTCGTAGCGCTCGTTGAGCAGTTGCGCGAACACGCGCTCGGTGACGGCGATGAACGGCAGCTCGTAGGGCACTTCGAACAGTGGAAAGCCGAGCTTGCGCGCGGTGTTGAGAATCGCGGCGGGCACCTTCTTGTGCACGAAGCCTGTGCCAAAACCGAGGCCGGCGATCTCGTGGGAGGCAAGCAGCTCGACGAACTCGCGTTGAGGCTTGGCCCCGGAGAGCTGTAGGCCGGTCGTGAGCAGCAGCTCGCCGCCGCGCAACCACGGCGTTGGGTCGAGCAGCTCGGTGGAATGCACCCAGCGCACGGTCGCGCCGGCCGATTCCTCGCCGGTGAGGAGCGTGAGACCGAGCTCCTCAATGAGGCTCTCGACCGTCAACATGCCCGCCGCCGTCCGTTTACGCGCCGTCCGTTTACGGGCACTCGCCCGCGCGCGACGAACCGCTGCCGCCACACTGCCGTTTCCCTGCTCGGCCGATCCGTGCCCATGTTGAGAGCGCCTACCGCTTGCCGATCCGCTCCCACGCCTCGGTGAGCACCGGCCGCAGAATCGCCTCGATCTCCTCGAACTGCTCGCGGTCGGCGATCAGCGGCGGGGAGAGCTGGATCACGGGGTCGCCGCGATCGTCGGTGCGACAGATCAGCCCGCGCTCGAACAGGGCGCCTGAGAGATAGCCGCGCAGCAGCTCCTCGGACTCCTGGGCGTTGAAGGTGAGCTTTGAGTCCTTGTCCTTGACCAGCTCGATCGCGTGGAAGTAGCCGGCACCGCGCACGTCGCCCACGATCGGCAGGTCGCGCAGGCCATCCAGCATCGCGCGGAACTCGCCCTCGCGGTCCAGCACGTGCTCGTTGATGCGCTCGCGCTCCATCACGTCGAGGTTGGCCATCGCCACCGCACACGCCATCGGGTGACCGCCGAAGGTGAAGCCGTGGTTGAAGATCGCCTGTCCATGCAGGAACGGCTCGGCGACACGGTCGGAGACGATCACCGCGCCCATCGGCGCGTAGGCGGAGGTCATGCCCTTGGCGGTGGTGACGATGTCGGGGCGGGCGTCGAAGCGTTCGCATCCAAACCAGTATCCGAGCCGCCCCCACGCGCAGATCACCTCGTCGGAGATCAGCAGCACTTTGTGGCGGTCGCAGATCTCACGCACGCGCTGGAAGTAGCCGTCCTGGGGCACGAAGCAGCCGCCGCCGTTCTGGACCGGCTCGAGGATCACCGCCGCGACCGTGTCGGGACCTTCGAACAGAATCGCCTCCTCGATCGCGTCCGCGGCCCACAGCGTGTCGCGGTCTTCGGCCCAGCGGTAGGAGTTGGTGTTGGGCACGTGGCAGCCGCCCGGGGTCAGCGGTTCGAATGGCTCGCGCAGCGGCGGCAGCCCGGTGACCGTGAGCGCGCCCATCGAGGTGCCGTGGTAGGCGAGGTTGCGCGAGACGATCTTGTGCTTGCGCGGCTCCCCGCAGGCGGCGTGGTAGGCCTTGGCGAGCTTCCATGCCGACTCGACCGCCTCCGATCCGCCCGACACGAAGAACACGCGGTTCAGCTCGCCCGGCGCTAACGCCGCAATCCGCGCCGCCAGTTCGATCGAGGGCGGGTGCGCGTAGCTCCAGTTCGTGTAGAAGCCGAGCCGACCGGCCTGCTCGGCGGCGGCCTGCCCCAGCTCGGCGCGGCCGTGACCGATGTTGACGCAGTACAGAGCGGAGAGCCCGTCGAGGTAGCGCTTGCCGTGGGTGTCATACACGTAGCACCCCTCCCCGCGCTCGATCACCGGCACCTCGTGATCGTTGTAGGCGCCCATGCGCGTGAAGTGCATCCACAGATGACGCTTGGCGAGTGCCTGCAGGTCATCGCCGCCCGCCCCCGGCGCCTCGAACGGGCGCGACATCAGATCAGGGGGATTAGTTGACATAGACACCTGGGACAACCGTACCGCTTGGACTTGTGCCGATCAATGAGCTGCTCGTTCAACAACCTGTCCATCCGTTATACGAATTGTATAAGACACTTGTGACTTGTTGGCGGTTGCGCACCTTGTGCGTGCGCCGATCCGGTCCTAGCCTTCTCTCAGTTGCTTGTGACAATCACCACGTGACCAGTCCTGGGGGACCGCGACCGTCAAGTCTTCGGAAGCCCTCGACGAGAAGGGTTGCCCCCATGGCCAGCATCAGCTCCGCCGGAGAACCGCCCCTCGACCCATCGGGCGTGATGGACAAGGGCCTGAAGAAGAACGCGATCGGCTACCTGTCGAACATCGTGATCGGGGTGGCCTCTACCGCGCCCGCCTACTCGCTGGCGGCGACGCTGGGGTTCATCGTCGCGGTGAAGGGCGTGGGCGTGCACGCGCCCGCGGTGCTGCTGGTGTCGTTCATACCGATGCTGCTGATCGCGGCGGCCTACAAGTACCTCAACCGCGCCGACCCCGACGCCGGCACGACGTTCGCGTGGACCACACGCGCGCTGGGCCCCGCCACCGGCTGGGTCAACGGTTGGGCGATCTTCCTGGCGGACGTGATCGTGATGGCCTCGCTCGCGCAGATCGCGGCCGTGTACACGTTCAAGCTGTTCAGCTGGGAAGCCGCCGCCAGCTCCAAAGGCGCGATCATCGCCGGCGCGGTGATCTGGATCGCGCTGATGACCTGGATCTGCTGGCGCGGAATCGAGCTCTCGGCGCGCATCCAGCAGTTTCTGCTGGGCGCTGAGATCCTGATCCTGACGCTGTTCGCGGTGGTGGCGTTCAGCAAGGTCTACGGCGGCAACCCAGCCGGCTCGATCCACCCGGCGCTCGCATGGTTCAACCCATTCGCGCTCAAATTCGGGGCGCTGGTCGACGGGGTGCTGCTGGGCGTGTTCATCTACTGGGGATGGGATTCCGGCGTGGCGGTCAACGAGGAGTCCGAGGACCCCTCCGAGGGGCCCGGCCGCGCGGCGGTCGTCTCGACCGTGCTGCTGCTCGTGATCTATGTGATCGTGTCGGCCAGCTCACAGGCGTTCCACGGCACGGCCTTCCTGGAAAACAACAGCGACGACGTGCTGAGCGCGCTCGGCAAGCCGGTGCTCGGCTCGGTCCTCTACAAGCTGCTGATCGTCGCGGTGCTGACCTCCGCGTCGGCCTCAACGCAGACCACGATCCTGCCGACCGCCCGCACCACCCTCTCGATGGCGCATTGGAAAGCGGTGGCGGCGGTGCTGGGGCGTGTGCACAAGCGCTACCTCACACCCGACGTGTCCACCATCGGCATGGGCATCGTGTCGATCGTCGTCACCGTCGTGCTGCTGCTGCTCTCCGAAAACGTGCTGTCGGACTCGATCACCGCGATCGGCTTCCCGATCTGCTTCTACTACGGCTTCACCGGGATCGCGTGCGCCGTCTACTACAGGCACGATCTGTTGAAGAGCGCCCACAACTTCTTCCTCCTCGGCGTCGCACCGCTGGTCGGCGGCTTGATTCTGTTCGGCGTGTTCGTGAAGGCCGCGATCTTCTACAACGAAGCCGCCAACGTCGAATCCCCGCCGATCCTCGGCATCACGCTGCCGATCTGGATGGGAATCGGCGGACTCTTGCTGGGAGTAGTGCTGATGCTCGCCTCACGACCGTTCTTCAAGGACTTCTTCCATCGCAAACTGGAAGTCGCCAGACCGGGGCTGCTGGAGGAACCCGTGGAGCACGCACCGGCGCATTTCTGAGCAGAAAACCTGGGGCTGCCTGTCGTGGAGGCGAGGAAGCCGGGCGCGCGGAGGGGAGGCCGCGCGCCGGTTTCCACAAACTTCGAGTTGCCCGTGACGCGCTTATCTCGTCGACGCGAGCAGACCGATCGTCAGGCGCTCGTGCTGGTGGCTGTCAGCCCCAAGCAGCTCATCGATCCATCGCAGCACCGTCGTTTCGTCGACATCCGTGCCCCAGTCAACGATCTCTTCGATGTCAACCCAATCCTTGGGCCGGTCGAAGATCGCCTTGCACACGATCAGGTGCTCGGGCGAGAGAATCGGGATCGTCATGGGGCCGAAGCTGACCTCGCGTGAGCTCGTGGCCATCTCTCGATGCAGGTCGAGGGTGGCGAAGAAGACGTCCAGGTAAGACCCATCCCAGTCGAGCCTGGCCTGACCGTCGCGACCGATGGCGGCCCGGTCGGCTTCCGAGATGGTTACGCCCAGATGCGACAGCGCTCCGAGGATCGGCGCGGCCTGAGCTGGTGAGAGCGTCACGTTCAGGTCGATATCGGTGGTGGCGCGCGGGCTGCGATACCAGGCCAGGGCTATCGCGCCACCGAACTGGTGTGGGACGCGCATCGAATCGAGCATCTCGTGCACCGCGACGATCCTCGAGCTGAGACCATCGAGCCTCCTCCCGCCGTTCACGACGGTGGTGCGACCGCGGTGGCGCGACGCCGCTCTGCCAAGCCAGCCAGCACGGGGAACGCAAGCGGCTCGAACGGCCGTGGAGGCTGGCTGGCGGTGACCGCGTCGGCGAAGCCCAACAGCTCGAGCAGCGCTGCGCCGGCATCCCCGCGCGCGCGGCTCGGAGGTGGATGCCCGAGAGCGGACGCCATGCGCTTGGACACCGTCAGAAACCGATCGCGATCACCGCTCACAGGCGACGCCGCTGCCTGCACACGTGCCCCAGCGCGCCGTCCCGAGCGCATTACGGCCTCGCGGTCGAACGGCCGCTGCGCTCGCTGAGCGGCTGTGGCAAGAACCTCGTCGCTCAGAACGCCAAAGGCCGCGAGCGTGCGCGAGCGAGGCCCCTTCGGCGTGTGCAGCGACTCTCGGATCTCAAACCGTCCGCGGGGGCGCGCCACCACATAAGCCATACCCACTACGTTACCACTAGATTACCCACTAGTCGTCGAACCGGTTGAGGCCAAACCCCTGCGTCGAATCGATTCTCGACACTCTTCCCGCGCCCGGCAGTCCCCACGGCGTAGCGGCCTGAGGACGCGCCGCGACGCCTCACCCCGCCGCCGGCATCTCCACCTGCCCGTGCGGCGAGCCGAGCCCCGCCAGACGCTCCAGAAACGGGATCGGCGGAAACGCCTCCGGTCCAAGCACACCCGTGCCCTTCCAAACGCCCTCGTCGAGCAGCTCAAGCGCCACGACGGGGTTGATCGCCGTCTGCCACACGACGGCCTGACTACCGTATTCGCGCATCGTGTGCTCGTTGTCGACGATGTGGTAGAGGTAGCTCGAGCGCGGCGCGCCATCTAGGCCCGTGCCCGTCACCCACGTGCCCGCGCACGTGCGGCCCGTCATCCGCTCGCCGAGCGTGGCGGGATCTGGCAGCGTTGCGGCGACCACGTCGCGCGGGGCAACCTCCACATCACGCACCGACACCTTCTCGGTCGAGTCGAGACCCAACTTGTGCAGCGTGCGCAACACGTCGATGAACTCCTGCCCGAGCCCGTACTTGAACGTGACCCGCTCACATTTGACCCAGCGCGGGATCAGCACGACCTCCTCGTGCTCGACGTTGACACACTCCACCCGGCCGATGCCCTCGGGGAAGTCGAACACCTCGGGCTCTGAGAACGGGGCGGTCGTGTAGAAGCCACGCTCGCGCTCCCAGATCAGCGGCGGGTTCAGGCACTCCTCGATCGTCGTCCAGATCGAGAAGGTGGGAGCGAACTCATAGCCGTCGACGACCAGGTCGGCGCCGTCGCGCACCCCCACTTGCTCGATCTCGGCGAACAGCTCATCGGCGGCATAGCGCGCGAACACGTCTGAGAGGCCGGGCTCCACACCGATCCCGACGAGCGCCAGCACGCCCGCCTGCTGCCACTGCTCGTGACGGGCCAGCTGCACATCGCCAAGCATCACCCCCGGCAGCTCGTGTGGGTGCTGCGGATGAGGATGGGAGAGCGTCATCGCCATGTCCAGGTAGGTCGTGCGAGCCTGGAAGGCCGCGTCGAAGATCGGCTCGTTGAAGCGTGGGTCGCACGCGTTCAACACCGCGTCTGGACGCACCCGCTCGATCAGCGCCACCAGCGCGGCGCGATCTGAGGCATCGACGCGCTCGGCGGAGAAACGATCGGCTTCACCAAGCTTCGCCACCACGTCGTGCGCGCGCGTCTGAGACACGTCGGCGAGCCACACTCGCTCAAACGCCGGCCTGCGTTGAGCGATTGCTGCAAACGCGGCGCCAACACCGCCGGCTCCTACAACGAGCACGCGCATGCATCAAGTGTGACGCAACACGGATGTTTTGAACAGGCTATGTGTCCAACGCACCGAAACGCCCCCAGGCGCACTGGTTCACAAACCGTCCCACACGACGCGTAGTCTCGCGGTTGATGTCCCTGCAAGAGCGCATAGACCACCTCCAACTTGCGACCGCCGTCGGCTCACCGCTCGAGCATCTGATGCTTCTGGACCAGATCTTGACGATTGCCGCCAACCAAACAAGTAACCCTGGAGCGAGTAGCACCTACCTAGGAGGGATCGGCGAAACTCGCCCTACGGCTTGGTAGAGCCAGATCCGAAAACCGTTTAAACGGCGATCCCCCAAATCTGGGCTTCGTTTACCCCACGCGCTAGCCGCTTGGTACCAAGACTGCGTTGCCGAACTGCTCTAGCAGCATTTGCTTGATCTCCAGCGCAGCCTTCGCCCCAGCTGGGTGGCTAGCCGGAGAGGCCAGCGCGTCGAGCCAGCCGAGGATGTCGCCGAGGTTCGCCCAGACCTCCGGCTCACCCTGCTCGTTCTGTCGAAGCTCATTCCTAATTACGGCCATCGTTTGTCCCTTCCTTCTGATCGAACGTACGTACGTGAAGGACGATACCCAGCACGGCGGCGGAACTACGAACGCTTGTTCGTAGGCTGAGCATTGTGGCTCTCGTCGGCGGTAGCCTCGCCCAAAGAGGGTAGGCCCTCTCGCTTCAATGCTTCATCGAGCGACAGAGACGAACGCGCTTCGCGGAAGATCAGCGGCAGTAGCACTGACCCGAGGATCGGACCAAGGCGCGGCACTTCTGCTTCATTCTGAGCCCATCGTGCAAGACTGACCATGAATCGAATAGTGATCGAATCGACCTCGGCCACAATCTGTTTAGCATTGCGGATCGGCCACTTTGCATCCGTCCTGATGCGTCCAAGTTCCTGCATGAACATCTGGTAGCGATTCAGGAGTTCAAGGTTAGACATGCTGGGCACCCGACCCGTGGCTAGTCCTCCTCCCATCGCGGTCTGAAGCGTCCAAGCAGCATCATTGAGGCGTCTGCGTCGCTCTCTCAGGCGAACGAATGCCTCAGTCAGAATCACGCCGAGCAAGACGACAGCGCCACCTATCAAGCCACTCAAAACATCGCTTGAGCTGACTACGACGTGGTTCACGATGGGGAAGCTGTTGGAGGCAGTTGATCCAGTCTCGACAAGCGGCATCTAACCATTCTAAGTCTTGCCGAGGACACTCCATCTGCCCGCTCCCTTCATCCCAATTGTCGCCCTTCAAGAACTCTCTGGGCGAAGGGTCAATAAGTAGAGCCCGACTGGGTTGCAGCCGAGTCGGGCAGTGCGGAGATGCTCTCCGCAAGTAAAGAAACTTGAGCTATTGGCAGGGATGGAAACGCCTGCGTCGAATAAACCAATACAACTACAAAGCGACCCCCGCGCTGCGCTAACAGCCGGGGGTCTGGATCACGGAGGTACAAGCTCCATGACCGGCTACAGCATAGCGCTCCGCTGTGCGGAGACAGTCTCAGTCATTCTCGACTCTATTGAGGTCGCGGACCTCATAGAGCAACTTGAGTTCCTTCGCTGGACAGGCCGTCCGGGCTATTCCACGCGAACATTGATGGGTGTTGTTCTCACCAAGTCTCTCTATGCGATTCCGACATGGACTCGCACGCTCGAATTGGTGAGAGACCATGCTGGATTGCGTGCTGCGATTGGGTGCGTAGACGACCAAGACGTGCCGTCGAAGGACGCTGTTTATCGTTTCAATCGAAAGCTGCGCCGCTGCGAGGGGCAGCGTCAGGAGTGCATTGATTCGATACTGGAAGCTCTGCGCTCAAAGAATCCCGGCATGGGTGAGAACATCGCTATCGACGGATCGTCCATCCCCGCCTACGCGAATGGGCAGCGCTTCAAGTCCAAGGGTGGACGCGAACGCAAGCCGAATGAGTACAGCGATCCCGATGCAAGCTGGGGACATCGAAGCGCGGTCAGCACTCGCGCCGCAGGATCGTTCTACGGGTACAAGATTCATATGGCCGTAGATGCCGCTACAGACCTTCCTCTGGCCTGGACGGTTGAGACCGCCAAAGACTCGGAGGCGCAGTTTGCACTTTCACTTCTCGATGAAGTGACCGAGCGAGGGTTCAGCGTTCGTACCGCCGCGATGGACAAGGGCTACGACAGTGGTCCGATCTACGACGGGTGCGAGGAGCGCAATGTGCGACCCATCATCCCTTTGAAGGAAACGACTGCGGTCAAGAAGGGCGACCACAAGCCTCCAAGGTGTAAGCACGGCGTCTGGCAGTTTGCGGGAGCCGACTACAAACGCGGAGCAAGCAAGTGGCGCTGCCCAGAGGGCAAGTGTTCGCCTGCTTCGGTCTGGAAGAAGGCAGACAGGCTATTCCCGCTCGTCCCTCGATATACGAAGCGCTGGAAGGGGCTCTATTGCGGACGAGCTTCAGTCGAGAGGGAGTTTGGACGACTAAAGAACGAATGGGCTCTGACCCCACTGCGAGTCCGCCGCATCGAGCGAGTGAAGTGTCACACAGACCTGACGATCTTGACAGTGCTCGCATTTGAGCTTGCCAAGGCTCGCTGTTCACAGTGAACAAGCAGGCTGTCCAAATTGACTATAGCCCACTGATTCCCTATAATGGGATTGCCGGGTTGCCCCCCGGAGCCGTCAGGCTAAACCCCATTATAGGAGAGAATCAATGGATACTTTTATCCTTGGTACTGCACTTATCATGATTTGCTGCTGCTTCATGATGACGTTATGGATCATCAAAAAGTTAATTGGAATCTAGTGCAGTTGCTTCCCCTGGACTTATCGGGTTCAGGGGAAGTTTATTGCCCGTCTTCGTATTCGACTTTTTCTCGATCTTTCTGGAGATGTTCTTCCTCAGGTTTGTCCTTCTGTTCCTGTTCGGAGTAAGCTTTGCTTTCGTCTTCCTGAGCTTTCGCGGCGTTGTTGTGAGCGGATTCTTCAGCGGGCGTGTGGGTTTCCTCGCTGCAAGTTGAACCAGCCTGGTTGAGCGCTTCTTCAGCCTTGGTGTGTTCTGGGCTTCCTTCTTCCAGCGACGAATACGGAGCGTGCGCCTCTACGTATTTGATCTGGCATTCGCAGTTGGCGACCGAATAGCCGCCTGAGCCGCATTCGTGGGCCTTGAAGAAGGCTTCCTTGTACTGGGCTGGATAGTCCGAAGATGATGGAGTGCTGGCTTGACCGGGTTTGGATGACCCTCCGCAGCCCGCGAGGAGTGCGAGCCCGACGACAGCGATTATTGAGGTTTTGGCCCACATGGGCGAGCAAGATAGCAGAGCTTTGAGGTTTTGGCCCTGGAGCTATTGGCTTAGTCCGGGGAGCATCGGGGCATGGATGCTCGCAAGCAGTTCGCCGCCAACCTCCGCTCTGAACGCAAGCGCCTCAAGCTGTCTCAAGAGGCCCTTGGGCACTCTTGCGATCTCAACATGAGCGAGATCTCGCGTCTGGAGCGCTGCGACCGCGATCCGAGATTGGCGACCATCGTCAAGCTGGCCAAGGCTCTTGGAATCCCGCCAGCGAAGTTGCTGGACGGGATTCCATAAGCTAAACTTCCGCTTGGCCCGCAAGGGTCAGCATCAGGCGGTAGCTCAGCTGGTCAGAGCGCTCGGTTGTGGTCCGAGGGGTCGTGGGTTCAAGTCCCACCCGCCCCGTAAGTATTGATTGCTACTTGGCGACTTTCGCAGATCCTTTCGCCGAAGCCTCCTAGTGGTGCTCGACTCCCGCCGCAAGGCAATCTTCAAGCCTTTTGCCGGTCAGCATCCCAACGCTTGCGCTAACTACCAGCAGGATCCCTTCGAAGCAGTCGCCCACGAGGTCATGGCGTGGCGACTTGCCCATGCGCTTGGCGGCCCCTGGGATCAGTTGATTCCAGCCGCCGTCCTACGAGACATCCAAGGCCCAGGCCCGGGGGTCCTCATCAACTGGCGACGCGGCTCACCTGATCCTGTCGTGTTCGAACAGGCCGGCGCTCAGGTATCTGCCGCTGCCTTTTGGGATGCACTCATAGGTCAGCAGGATCGCCATGCAACCAACTTCCGCTACGACGCCGAAGCCAGACGGCTCGCGCTCATCGATAACTCCTTTGCGTTTGCGCGTCCAAGCGACCTCCACAACCAGAGCCTCTTCCTCGCCTATCGCCGCTCGTCCCACATGACCATATTGAAGGAGCACGAGATCACAGCACTTGAGCAGATCCTCGACAGCGATGATCTGCTCGGCTTGCGTCTGTTCCTTGCCGAGGATCGAGCGAACGCGTTTGAAGCCCGTGCACGAGGGATGCTCGAGCGCAAAATGCTCCCTCTACCAGGCGACTTCTAAACATGAGCTATGCGATATTCGGGTAGATTGGGTCAAGAACTTAAGTCTCGGATAGTCCGAGCCGACACACACAGAAGATCGTAAGGAGAGGCTGAAATGGTGGTCGTCGAGATCCGGACTCCCGTATACGACGAGGAGTCGAGCCAAGTCCAGTGGCGACTACGCGCTCTTGTGAAGGCTGAAGATGGACAGGTCGAGATCAGCGGCGAAGCACTGATCCTAGGTGACGAGAGCCTCGCTGTCGTGGACATCCAGACAGGCAGACGGCTATCCAGAACTCACGATCCCGAAGCATGGACACGCAATCTTCCCCACGCCTACCGCGCTGGTGATCTTGTAGCCCATGTCGTCATCGACACCGATCCTCCGAAGGTTCCCGATGAGCCGGGGCAGCCGCGGGATCTACCTTTCATACCAGCCCCTCCCGCCCTCAACCCAACTCACGCTACGCAGAGCGCCTAGCCTAATGCCGCGAACCGCGCCGAGCCTGATCGCTTCGAAGGCCGCCGGTAGAGCAATCCGCAATGCCCGACATGAAGTGGGCCTCACGCAAGTCGAGCTCGCCAGGCGCCTGAAAGCCTCTGGGCCGTATATCTCCGAACTCGAGGCCGGCAAGAGCAATCTGACGATTGGGCAACTCTGGGCGGTCGCGGACGCGTTGCGGGTGGAGATGCACATAGAGCTACGCATGCCACCCGTTCGACCCACACTCACGATTCCGCCCATCCCAAGTCTGAAGGCATCCGCATCCTAGATAGAGGCATCTAGGGCATCGGCTCGAGCAACCCCGCCACCGCAGCACCAGCTCACGTATGCTGCAACCGACTGATGGCGAGCACCCTCATGGACAGGCCCTCGACTGCCCGCGTCGAGCGGCCCCCGGCGCGCTGGGCGCCTTCCCCGAGGATCGGCCGCGGCGAGCTGTTGAGTGTGGTTCTTGGCGGGATCGCGCTCGCGGTGCTCACGAGCTGGCCGCTGGTGCTGCACATGTCCAGTCATATCGCGCCCGATCTCGGCGATCCCGTGCGCACCGCGTGGGAGATCGCGTGGGTCGGGCACGCGATGCTGCACGACCCGACGCATCTGTTTGACTCCAACGCCTTCTACCCCCACCCGCTGAGCCTCGCGTTCTCGGATTCGCTGCTCGGCTATGGCCCCGCGGCGTTTTTTGGCTCGGGCACGGTCGCCGCGCTGGTGCGCTACAACCTGCTGTTCCTGTTTGCGTGGTCGCTGTGCTTCGTGGGCGCGTGGCTGCTCGCGCGCGAGCTCGGCGTTGGCAAGATCGGCGCGGCAGTGGCGGGTGTGGCGTTTGCCTACGCCCCCTACCGCGTCACCGAGGCCGGCCACCTGCACGTGATCTCAAGCGGCGGTATCGCGCTGGCGCTGTTCCTGCTGCTGCGCGGCTACCGGCGCGGCTCCCGCCGGCTGCTGCTGGCGGGCTGGCTGGTGTCGGCGTGGCAGATCAGCCTCGGCTTCACGCTGGGGTTGCAGTACGCCTATCTGCTGCTGGTGCTCGCGCTGATCGCCGCCGTGTGGTGGTGGCGCGAGCATTCCGGCTCGCGGGGCGAGCCCGCAGCAGCAGATCGCGCCACCGCGAGCGAGCGCTCTGCAGCAAGGATGAGCGCTGCCGCGCAACACACGTCCAAGCAAGGACCGGTGGCGAGCCTGCGCACGCTGCCCCGCAGGCTCGTGGTGATCACCCTCATCGGGATGGCAGTTGTTGGCGCGGTCACCGTCTACCAGGCACGCCCTTACCTGAAGGTCGCGGAAGACTACCCAACCGCCAAGCGCACGCTGGCGGAAGTCGAGAACTACTCCTCGGGCCCGTGGGCGCTGCTGTCGGCCTCCTCGGAGAACCGAGTGTGGGGCTCCATCACAGCGGGTGCCCGCGAACAAGTGCATTCCAAGAACGAGGACGTGTTCTTTCCAGGCGGCGTGATCCTCGTGCTCGCGCTGGTCGGGATCGCCTCCTCGATCTACACGCGCCGATTGCGCATCGGGCTGGCGTGCGGGATCGTGGTGTGCGCGGTGCTCGCCTTCGGCATGGGCCTCACCGGCGCTGGATACCCCTACCGACTGTTGTACGACTACGCCCCCGGCTGGGATGGGGTGCGCGTGCCCGGGCGCATCTTCACGCTGGCGACGCTGTTCCTCGCGCTGCTCGCCGGCGCGGGTGCGTGGCGACTCGCGGGGGTCGCGCGTAAGTGGGCTGCGAGGCTCGGCCCGCGTGGGGCGGCGTGGATGGTGCCCCTCGTCGGCGCTGTGCTGTTTGTGGGGGTGCTCGGCGAAGGGGCCGGACACCTCGGCCACCCCGTCGCGCCACAGCCGGTGGGGGCGGAAATAGGTCTGCGCGGCCCGGTCCTCGACCTCCCCACGGACGGTGCGCTGGACCGTGTGTGGCAATACTTCTCGACCGACGGCTTCTACAAGATTCCGGTCGGCAACAGCACTTTCGATATGCCCGACGTGGATGACCTGCGCGGCGGCATGAACGGCTTTCCCGACCGCGCCAGCGTGGAGAAGCTGCGCTACTACGGGATCCACACGGTCGTGCTGCACACGGTGCTGCCGAAGGGCCTCCCGCCTGAACACGGAGCCGTGGTCCCAGAGCCGCCCGATCCGGCTGCGGCCGCCGCCAAGCCGATCGCCGGACTCGGCATTACCCAGCAGCGCGTGGGCAACATCGTGATCTACACGATCGGCCCAGGGCCGAAGGCGCTGCACGCAAAAGACTGATGAGCGCGCTTGACCTTCCGACGCCCCCCTCCGCGGGCGCGCCTCGCCGATCGGGGGGCGGCGGGTCGGTGGGCCGTCTGTTCACGAAGAAGCGCCTCGCGGTGATGGCGATCCTGCTGGTGGGGCTCGCCTACGCGACGATGATCCAGAGCTTCTCCTGGAATCAGACATCTCACTACGACCTGATCCGCTCGCTCAACCAGGACAGGACGACGATCGACCAGTACCAGGAAAACACGGGCGACAAGGCCTACTACAAGGGCCACTGGTACTCGGCGCGGGCGCCCGGGCTGGCGCTGTTCTCGCTGCCGTTCTACGACGCGCTGAACGTGGTGGGTGCCGAATCGTGGACGGACAGGCACGTGGCGCCGCCGAACCACCCGGGCGATGAGATGATCTATCTGATCGGACTGTGGGCCACCGTGCTGCCCGGGCTGATCCTGCTGGCGCTCGTGGGGCGGCTGGCCGAGCGCATCGAGCCCGGCTACGGCGCCGCCACGGCGGTGATCCTCGGCCTCGGCACGATGACGCTGCCACTGTCGACGCTGGTGTTCAGCCACGTGTTCTGTGCGTGCTTGGGCTTCGCCGCGTTCGTGCTGATGTGGCGCGAGCGCGAAGGTCCGCCCAATCCGTGGTATCTCGGCGTGGCGGGGCTGCTGATGGGCTACGCGGGCTCCTCTGAATACCCGATGTTCTTCGCTGCGGTCGTGCTCGGCCTGTATCTGCTCTCCCGCAGGGACTCGCTCACGCCGCGCGGCGTGCTCAGCCGCGCGGGCCCCTATGTGCTCGGCGGGCTGATCGGGATCGTGCCACTGGCGCTCTACAACCACTACGCGTTCCACTCCTGGACACACCTGGCTTATTCGAACATCCCGCGCCAGCAGCAGGGCTTCTTTGGGATCGGACTGCCGAGCCTGCGCGTGCTGGCGACGCTGCTGCTCGATTCGCGTGGCCTGTTGACGATCTCACCAGTGCTCGTGATGGGCGCGATCGGCACGTGGATGCTCTACAAGCGCGGCAAGCGCGCCGAGGCACTTGCGATCGTCGGCATATGCGTTTGCTATGTGGGCTACAACTCCGGCTACTACCTGCCGTTCGGCGGCGGCTTCATGGGCCCGCGCTTCCTGATGACCCTGCTGCCGTTCGTGGCGTTGCCGATCGGGATCGCGCTGAAGCGCTACCCCGGCCCCACGATCGCGCTCGCGGGAGTGTCGCTGACGACCACGATCATCGCCACCACAACCCATCCGCTGATCGGCTATGAGAACGAGACGGTCACCTGGATGCGCTATCTGCGCGAGGGCTTCTTTCAGCCGACGATCGCATCCGCCTACGGCCTCGGCCGCGGCTGGGGCGGAATCTGGCCGTTCTTCCTGGCAGCCGCCGGCGCTGTGGTGCTGGCAGCGCTTGCCACCGCACGCACCCGCATCTCACGCGCCTCACTGAGCGCCGGGGTGTTGGCGCTGGTTGGCTGGTGTGTGTTCGCGGTGCTCGCCCCCACGCTGCTGGGGATCGACCACCAGGGTCTGCTGGACATCGTCAAAGCGGGAGACAACACCGCGCTGCACAAGGGTTTCGGCAACTACCCGCTGCGCACGCTCGCCCCGTTCGCCGCCGCGGTCGGCCTATTTGGACTGATCTGCGCCCGCATCGTCGCGGGCGGCACACCCAAGCGCCCGTCGGCACAAGCCCACCATATGGTCTCACAAAGCCCATGAGACGGTCGTGGGTCAAGCGATGCAAGGACGCGCAGTGAGCGAAGTGTGCTTTGCACACGAGGG
Source organism: Solirubrobacteraceae bacterium (assembly GCA_049591495.1). Taxonomy (GTDB): domain Bacteria; phylum Actinomycetota; class Thermoleophilia; order Solirubrobacterales; family Solirubrobacteraceae; genus Palsa-744. The sequence continues at coordinate 22,694 of JBAWFB010000006.1, forward strand.
AGCGAGGACGCCGCAGCGCGCAGCGCCCACGGCCGTCTCAGTTTTTAACCGTTTTGACGTTGCACTTAGCTGCGTGTAGCTGCTTGCACACCACGACGTAACCGGGACGCGGCTGGTCCTTGGCGTTCATCAGCCCGGCGTCGAAGACGGTCGAGGCGCCGCCGCCGGTCCAGTCGTAGATGTAGAGGCGCTTGATGCGCGAGTTGGAGCCGGCGATTTTGAACATCAGCGACAGTGCTCGGGCGGCGCGGGTCAGACCTGCGCCTTTCTTGTTGGGAAAGGCGCTGCCAAACTGCACGATCCCGCCCGTCTCGGTCAGCCACACGTTGCCCGGCACCGCGGCCAGAACGGCTCTGGTGCGACTGGTTTGGAAGCGGTTGGTGTCGGAGTAGTTGTGCAACCCCCACAGGTTGGGCATCGTCGTTTTGATGCGCCTGATGGCCTGCTTGAACTGGGCGATGTACTGGAGGGTCGGAGTGACGCTCGGCTGGTCGAGCACGTCGAGCCCGACGATCGTGCAGCCCTTGCACACGCTCTTCAGCGACTTGTAGTACTGCGCCGACTGCAGTGGTGAGGGCGAGACGAGCGCGATGTGCTTTTTGTGTTTGATCACTTCTACGATCGTGCCACGGTTGGCCTCGTCCCAGGGCTGGTACTGCTTGACGTTCGGGAACAGCGCGAGGAACTTCTTCACGTCGCTCTGGTACACCGACACGCTCGGCATCTTCGTGGGCGTGTACTCGGAGTGGTAGAACGCCACGAGCACCTGCTGGTGAGCGGCTTCGGCCGCTCCGATCCATTCCCTGGCCACCTGCAGCGAATAGGGCCGCACAGCCGCGTCATACGGCGCGATGTAGCGCGCGATCTTCGTGTGCAACTGGGTCCACAGAGGGTTTGTGAACATCTCGGTGTGCTCATCGCCGATGCCGGTCAGATACGACGCGGCGGCGTGGGCACTAGCTGTCGAGGGAGCGCTCGCGGGTTTGGAGGAGGCGCCGGCAAGCGCGCCGGAGGCGGTTGCGCCGCAGAGGGCGAGGAGCGCGCAAACGAATGCGCAGAGCAGCAGCGGGCGAGGCGAGATGTGGGAGCGAAGAGTATTGAGCATGTTCATTGCAACAGCCTATGTGGCGAGACGTTGCGCTGCGCAACCTATATTTCAAGATCCCTCGCCGCGCACCTCCTCGCGTTAGGCCGTCTTAAAGGGGAGCTTGGACATCCAGCACGTTTTCGATACGTTCCGCGAGCCTGGCGAAATCCTCGAAGGCCGTGGTGACCGCTTGCTGATGCGCTCCGATGGCCCCATCGGCGGGCTTGAGCGCAAAGATCGGCTTGCGTGCCTCCTGGCCCATAGGGATCAGACTGTGGTAATGGCGCAACATCGCCAGGCAGGCATCGTCTTCCTCGGGTCTTGGCGCTACTTCCCCGCCCTCATCGAGCACGGCATGACGATACGTCGACGGTATCTGCTCAATCCAACGCCCGTAGGCCTTGACCGGTCGATCCAAGCGCACTCCATGTTGGAGCACCACGTAGCCAAGAGGCCGCATCTCACCGGACGGCAGCTCCAACGCACCGGGTTCTGGATTGCGTTCGAGTCGATCGCACCACTCGTTGCGCCAACGTCGCAGTGTCGGCCCTAGATTCCGCAAACCCTGCAGCGAGAAGAGATCGGGGGCGAGCGGAATCAGGACATGATCGCTTGCTACCAGCGCCGATCGGTTCAACGCGCCCAGGTTGGGTCCCACGTCAACCAGAACCAGGTCGTCCTTACGCGAACGAGCGGCGTTCACGATCAGCTGCCACATTGCGCTCACGACGCGAAAGGCACGCGCCTTTCCGTCGAGACAAGCAGACCATTGACTGCTCAGCTCGTCCTCGAAGATGGAGAGGGCAAGGTCCCCGACTATTAGACCTAGACCTCTTTCAATCGGCTCGACATGCACCTTTCCAAGTCCCCCCGTACCGTCGAGCAGAGGCTTCAAGGGACCAGCCAACGTAGCTCGTGGTCCATCTGCGTTCCACAACGCTTCGAGGCGCGCTTCGTCAAGGAAGGCGGCCGAGAGGTTGGCTTGCGGGTCGAGATCCGCCGCGAGCACCCGATGACCTCGTTCGGCGAACATCCACGAAAGGTGGTACGCCAGACTGGTCTTGCCAACGCCGCCCTTGTTGTTGAAGAAGGCCAGGATAGGCGGGGTGCTCATGCAGGCCTCACCGTGACGGCGACATGGGTAGCCTCGACTTCAAAGGACAGGTCGGGGTTACCGTTCTCCGCAAGTGCCTTGTGCGCTGTGACTATTCCCACGCCGAACCGTTGCACGTAGCCTAGCTGCCTCATGACCTCCGCGATCGTCGGGTTGCGATAGTCGGTAACACCAGGCCGTCCAAAGTTCTCGACGGTCACCTGGCCAAATGGGCCTCCGGGATTCTGGATCTCGATTCGATCCGACAGCCACGTGATGCGCACGGGCGCAGTGGAGGTCTCATAGCTGCGATGCATCAACGCGTTGCGTGTCAGCTGCTGGAGGGCCACCAGCGGGTAATCCGGCTGACGGAGCTCGATAGGACCGGAGGTCAGATCGACCGATGTGCGGATATTTATGCGTAGTAGCTCATCGAGCTCGGGCAAAAGCTCAGGCAATGGCCTCTCGATCCGGTGCGCAGCAAGCACCTGATCGGTCAGCTCAGTTCCGTCGATGCGTAGAAATTGCACAAACGCTCCAGCGACAAATGACGCTGGTTCCCGCCCGATAGCGACCATTCCGGCAACCGTTGGCACGCCGTCAGACCCGGCCAATCGCAGAGCGGCGAGCTGGTGCGTAACCGAACGTTCGTTGGCTGCCAATACTTCGGGGGCAAGCGCGGCGGGCAAATACGTTCTTTCAAAGAGGTCGAGGTCCAGATCGGCAATGGACGCAGATGCCAGCGGCCGGGCGTCGAAGGGGAGGTCAGCGGCACGGCGGCGCTCTGACAAACGGGCCTCCTCCTCGACGGTCGCGATCGCCCGCCGGGGACCTACCCTGATCCAGGTGCGTCCCCTATAGCGGACTGGCGGAGCGCTGGATGGCATGACTTCGACGAGCGCGATCTCGACTCCGTCGATAACCCGCTTCCCGACAGTCATCGAAGGTCGGGGAAGGATGTTCCCGTCATCCCGCAACTCGGCGAGTCTGAGGAGCAGAGAATCGGTGATCGCCAGGGCAGTGGGCTTGCCTGCGTCATCCACGCCGATCAGTAGGTACCCGGGCAGGCCGTGACCAGGGAGATCGTTCGCGAAGGCGCAGACCGCTTGGGCAAGCTTGTCGCGATCGGCAGGAGTCTCCTTGCGCTCTGCGCGATCGGACTCGAGGTCTTTGGATATCCGCTGCAGCTCGTCGTCTGAAATGGGCGGCACCACGCTCATAATGACGACCGGGTCTGTCGGCAACGGTCACATACCCAGATCCCCATCTTTATCGACTGTGTTGCGCACCTCCTCGCGCAGAGTGGGATCTGCGACGATTCTTACGTCAATCCCCGGAAGGCCCTCCAGCAGACGCGTCACGAGCGACCGATCGGAGATCGGCCAGCGCAAGCGTCCCAAGCCACGCCGCGCCGAAGGGGCGCCCATCAGCACGTAGGTGATGCCGAGTCGGTGCGCGGTCTCGATCGCCACCGCCGCCACGTCGTCGCCCTCTTCGACCAGTAGCCGCGCGCCGAGCATCGCGGTGAGACGCCGCAGCGACTCCAGCTGCTCGCGGTCCTCGGCGCTCGGCGTCCTGCCGGGGGGACGTACGACGAGCACGTCCAGGCGCGCGCCGAGCCGTTCGGCGGAGCGCGAAGCGCGCCGCACGATCCGCTGGGAGTGCGGCGCGAGCGCCACCAGCGCCAGCAGCCGCTCGGCGATCTGCTGGGTTCCTGCGCCACCTACTGCGCGTGCCCCACCGACCTCGTCGATGTCTTCGTCGCGGCGCACCACCGCCGGCACGGGCGCCAGGCGCTTGATCTCGACACCCTCGGCGACATGGCGCAGCGCGGTCTCGCGCAGCGCGTTGAGGTTCTCGATCTTGAAGAAGTTGTTGAGCGCCGCGGGCACCCGCTCGGGGGCGTAGATCTTGCCGGCGCGCAGGCGCTCGATCAGCGCCTCGGGGGTGAGGTCGATCAGCACGACCTCGTCGGCGCCCGCGAGCACTTCGTCTGGGATCGTCTCGCGCACGCGCGTGCCGGTGAGCTGGATGATCTGGTCGTTGAGGCTCTCCAGGTGCTGCACGTTGACGGTCGAGAACACGTCGATGCCCGCGGCGAGCACGTCGCGCACGTCTTCGTAGCGCTTCTCGTGCTCGGTGCCCGGCGCGTTGGTGTGGGCGAGCTCGTCGATCAGGCACAGCTCCGGTTTGCGCGCGAGCACGGCGGGCAGGTCCATCTCCGCCAGGGGGGTGCCGCGGTAGTCGATCATCCGCGGAGATATCTCCTCAAGCCCCTCCGCCTGCGCGGTCGTCTCATCCCGGCCGTGGGGCTCCAGGTAGCCGATCGCCACGTCGCGCCCGGTCTCGGACTCGACGCGGCCCTCCTGCAGCATGCGGTAGGTCTTGCCGACCCCCGCCGCCATTCCTATGAAGACCTTCAGATGGCCGCGCTGCGGCGCGCTGGGTGCGTCGGGGCTCACGGGAGCATTCTCTCCCACGGCCCGGCCTACGAGGCGTTAGCCTCCGTGCCGCGCAGACGCCGGCTTCCGCGTGACGCGGACGTCAGGCTCCCAGCAGGTTGTGCACGATCAGATCGATCAGCTTGATGCCGATGAACGGCGCGATGATCCCGCCGAGCCCGTAGATCCACAGGTTGCGCCGCAGCAGCGCGCTGGCGCCGATCGGCCGGTAGCGCACGCCTCGCAGCGACAGCGGGATCAACAGCGGGATCACGATCGCGTTGAAGATGATCGCGGAGACGATCGCCGACTGGGGCGTGCCGAGGTCCATGATGTTGAGCACGTGCAGCGGCCCCTTTGATTGGGAGGTCCCACCCACCCCTGTCGCGTAGGTGCTGACGAACACCGCGGGCAGGATCGCGAAATACTTGGCGACGTCGTTGGCGATCGAGAACGTGGTGAGCGCGCCGCGCGTGATCAAGAGCTGCTTGCCGACCTCGACGATCTCGATCAGCTTCGTGGGGTTGGAGTCGAGATCGACCATGTTGCCGGCCTCGCGCGCAGCCTGGGTGCCGGTGTTCATCGCGACGCCAACGTCGGCCTGGGCGAGCGCGGGCGCATCGTTGGTGCCATCGCCGGTCATCGCCACGAGGCGCCCGTCCTGTTGCTGCTCGCGGATCAGCGCGAGCTTGGCCTCGGGGGTGGCTTCGGCGAGGAAATCGTCGACGCCGGACTCCTCGGCGATCTTGGCGGCGGTGAGACGGTTGTCGCCGGTGACCATCACGGTCTTGATGCCCATCGCGCGCAGCTGGTCGAAGCGCTCCTTCATGCCTTCCTTGATCGTGTCCTTGAGGTAGACCACGCCGAGGATCTGGCTGTCGCGGGCGACCGCCAGTGGCGTGCCGCCCTCGCGACCGATGCGGTCGAGCTGCTCGCGCAGCTCCGGCGGCGCCTGTCCGCCCTCGTCTTGCACGAACTGGACGATCGAGTCGCCGGCGCCCTTGCGCAATTGCTGACCGTCGAAGTCCACGCCGCTCATGCGCGTTTGCGCGGTGAACGGGACGAACTCGGCGTTGATCTGGGCCATGTCGTGCTCGCGGATGCCGTATTGCTTGGCGAGCACCACGATCGAGCGCCCCTCCGGTGTCTCGTCGGCCAGCGAGGCAAGCTGGGCCGCTTCGGCGAGCTCTGACTCGGGCACGCCGGGCATCGGGATGAACTCGGAGGCCTGGCGGTTGCCGAGCGTGATAGTGCCGGTCTTGTCGAGCAGCAGCACGTCCACGTCGCCGGAGGCCTCCACCGCGCGGCCGGACAACGCAAGCACATTACGCCTCACGAGACGGTCCATACCGGCGATCCCAATCGCGCTCAACAGCGCACCGATCGTGGTGGGGATCAGCGCAACCAGCAACGCGATCAGCGTGATCTCAGAGATCGCCGTGCCCGCAAACAGGCCAAACGGGCGCAGCGTCGCCACCACGATCATGAAGATCAACGTCAACGCCGCGAGCAGGATGTTCAGAGCGATCTCATTCGGCGTCTTACGCCGCTCGGCCCCCTCGACCAGCGCGATCATGCGGTCAAGGAACGAGTGGCCGGGCTCTTGGGTTATTTCGACGACGATCTCATCAGAGGTCACACGCGTGCCGCCGGTGACGGCGCTGCGGTCCCCGCCGGACTCACGGATCACCGGCGCTGACTCGCCCGTTATCGCCGACTCGTCCACGGTCGCGATGCCCTCGATCACAGTGCCGTCACCGGGAATCAGCTCGCCTGCGGGCACCACCACGACGTCGCCGCGGGTCAGCTCGGACGCCGCCTTGGTGGAGCCGTCGCGCATCGTGGCGACCGTCTCCTTGCGCATGTTGCGCAGCGTGTCGGCCTGGGCGCGGCCGCGGCCCTCGGCGAACGCCTCGGCCATGTTGGCGAAGATCACCGTCAACCACAACCAGAAGGCGATCGTGAACGTGAACCATGCCGGCTCGCTGCCGCCGAGAGATTGACCACCGCCGAGCTGGATGAACCAGGTGACGGTCGTGATCAGCGCGCCGATCTCCACGACGAACATGACGGGGTTGCGCACTTGCACGCGCGGGTCGAGCTTCTTGACGCTGTCGATCAGCGCGCGCACGACGATGTCGCGCTGGAACAGCGAGATCGCGCGGCGCTCGTGGGCGGCCGGGATTTGCGCGGACATCAGCCTGTCCCTCCTGTCTTTCCAGTCGCCATTACGACCCTCCTGACCCAGGGCTTCGCCCTGTGTGTCCGAGGCGATCGAGCGCGAGGTTGAGCTCGAGCACGTTCACGCCCGGTTCGCCGGAGAAGCCGAGCCCGCGGCCCGCGGTGTACTTGGAGATAAGCCCATCGACCGTCGAGCGCGAGAGGTGGCGCACCGCCGCCACGCGGTAGGCCTGGATCCAGGCGTTGGCGGGCGAGATTTCGGGGTCGAGGCCGGAGGCCGAGCTGTTGACCGCGTCGACCGGGATCTTTGACACGGTCAGCCCGGGGTCGTACTGCTGCTTGTTCGGCCCCGTGTTGAGCTCGAGATAGGCCTTGATGTTTTCTTCGTCGGCTTCCTTCGTCTTGACACTGTTGGGACCGTGGTTTGAGAAGGTGCTCGCTGCGGCGTTGTCGGCGCCGCCTTCGGTGGCCGAGGGGCGCGTCTGGAAGTAACGCGGGTCCGCTTCGGTGACGAGCTCGCCTTCCTTTTCCTCGGGCTTGCCGTTCTTACCGATCACCGGCGTGGCGAAGTTCTGGCCGATCAGCTTCGAGCCCACGAGTTGGCCTTTCACATATATCTTCTGCCCGTTCGCGTTGTGCGGGAAAGCGACCTGACCCACGCCGGTGATGAACAGCGGGTAGACGAGCCCAAACAGAACTGTGAGCACGATGATGCCGATGGCCGAGGTGACGATGTCGCGCTTCATTAGAAGAGGTGTCCCGTCAGGCCTTGGACGATCGGGCCGAGCAGCAGGGCGGGAAAGAACGTGAGCGCGCCGACGAGGATGATCACGCCGATCAGCAGCACGGCAAAGGTGGGGTTGTCGGTGCGCATCGTGCCGAGGCCGGCGGGGCTGACGCGCTTGCCGGCGAGCGCGCCAGCAACGGCGAGCGTGAACAGGATCGGCGCGTAGCGCGCGGACAACATCACGATACCTCCGAGCAGGTCGGCGAAGGTCACGCCGTGAGCGCCGAGATTCCCCGCGTTCGGCTGGATGAAGCCGGTGTAGCCCGCGAACGCGGAGCCGTTGTTGTTGGCCTGCGAGAGATAGGCGTAGAAGGACTCGGAGAAGGCTTGCGGCGTGTGGATGCCGAGTTTGCCGGCGGAGGTCGCCACTTCGGAGATCGACGCACGCCCGGCCTTGGAGGCGACCGCGAGCGCCGTGGCGAACAGCGCCGCGAGCGGCGTGATCAGGATGCCCAGGCCGGCGAGCTTGATCTCCCTCGCCTCGATCTTCTTGCCCAGCCACTCCGGCGTTCGCCCGACCATCAATCCGCCGATGAACACCGCCAGCAGCACATACAAGAGGATCGAGTACAGCCCAGTGCCGACGCCGCCGAAGATCACCTCGCTGGCCGACAGGTTCGCGAACGGCACAGCGCCGCCGATCCCGGTGTATGACTCGATTGAACTGTTGACCGAGCCGTTGGAGGTCACGGTCGTTGTCACGTCGAACAGGGCCGACCCCGCGATCCCGAAGCGCTGCTCCTTGCCTTCCATGTTGCCGCCACCCGAGCCTGAGATCACCCCTGTGTGCAGGCCGGCCGCGTGCTGTGCGGGCGAGCCGTGCGCCTCGGCGATGTAGGCGACGCTGGCAGCACCGAGGAACATCACCATCACCACCGCGTAGATTGCGTAACCCTGGCGGCGGTTGCCGGTCATGCGCCCGTACATGAAGATCAGCGCCGCCGGGATCAGCAGCACGAGGATCATCAGGAAGAAGTTGCTGAACTGCGTCGGGTTCTCGAACGGGTGCGCGGCGTTCGTGTTGAAGAAGCCGCCGCCGTTTGAGCCGAGGTCCTTGATCGCCTCCTGGGATGCGACCGGCCCCTGAGCGATCGTCTGCGTCAGGCCGGTGATCGTGTGAGCCGTGAGGTAGTTGGAGAGGTTCGCGATCACGCCCTGTGACAGCAGCACGATCGCGGCCAGCACGCAGAGCGGCAGGAACACGTACAGCAGCGTGCGCACGAGATCCGCCCAGAAGTTGCCGAGGCTCTTACCCGCCACCCCGTACCGGCGCGGCGCCGGCCCCACGATCCCGCGGATGAGCGCGACAGCGACGACGATCCCGACACTCGCGGAGAGGAAGTTCTGCACCGTCAGCCCCGCCACCTGGCTGAAGTAGCTCATCGTCGTCTCGCCGCCGTAGAACTGCCAGTTGGTGTTTGTCAGGAACGACGAGACGGTGTTGAACGTGACGTTCCACGGAGCCGAGTGAAAACCCGTGGGGTTCAGCCCGGTGAAGTCCCACAGCGTCTGCGTGCGCAGGATGAAGTACAGGACGAGCCAGCCGGCGAGCGAGAAGACGATCAGGCTCTTCGCGTAGGCCTTCCAGTCCTGTCCGTTCTCAGGGTCGGCCCTCAGGACGCGATAGAGGAGTCGCTCGGGACCCGCGAAGATGGGCGTGAGGAACACCCGTTCACCGGTGTACACCTTGGCCATGTAGCTCCCGAGCGGGAAGGCCAGCGCGGTCAGGATGACCGCGAATAGCACAATCGTGAGCCAGCCCGCGAACGTCATCGCCTACAGCTTCTCCCCGCGGATGAGTGTGTAAAAGAGGTAGCCGATGACAAGCACCGACACGACTAGCCCGAACACGTCGGCGCCGCTCATGTGCGCGATCAAGTCTGCGCTCATGAGGTTCATATGCGGTCGATTCCCTCGACGATAAGAAGCAGAATCGCGAACATCGCAATCCCGATGACGATGGCAACGGCGTCCATGAGGCCACTATGCAACCTCTGCCATCACACCCGCATGACGATTTGGACACCGGGCATAACGATTGTGTTACGACGTCTGGGAGGTTGCGGAGCCGGCTGCCGCCCGACACGGCGAGTTGTTTTATGGATTAGCGGTTCGTTCGATCTGCCAATAGATCGCCGCTGGTGAATCCGCGGTGGTTACGCGGAGAAGCGGTAGCCCACGCCGGGGTCGGTGACGATGCAACGAGGGGACGACCCCTCGGACTCGATCTTGGCGCGCAGGCGCGCGATGTGGGTGCGCAGCGTCTGCACGTCGTCCACATACTCCGGCCCCCACACCTCCGTCAGCAGCGCGCGGTGTGTCATCAGCCGCCCGCGGTTGCGCGCGAGCACGCGCAACAGGTCGAACTCGATCGGGGTCAGGTGCACGGCCTCCCCGGCACGCGACACCGACCGCGCGGCGAGGTCGATCTGAAGCTCGCCTGCCTCGATCCGAGGCTCCTCGTCGGTGCGCCCGCCGCGTCGCAGCGCGGCCTGCAGGCGCGCGACCAGCTCGCGCGAGCCGAACGGCTTGGTGACGTAGTCATCCGCGCCGGCCTGCAGTGCCCTGACCTTCTGCTCCTCCTCACCGACGGCCGACAGTACGAGGATCGGCATGTCGCTCCACTCGCGCAGCCGGCGCGTGACATCGATGCCGTCGAGATCGGGCAGCATCAGATCGACGATCGCCGCCTCGGGCGGGCGCACCGCCGCGCGGTCGAGCGCCTCAGCTGCCGTTTCGGCCGGCACGACCTCGAAGCCGGCGTCGCGCAACACGACCCGAAGAGCGCGCAGGATCTGCGGCTCGTCGTCGACGACGAGTATCCGCACCGCCACGCGCGGGCTGGCCGCGGGCGCGCCGTTCATCGCAAGCCCGAGGAACCGCGTGTGAGAGGGCGGAGAAGCGTCGCGCCGTTCACGAGACACGCTCGGTGCTCGCCGGGGACTCAGCGCCGTCCCGAGTCACGGCGGAGAGCCCGTCGGAGGCGAGCGGCAGCTCGAACACGAACGTGGCGCCCTGGCCCGGCAACGACTCGACGTGCAGCCGCCCACCGTTGGATTCGGTGAAGCCGCGCGCGATCGCCAGCCCCAGCCCCGAGCCGCGGTGGCCACCCTGGGGGGTGCCGGCGCGGTAGAAGGGCTCGAACACGCGCTCCAGCTGCGCCGGCGGGATGCCGGGACCGCGATCGACGACGCGCACCACCAGCCGGTCGCCCGCGGGGGCCCCAATCGGCGCCTGTAGAGGCGCAAGGCCGGTGTCAAACGCAGTGTTTGAGTCCTCCTCGCTGTGTATAGCCCGCGCGGCGGGAGCGCTCGCGAGGCTGCGCACCGCGCGCGCCCTGACCGACACCGGATGGCCCCCCGAATGGCGCCGTGCGTTCTCGAGCACGTTGACGAACGCGCGCTCCATCTGCACCGGGTCGAGGCTGACGAGCGGCAGGTCGCGATCGATCGAGAGGCTGAAGTCGTCCTCGACGGGCGATATGTCGGCGAGTGCGGCACGCAGCACCTCCTCGACCGAGCTCCACACCACGTGCGGCTCGGCGGCGCCGGCTTCAAGACGGGAGAGATCGAGCAGGTTGTCGACTAGACGAGAGAGCCGGCGCGCCTCCTGCTGGATGATCGCGGCCATCTCCAGGCGCTCCTGCTCAGACAGCGAGGCCGAGCCAACCGCGTCGGCGGCGGCGGAGATGGCGGTGAGCGGTGAGCGCAGGTCATGAGAGACCGCTCGCAGCAGCGCCGTCTTGACGACGTCGGCGCGGCGCAGCGCAGCGGTCTCAACCACGTCGGCCAGCAGCGACTCGCGCTCCAGCGCCGCTCCCAGCAGCGACTCCAGTGCGGGCACGATGCGCTCCTGCAGGCGGCGCAGCGTCGCCTCTGAGGTGTCGGTCGGGACCAGCAGAGTGCCGAGCCGTCGCGGACCGTCGCGCAACGGGAACGCCACACGCCGCTCGTCGCCCTCGACGGCGTCCAGCTCGATCGCGGCGGAGGGCAGCGCCAATACCTGTGAGAGGCGCGCGGCCGCCGTCGGCAGATCCTCCGACAGTCGCCTGCCACCCAGCAG
>JBAWFB010000007.1:0-2776 GCA_049591495.1 Solirubrobacteraceae bacterium
CCTACGGCGTTGTTGGGCAGCGTCCGGTCTGCGTCCGGGTGTTTCGCTCGCTTCTGACCGAGTCTGAGAAGTGCTCGGCGCGCCGTAGGTGCCCGACATGTGCTTATGCACGTGCGGTGTCCTCGGCGGCACCGAGGGCGACGACATCACTTCCGCTGCCACGAAACGCCGGCAGCTTCGACCGGTCCCGAACCACCGATTGAGAGTGCTGGATCGGGCTAACCTCGATCCTCGGTCAGGAAGACTCGTTGAGGTTTTAGCGGGGCGGGAAGCGGAATCGGAGTTCGCGGTCGTTGAGCCAGGGGATCGGGGTTGGTGTGTCGGCGAAGCCGGCGGCGATCAGGACGGGGTGGTAGGTGCGGATGTTGAGCTCGACTGTGAGCGTGTCGTTGGTGGTGTGGAGGGTGCCGGTCGCGTCGAGGAAGTGGCGCCAGAGTTTGTCGGGGGTCGCGTTCTCGTAGCGTGTGAGGCGGCGGGCGAGGAGTCGGTAGAGGTTGCCGGCGATGACAGTGAGGGTGGCGTCGATGTCGACGTTGAGCGGAAGGCCTGAGGAGAGCGCGTTGAGGTGGAAGCCGCTGATGTAGGCGTCGAGTTCGTTCTCGATGGTCATGCGCTCGGCGTAGCGGGTGAACAGTTGCTTGGTCGTGAGGTCCAGCGCGTTGGTGATCAGCATCGTGGGGTGCTCGCGGCCGATGTTGCGCACGCCGAGTTGGCGCACGGGCGCGTCGATGCCCTTGATCTGGATCAGGTTGTCGTGGATGTCTGGTTCGCGGTAGCGGCCGCGGCGGTCGACGCGGACTTTCGTCCACTCTCTGTCGGGGAGCGCTTCGAGGTCGGCGATCAGTTTCGGGCCGCGCTCGCGCAAGGTCAGCCAGCGGATCCCGCGCGCGGTGAGCTCGTCGAGGATCTTGTAGGTCGTGAGCTTGGAGTCGAACACGAGCAGGCCGGGATCGGCGCCGGCGATCTGTTGCCAGTAGTCGGCGAACGCGATCACTTCGCGTGCGTGTTCGGCCTTGGTCAGCTCGGCGTTTGAATAGACCATCTCCTGGGAGGCGTGGTCTTGGGCGAAGAACGTCAGCACCGCGCGGGTCCGTTGCGAGCGGGCCGGGACATAGTGTTTCTCGAGCGGGACGTCGGTGCCGTGGTGACGGATCGCGTGGAAGTCGAGGTTGAACCCCTGCTCGCCGGTCGCGAGCCCGAGCTCGCGCATCCGGCCGGTCACGCCCGCGAGGAGCTTCTCGCTGGCGGCACGCCGCGCACGGTAGGAGTAGCTGGTCAGGTGTGTGGCTTTCGGTAGTGCGGTCAGTCCCATCAGCAACGCCAGGCCGGGGTCATCAGCGAGCGCGTGCGCGTGGCTTGCGCGCGGGGTGCGCGCGCACTTGTGCAACAGCAACGACCCGAGCGAGTGCCACGCTGAGAGCACCGTCGTTGACGGGTAGCCACAGGACCCCGCGAGCTGCGAGAGCCCGAGCTCGGCGATCGCGGGGGCCAGGAGGAACAGGCCGGCGTGATCGCAGCGGACCGTCGTGGGGGCCGGCCAGTCTGCGAGCGCACGGGCCTTGACCGCCGGGAGGCGTGGCGGCGCGCCGCGCTCGGACCCCGTGCGGCGGGGCAGGCGCTCGATGCCCTCGGCGTGCAGGATCGTCCAGACCGTCTGCGCGGACACCGGCGTTCCCGCGAGTGTCAACTCGGCGGCGATCTCCTCGACCGAGCGGTCCAGAGCACGCAACTCAAGCACGCGGTCACGCACACGGTCGGCCTTGCGCGCCGACCTGGGCCCGGGCTTGGAGGAGCGGAAGTACTGCGCGCTGCCGGCGCGCAGCTCGCTGGCCATCTGATGCACGCTGGCCGGCGAGTACCCGAACCGGGTCGCGACCTCGCCGGCCGTGAGCCCATCAACAAAGTACGCGCGCATCGCCTCGTAGCGACGCTGCGCCGGCTCGGAAGGCTCAAGGAAATACGCCGCTCCGACCCGCATACCTCAACCGATCTTCCTGAACAACATCCCCGAAGCGTAGAGAGGTTATCGGACAACACGGCACGCCCGACACCCCTCACCGCCTCGACTACCCATGAATCAGCGCGTTTTCGGCTCCTCATCGGCCATCGCCGTCAGCGCGCCGTCATCAACGACGCGCCGGGAACGAGGCGATCGTTCAGACAGTCCCGTTGAGGTCAGACACGGCACCGATCGCCAGAACCCCAAAACAACAGCAAAAACCGCGCCCCGCTCGCCCCAACACCCCCGGGACTACCGCTCCCGAGGATCGAGGCTAAACGACGGCGTCGCGTCCCCCACGGCGCGGCCGCGACCGAAAGCGCGCCGACGAGACCTTCGTGATTGCTCCGACCCCACGCCGAGCACGCTTCCGCATCGTCGCCCATGCAGCGCTCTCGGGCAGAGTGCCGCTCTTCGCGCGAAGCGGCCACGAGGCCGGCGCGGCCGCATTAGGCGTCCGGCAGCGGCCACCGTCGGCCGCCTCCCGTGGCTGCATTCGACGGACGGCGGTCGTCCTGGCGGACGATCGCTTCGATCGCAGTGACCGTCCCGAGCCGACTTGTGCTTAGGCGACCAAACGTATGCTCGGGAGCCGGTGGAGTTAGCCGCCACGTCGTCGGTCTGCTAACGCTCGCGCTACTGCTCTGCCAAGAACGCAGGCACCGGGCTCGAGCCAATCCTGGCTTCCGGAGCGGACGAGCTCCGACAACGCGGCGTTCGCGCGGGCGAGCACAACCGCTCTCGCAGGCGAAGGGAGAGCCGCCGGGATCGCGCGCG
>JBAWFB010000008.1:0-4282 GCA_049591495.1 Solirubrobacteraceae bacterium
GGCGTGGGCCTGACTGTAGGCTTCTGCGTAGCCCAGCACTTTGCTGACGTAGCTCTGTGTTTCCGCGTAGGGCGGCACGCCCCCGTACTGCTGCACCGCCCCGGGTCCAGCGTTGTAGGCGGCAAGCGCGTCGGCTGTGTTGCCCCCAAACTGCGTGGTGAGCTGGCTGAGATAGCGTGCGCCGCCTTCGATCGATTCCGCTGGGTCGAGCGGGTTGACCACGCCCAGTGAAGCGGCGGTGCCGGGCATCAGTTGAGTCAGCCCGGTGGCTCCCGCGCTGCTTTGGGCGGCGGGGTTGAAGTCCGACTCCTGCTGGATCAAACCGTGCAGGATTGCCGGGTTCACGCCGTAGCGCGCGGCCGCTTGTTCGATCAACGGATCGTATTCGCTGGAGCTGGCCCCGGAATCCGTTGTGCCTTCGACCGAAGCGCCGGTCGGCGTGGAGTCGGCTGTCGTGGCCGCCTGCAACGCGGAGGCGAAATCTCCCGCGGACGTCTGCGCGGGGACACTCGCGGCGACGGTGGTAACCCCGCCGGAGACGCTCACCTGGCGTGCCTGTTCGATCAGCGTCTGCAGCTGGCGCACGCGCTGGGCGATCGCCAGCTCCCCCGGTGGCATGCCCACGGCGGCGGTGACGGCTTCGGCGCTCATGCAGGACTCCGCCCAAAGCGCGCCGCGGCGATCTCGTCGAGCGCGCCCTGCTCACGAGTGGCGATCTCCCGCTCGTGCTCGCTGCGTTGGCGCTCGCGGAGACGGTTGAGCATCTCGTGCTCGCTGGCGGCGGTCGCGAGCTTTGCGTCGCGGTCGGCTACCTCGATCTCACGTTGGCTGAGCGCACGTGCGTGATCGCCACGCTGCTCCTCGATGCGCTCAAGCAGCACCTGCCGGGCCAACAACTCCGTGGCACCCAGCGTTTCCGCTTCATCGACGAGTGCGCGGTGTTCCATCTGCGCACGCTCGAGATGGGCGTCGGCTGCGTGCAAATCGGCCTCCGTGCTGGCGCGCCGCGAGATCGCATCCGCCAACTCTTGCTTGGCCAGCTTCTCACTGCGCTCGCGCACTGCGCGGACGCGCTCCAGCCGGAACCGAAACGGGGGCCCGTTCATGGCCGGGTTATCGGACGGTGGGATCTTTTCTTTAGCTGTCCCTGCCCGTCTTCGTCGGGTGCCCACGGACGAAATGAAATGGCATTTCTGGTGTCGTGTATGTATTTTTGCAGGCACATAACACTTCATTTTGTAAAGTGTTATGTGTGCCGTTTGGAAGACACAGCCAGCCCTCATCCTCCTCCTGATTCCCATCAGACGGATCTCAACGGCCATCCACCGCGAGGCCGGCGCGGAGCGCGGACGGTCAGTCGATTACCCGCGGCCACAATGCGGGCGCGCGTCTCAGAGACTCAGCCCAAGCGCTGGTATGGCGGGGGACTCGACGACCGCGAGCGCTGGGGATGGGGATGGGGCTGGGGCTGGGGCTGGGTCGCGTAGCCGCTCCGCGGTCACCTCCTCGGCGTCGGGGATGTCTTCGGCTGACAGCGCCGGCTCACCCGCGAGCGCGCCTGCAAGCTCGAGCAGTCGCGCGTCGGCGTCCTCCAGACGACTGCGCTCGTGCACCGGCTGGCGCAGAAGATCCTCGATGCGGGCCTTGTTTGCAAGCGCGATGTCAAGCGCGGGGTCGCTGCCGGGCTGGTAGGCGCCGATCGCGACGAGGTCTTCCTTCTCGCGCAGCACGGCCAGCGCGGCGCGCAGCCGCTGGCCAGCGGTCGCCACCTGTGGTGAGACGATCTCGCCGACCAACCGCGAAACACTCTGCAGCACGTCGATCGCCGGATAGTGACCGGCGTGGGCGAGTGAGCGTGTGAGCACCACGTGCCCGTCGAGGATCGAGCGCACGGCGTCGGCGATCGGCTCGTTCATGTCGTCGCCGTCCACCAGCACCGTGTAGAGGGCGGTGATCGATCCGCTGGCGCTGGTGCCGGCGCGCTCGAGCAGACGTGGCAGCAGCGCGAACACGCTCGGGGTGTAGCCGCGCGTGGCGGGGGGCTCGCCGATCGCGAGGCCCACCTCGCGCTGGGCCATCGCAAAGCGCGTGACCGAGTCCATCATCAGCATCACGTCGTGCCCCTGGTCGCGGAAGTGCTCGGCGATCGTGGTGGCGGTGAACGCGGCCTTGATGCGCACCAGCGCGGGCTGGTCGGAGGTGGCGACGACCACCACCGAGCGCTCGAGCGCGTCGCCGAGGTCGCGTTCGACGAACTCCCGCACCTCGCGTCCGCGCTCGCCGACGAGCGCGATCACGTTGACCTGCGCGCTGGTGGATTTGGCGATCATGCCGAGCAGCGAGGACTTGCCGACCCCCGACCCGGCGAAGATGCCGAGCCGCTGCCCGCGCCCGCAGGGAACGAGCGTGTCCAACGCACGCACACCCATCTCGACACGCTCGCTGATGCGCGGCCGCGAGAGCGTTCCCGGTGGCGGGGCAACCGTCGAGCGCGCGACCCCGGCGGATGGGGGCCCGCCGTCGAGCGGATTGCCGAGCCCATCCACGATTCGTCCCAGCAACTCGGTGCCCACCGTGACACGAAACGGCGCCCCGGTGGCCAGCACGCGCGTGCCGGGACCGATGCCGTGCAGCTCGCCGAGCGGCATCAGCAGCGTGCGACCGTCCCTGAAACCAACCACCTCGGCCGGAACCGCCTCTCTAGTCGCGTCGGTGCCCACCAGGCAGACCTCTCCCACCTCGGCCTGCAGGCCCGTCGCCTCGATGATCAGCCCGATCAAGTTGCGCACGTTGCCGTGGCGGCGAGCCAGATCGGCGTCGCGCAGCGCCTGGGCGGCGCGCGCCAGCCGCGTGCCTGGCGGCTCGGGGTCGCTCACGCCGCGGACTCAGCTGGCGCGAGCGACGCTTCCACGACCTCACGCGCGCGCTGCAACTGTGTGGCCACGCTCGCGTCGACCTCGCCCTCGGCGCTGCGCACGATCGCGGCGCCGGGCTCCACCCGCTCCTCGGAGCGCAGTTCGCAACGGTCCACGCCGCTGTCGCGCAACGCCAGTTGATCGATCGCCACGCTCATCGTCAGGTGGTCGGCGGGGTTCACCAGCACGACGATCTCGCGCCGGTCGCCCACACGCCGCAGCGCGCCCTGCACCACTTCGAGCACCGTCTCCTCGCGCACAGCCTGCGCGCCCTCGAGGATCTTGCCGGCGAGCTCCAGCGCGAGCTCGATCGCGTCGCGCTCGACGGCCACGGCTACCTCTGAGCGCAGCGACTCGACACCCCGCAGCGCATCGCCGAGCGCGTGCAGCGCACGGTCGATCTCGGACGCGGCCTGCTCTTCGCCGGCTCGGCGCCCTTCCGCGTAGCCCTCTGTGCGCGCCTGCTCGCGCAACCCGTCGGCCTCGGCCTTCGCTTGGGCGATCATCCGCGCGGGCGCGTCGCGGGCGGGAGGATCGGAGGGCTCGAGCTGCTCGAACGCATAGCCCACCGCCGTGGGCGCCTCAGACAACCGCTTCGCCCCCCTCCTGCTCGTCGCCCGCGATCACAATCGTGCCGTCCTGCTCCAGCTTGCGCACAACCGCGACCACACGGCCCTGGGCCTCGTCGACGTCGCGCTTGCGCTGCGGCTGCTGGATCTCCATCTCCTCCTTGAGCATCGCCGCTCCACGCTCGGACATATTCGCCAGCATGATCTCCGTCACGTTCTCGGGAGCCCCGCGCAGCGCCAGCACGAGATCCTTCTGATCCACCTCGCGCAGCACCTGTTGGATCGCGCGCTCTTCGAGCTTGACGATGTCCTCGAACACGAACAGCATTCCGCGCACCTGCTCGGCGAGAGCCTTGTCGGCGCCGGCGAGGCTATCGAGCACGTTGCGCTCGGTGGTGCGGTCGGCGTGGTTGAGGATCCCCGCGAGCGCCTTCGCGCCTCCGCTGGCGGAGTACTTGCGCTCGACGGTCGCGCCCAGCTTGCGGCGAATCACCTGCTCCACCTGCTGGATGACGCGCGTGTTGGCGTTACCCATCCGCGCGATGCGCAGCGCGATGTCCGGCTGCTCGCCGTCGGGCAGGCCCGCCAGCACCCCCGCGGCCAGGGTCGCGTTGAGGCTGGCGAGCACCAGCGCGACCGTCTGAGGGGACTCGCCGCGCAGCAGCGTCGCGATCCGCTCGGGGGGGACACGGCGCAGGAACTCAAACGGACGCGTTTCGCTGGCGCTCGCCAGGCGCCCGAGCACGTCCGCGGCCCGCTCGGGCCCGAGCGCGCGTTCGATCACCCCGCGCGCGAACT
>JBAWFB010000009.1:0-6478 GCA_049591495.1 Solirubrobacteraceae bacterium
GTCCAGCTTGTCCTGCGTGCCCATATCAGCTTGATCGAAATCCGAAGGAGCCAATGGTATGAGCCAGTCCAAGACAAAGACAAGGACAAAGACCCCGTTCGCCACCGTTGAGGAGGCGATTGAGGAGATCCGCCAGGGCAAGATGGTTGTCGTGTGCGATGACGAGGACCGCGAGAACGAGGGCGATCTCACGATGGCAGCCCAGTTCGCCACGCCGGAGGCGATCAACTTCATGGCCAAGGAGGGGCGCGGGCTGATCTGCTTGTCGCTGACCTCTGAGCGTTGCGACGAGCTCGGGCTCGACCTGATGGCGGCCAAGAACGAGTCGTCCTTTGAAACCCCGTTCACGGTGTCGGTCGAGGCGCGCGAGGGGGTCACAACGGGCATCTCCGCACACGATCGTGCCCATACGATTCAGGTCGCGATTGACCCGGAGAGCGCGCCGCGCGATCTTGTCCAGCCGGGCCATGTGTTTCCGCTCAAGAGCCGTGAGGGTGGCGTGCTCGAGCGTGCGGGGCAGACTGAGGCTGCGGTCGATCTCGCGCGGCTCGCAGGTCTGAACCCGGCCGGCGTGATCTGCGAGGTGATGAACGACGACGGCACAATGGCGCGCGTCCCAGATCTGGTCGACTACTGTGCTCGCCACGAGCTGAAGATGATCACCGTCGCGGACCTGATCTCCTACCGCAGGCGCCACGACAAGCTCGTGGAACGGGTCGTCTCCACTCGTCTGCCGACTGCGTTCGGCGACTTCCAAGCGGTCGGCTACCGCTCGTTGGTGGACGACAAGCACCACGTGGCGCTCGTCAAGGGAGACGTCGCAGGGCGCGATGACGTGCTCGTGCGGGTGCACTCGGAGTGCCTCACCGGCGACGTGTTCCACTCGTTGCGCTGCGACTGCGGCGAGCAACTGGCCTCGGCACTGGCGATGATCGAGCGCGACGGCGAGGGAGTGCTGCTGTACCTCTCCCAGGAGGGTCGCGGCATCGGGCTGCTCAACAAGCTGCGCGCCTACCGCCTGCAGGAGGACGGCCTGGACACCGTCGAAGCCAACGAGCGACTCGGTCTGCCCGCGGACCTGCGCGACTACGGGATCGGGGCGCAGATCCTCGTCGATCTCGGCCTCAGCTCGATCAGGATCCTCACCAACAACCCCAAGAAGATCAAGGGACTGGAGGGGTACGGGTTGTCGGTCAGCGCGCAGATCCCGATCGAGCACGCGCCCAACGAGCACAACGAGGCATATCTGCGCACCAAGGCACAGCGGATGGGGCACATCCTGCACCATCAGGGCCTCAATCTCGACGCTGAGCTACTGCACTCCGAGCGGGAGACCGACCGCGAGCGCGGCAAGTGAGCTACGCGATCGCGATCGGGCGTTTCTATGAGGATCTCGCCGAGCGCCTGCTCGGCGGGGCACTCGGCGCGTTCGCGCGCGCCGGAGAGACCGATGTCGAGGTGTTCGACGTGCCGGGCGCGTTCGAGCTGCCATTGGCGGCCAGCTATGCCGCCCAGACCGGCCGCTTTGAAGGTGTCGCCTGCCTGGGCGCGGTGATCCGTGGCGAAACCGACCACTACGACTTCGTGTGCGCGGAGACCGCACGCGGCATCCAACAGGTGGCGCTCAACACGGGCGTACCGTGCGCGTTCGGTGTGCTCACCTGCCAGACAATGGAGCAAGCGCTTGCGCGCGCCGGGGGAGGCAAGCGCGATCAGGGCGCTCACGCCGCCGAGGCGGTGCTGAGAATGGCTGCTTTGCGCGTCCAGCTGGAGGGCCGCCCCGACTCGATTGCCAGCTGATTGGGCGGCTCGTCGAGTCTCGGCCCGGCGAGTGGCTGCGCAAGCGGCTACACTGCCGGTGCTCATGGCCAAGGTATGTCACAGCTGCGGGAAGGGTCCCGCGTTCGGCAACAGTCGCAGTCACTCGATGGTCGCCACCAAGCGTCGCTTCGACCCCAACCTGCAGAAGGTCAAGATCCTCGTCGGCAAGGCTCCGCGTCGTGTATATGTCTGCACGCGTTGTTTGAAGGCCGGCAAGGTCACCAAGGCCCTGTAGGGTCGATAGGCGGCGTCAGGCGGCGTCCTCGCTCCCTCGTGTGCGGAAGCACACTTCGGTCACTGCGTCCTTGCCTGACTTGCCTCTCCACCCTACAGGCGCTCCTGTTGTGCGCATAGACGATCCTTGCCTGACTTGCCCATCGACCCCAACAGGCGCTTCGTGTTATACGGATGGATGGCCGATCTCGCCGAGGGCTGTGCTGATATATGGGGGTCGGACGAGGGGTCCGCGGACGTACATGATGGATGACTGACACCAATCTGATCCGCTTCAGGGCTGCCGTGGCCGGGGCGCTTGCGCACCTGGAGTCGCGCCGCGAAGAGGTCAACGATCTGAACGTGTTCCCGGTCGCCGACGGCGACACGGGCGACAACATGGTGCTCACGCTGACGGCTGTGCTGGAGGAGCTCGACCGTTTGCAGGGCAGCGACTCGACGAAGACGATCGACGAGATTGGGCGTGAGGAGATCGTCCAATCGGTTGCGCGCGCGGCCCTGCTGGGCGCGCGGGGCAACTCGGGCGTGATCCTCTCCCAGCTGATCAGGGGCGCCGCCGAGGAGCTGGTCAGCCGGCCCGGTCAGCTGATCGACGCCACCTTGATCGGTGCCGCGCTCGCAAAAGCCGCGGATCGCGCGTACACCTCGGTGCGTGAGCCGGCGGAGGGCACGATCCTGACCGTTGCGCGCGAGATGGCCCACAGCATCGTGAACGATGTTGCTCACAGCCAGGAGGGCGGCAGGCTTGCGCCCGCGACCGAGCCGCACGAGCAGGATCTTGCGATAGCGAGAACGCTGGAGCGCGCCGTGTCGGTCGGCCAGGAGTCGGTCAAGCGCGGGCCGGAGCTGCTGGCTGAGCTGCGCGAGGCGGGGGTCGTGGATGCCGGTGGGCACGCGCTGACAGTGATCTTCGCTGGAGTGGTCGCGGCGCTCCAGGGCCAGGAGCCACCGGAGATTGAGCATTACGCGCCCGCCAAGATCACTCACCCCGAGCACAATTCCAGCACCTACCGCTATTGCACCAATTTCGCGGTCACCGGTCACGACCTCCTCGCCTCGCGCTTCACCGCTGCGCTGGAGGCGCTTGGCGACTCGGTGCTCGTGGTGGGGGACCCCAAGACGCTGAAGGTGCATCTTCACACCGACGATCCCGAGCGTGCCACCGCGTTGTTTGAGGACGCGGGCGTCGTGTCGCATCTGGACGTGGCCGACATGCGCTTGCAGGTGGTCGAGCGCGAACAGCGCCTCACCGCGGCGGGTGGTCGCTCAGATGGCGCTGGAATCGCAGCCGGCGGGTCCGCCAACGGCGTCGCGACGGCTGCGAGCAACGGCTCTTCGGGGGGGTATGAAGAAGCAGGCGATGGCGCCGCCGGCCGTCAGCGTGTGCGGTGTGGTGCGCTCGCTGTGGTCAACGGCGCTGGGCTGACGCGGATGTATCACGAGCTGGGTGTGCACACGATCGACGGTGGGCCGACGCTGAACCCGTCGACATATGAGTTGCTGGCGGGCATACACGAGGTGGGAGCCGAGGAGGTCGTCGTGCTTCCGGGCAGCGCGAATGTGGTGATGGCTGCCGAGCGCGCCGCGGAGCTGTCGGACAAGCAGGTGCTGGTGGTGCCGGCCACAAGCCAGCAGGCTGGCCTTGCGGTGGCCGTTGCGCTGCAGAGCCACCGTGGCGTGGCGGAGAACGCGCGAGCCATGCGGGAAGCGCTCGCCGCGTTGCGCACGGGCTCGGTTGCCCAGGCCGCGCGCGCGGACGCCCAGGGTCGTTTCGGTCAGGGCGACGCGGTGGGGTTCGTCGAAGAGCGGATGGTCGCCTGGGGCGAGCCGCGTGAGACGCTGCTCGCGGTGCTGCGCGCGCTGGCCACAGATGCGGAGCTGATCAGCGTGCTCGCGGGCGTGGACGCCCCGCTGGAGCTCGAGCAGGTCGGCGCGATGATGGACGACGGGGTCGAGCTGGAGCTGCGCGAAGGTGGCCAGCCCGCCTACTGGTGGCTGCTGGCCGCCGAGTAGCGGATCGGAGCGTCGGGCTGCGGGATCGGAGCGTCGGGCCGCGCCCCGCGCACATCGACCGCCGGCGGGTGCACGTCGACCGGCCGGCTGGTCATCATCCTTGGTGGTAGATGCCGCCTGCGACAGCCACAGCGACCGCCGTGCCGTGCCAGCGCTCCGCACAGGACGGCGGAGCTGAGGGTCCCTGCGCGTTTGCCGCGGCCGAGCGGCTGGCCTGGGAGCAGATGCTGGGCGCGCCCATACGTTGGCCCAGGCCCTCGCGCCTGCAGGCTCCGCTGGAGCTGTCGAAGGGAAAGATGGCCGATGGGATGGTCGCGCTTGGCTTGAGCACGGTCGGACAGTTGCTGGAGCACATGCCACGCGACCATCGCGAGGCGCGCACTGTGGCCCAGCTGCGCGCCGGGGAGCAGGCAACGGTGGCGGTGCAGGTGCGCTCGATCGCGGCCCGTGCTGTACGCACCCCAAAGGGTGCAAGCAAACGTGGGATGCGGGGCCTGGTGGAGGCAACCGTCTTCGACGAGACCGGGTCGATGAGGGCGACGTTCTTCAACCAGCCGTGGCTTGCGGGCCGCTATCCGCCAGGGACCAGGCTGCTGCTCCACGGCAAGGCAGACGGTGGCGGGCGCTTCCGCGTGTCCCATCACGCCGTTGGCTCGGACATCGCCTCGGGGCAAACACAATCGGTGGCCCACTACCCGGCGGCCGAGGGTGTGAGCTCGACGCAAATCCTCACCCTCGTCCGGGAACGCCGTGCGGGTCTCGACGATGTGGTGGAGCCGCTTGCGGCGGCGATCAGGGCGTCTGAGCGGCTACCCGAGCGGGCCGACGCACTGGCCGCTATGCACTTCGGCGGGGCCGGCGACGCTCAGGTCCAAGGACGCGAACGGCTGGCGTTCGAGGAGCTGTTGTTGTGCCAGCTGGTCTTTCTGACCCGTCGTGGCCGACGTGCGGGGCAGGCGCATGCTCGAGCTCTGTGTGAGCCACCGAGCTTGAGCGGCCGCTGGCTCGATCAAGCGTTGCCGTTTGAGCCCACCAACGACCAGCGCAAGGCGATCGCGACGATCTCTCGCGACCTCGAACAGGCGCGTCCGATGCAAAGACTGTTGATGGGGGAGGTGGGCAGTGGCAAGACGGTGGTTGCGCTGCACGCGATGCTGCGCGCGGTCGAGCACGGTGCGCAGGCGGTGTTGATGGCACCCACAGAGACGCTCGCCACCCAGCATTTCGCGACGCTGCAACGACTGCTCGGCTCAGAGCCGGTCACGGTGGCTTTGCTCACAGGCTCGACCTCCGCGGGCCGGCGATCCGACACGATCGGCAAGCTCGCGAGCGGGGAGCTCTCGCTCGTGGTTGGAACGCACGCGCTGATCGAGCCCGACGTGCGCTTCCGCGAGCTGGCCGTGGCCGTGGTCGACGAGCAGCACCGCTTTGGAGTGCGCCAGCGGGCGGCGCTTGAGCATCACAATCCCGAGCGTCCACCACACATGCTGCACATGACCGCCACCCCGATTCCAAGGACGCTGGCGCTCGCACGCCACGGCGACCTCGATCGCAGCGTGCTGCGCGAGCTGCCGCGCGAGCGCAAGCCGATCGACACGCGCATCGTCTCCGCGGAGAACGGGCGAGCCGAGGCCTACCGCGAGTTGTGCAAACAGCTCGACGCCGGTCGCCAGGCCTACGTGGTGTGTCCACTTGTGGAGGAAGGCGACGACGGAGCCGGGGCATCGGGACAGGGTGCGAGCACTGCGGCGGGGGCGGGGGAGCTGCGTGCGGCAACAGCCGAGTTCGAGCGTTTGCGCCGCGGCGAGCTCTCCGGCCGCAGCATCGCGCTGCTTCACGGTCAGATGCGTCCGCGCGAGAAGCAGGAGGCGATGCAGGCATTCGCCTCCGGAGAGGCGCAGGTGCTGGTGGCGACCACCGTGATCGAGGTGGGCGTGGACGTGCCCAACGCCACCGTGATGCTGGTGGAGAACGCCGAGCGCTTTGGGATCTCCCAGTTGCACCAGCTGCGCGGGCGGGTGGGGCGCGGCGAGCACCGCTCCACCTGTTTGCTTGTCGGCCCGCCGGGCGCCACACGGCTGCGAGCATTGGCCGAGCACTCAGACGGGTTCAAGCTCGCCGAGATCGACCTGCGTTTGCGCAAGGAGGGCGAGCTGGTCGGCACGCGCCAGTCCGGGCTCGGCCAGTTCAAGTTCGCGACGCTGCCCGAGGACGGGGAGCTGCTGGAGCGCGCGCGCACGCGCGCGGAGGCGATCCTCGCGCAGGATCCGCGGCTGTGCGGC
The DNA here is from genome assembly GCA_049591495.1 of Solirubrobacteraceae bacterium. Lineage (GTDB taxonomy): Bacteria > Actinomycetota > Thermoleophilia > Solirubrobacterales > Solirubrobacteraceae > Palsa-744. The sequence continues at coordinate 6,351 of JBAWFB010000009.1, forward strand.
CCGCTGTATGGGCTGCTTGGAGAGGCGCTGCGAGACGCGTTTGGGGAGCAGGCGCTGCAGCCGATCCCGGCATGAGACCGATGGGAGTCATCGGGTGGAGATGTCTTCTCAGCGGTACATAACACTTT
>JBAWFB010000010.1:0-5751 GCA_049591495.1 Solirubrobacteraceae bacterium
CTGCTGGGCGGTGGAGCCGGCCTCACGGATGTGGTAGCCGGAGATCGAGATCGGATGCCAACGCGGCATGTGGCGCGTGCACCACTCGATCATGTCCCCGCACAACCGCATCGCGGGATCGATCGGACAGCACCACTCCTTCTGGGCGATGTACTCCTTGAGGATGTCGGCCTGGATCGTGCCCGACAGGTGCTCCGGCGCGATCGCGCCACCCCTGCCGTCGCCATCGAGCTCGGCGGCGACCACGAAGTAGGCGAGCATGATTGCGGCGGGCGCGTTGATCGTCATCGACACCGACACCTCGCCGAGGTCGATGCCGGCGAACAAGGTACGCATGTCCTCCAGCGTGTCGATTGCCACACCCTCGCGCCCCACCTCGCCAAGTGACTTGGAGTGGTCTGAGTCGTGGCCCATCAGGGACGGCATGTCAAACGCGGTCGACAGGCCGGTCTGGCCGTGGTCGAGCAGGTAGTGGAAGCGCTCGTTGGTCTCCTCGCTGGTGCCGAACCCCGCGAACTGGCGCATCGTCCACAACCGCCCGCGGTACATCGACTCGTATACCCCGCGCGTGAACGGGTAGGAGCCGGGCTTTCCGATCGGGTCGTGCTCGGGATCGCCGATCCCCGCGGGCAGGTCGGCGGGCGTGTAGAGCTCGCGGACGGCCTCGCCCGATAGCGTGCGGGCCTCTTGGCCCGCTACATGCGTTGAGGAGGATCCCTTCAAGTGATTGGACGATACCGGCTGGTTGTGTGCACGCTGGCGCTGACCGCCGCGTGCGCTCTCTGCGCATGTGGTGGCTCTGCCCACCCGACGAAGGCGACGCTGATCCTCGACTTCACGCCAAACGCGGTGCACGCGGGCATCTATCGTGCGATGGCAGCGGGCTACTACAAGGAAAAGGGCATCGACCTGCGCGTGGTGGAACCGACCTCCACCCAGGAAACGCTGAAGCTGATCGACGCGGGTCGCGCGCAGTTTGGGTTGGCGGACGGCAGCGATGTGGCGGGGCTGATCGACGCGGGCGGGGACGCGCGGGCGGTGATGGCGCTGGTGCAGCGTCCGCTCGGAGGGTTGATCGCGTTGGCCTCCGAGCACCTGCGCTCGCCCGCGGGCCTGGTGGGCAAGACGGTTGGGATCACAGGGGTGCCCTCGGATCTGGCGGTGCTCGACACCGAGCTGCGCGACGCGGGCGTGAACCCCAAGCGGGTGCACGTGGTGACGGTAGGCTTCAACGGCGCGCAGGCACTGGTGGCGGGGCGGATCGCGGCGTTCACCGGCTTCATTCCCGACGAAGGCGTGACGCTGCAGGCGAGTGGGCACCCGATCGCCGCGTTTGGGCTCGACCAGTACGGGGGGCCCGCGTATCCGGGACTGGTGGCGTTTACGACCAACAAGCTGATCGGCTCCGATCCGGCGCTGGTGCGCGACTTCGTGGCGGCGACCGTGCACGGCTACGAAGACACGCTGCGCGATCCCACGCGCAGCCTCGACGAGCTGCTGGCGGCCAACCCTACGTTGCCGCGCAAGCTGACCCAAGCTTCGCTGAATGTGTATCTGCCGCTGTTCGTCGACGAGCACGCGGTGGCGTTTGGCACGCTGCGGAGCGCCAACGTGGCGGCGATGTCGAAGTGGATGCTTGGCGCCGGCTTGATCCACGCGCCGATCTCACCGGTGCGCTACGGCACCAACGCGTTCCTGCCGTAGGTGCTTTCCCGCACAGTTGCTGAAGAAAGGCTCGCATTCGCGCCACGGCGGTGCTACCGTTACTTGACAGCTAGGAGACGGTGCGTATCAAATGCGGGTGTTGGTGACAGGTGCAAGCGGCTTGGTCGGGTCAAACGTGGCGGCTGCCGCGGCGCAGCAGAGCTGGGATGTGCTGGGCTGCTTCGGCGCCGAGCCGGTGGAGCTTGAGGGCGTGCGGACCGTTGGGGTTGAGATGGCCGATCGCAGAGCGTGTGTGGCGGCCGCGATGGAGTTCGAGCCGGACGTCGTGGTGCACGCCGCCGGCGGGGTGGCGCTGAGTCGCTTCGAGCGCGAGCCCTACATCGCCCAGCTGGACTACGTTGGCGCCGAGCACACGTTGGCGGCCGCGCGCGCGGTGCGCGCGCACTACGTGCTGGTGTCGTGCGACTGGGTGCACAGCGGCTACCGGCCGGCGGGGGTGCGCTTCGGCGAGGCCGATCTGCCGGATCCAGTGAACGCGTATGGGCGCTCGAAGCTGGCATGCGAGGAGGCGACGATGCGCTCGAACGTCAGATGGCTTATCACGCGACCCGGGGAGGTGTATGGCGTGAATGTGGCGCGTCCCGCGGATGGTGAGCGGGGCGCGCGCTACGTGTGGGAGCGCTCGGGACTGGCGCTGCGGATCGTCGCGCGCTTGCGCGAACGCACACCGCTGCCGGCGCCCGTGGGTGTGTGGCGCTGTCCAACATATGCATGGGATTACGCGCAGCGTGTGTGTGAGCTGATCGCCCAGGGTTGCGAAGGCGTGTACAACACGGCGGGTCCGGTGGCGCTCGGTCGCCGCGACTGGCTGGAGCTGTTGGGGGGTGCGTGGGGATGCGGACGGGAGCTCGTGCCGGAGGGCACCACCGCCGCGTTCCTGCACGCGTGCGGGGAGGATCCACACCTGAAGTTGCCGTCGAATGTGGCTCTCTCCGACGAGAAGGCACGCGCTGCGATCGGTGTCGCGGCGGTCGCTCCGGAGCGCGGCTTGAGGCTGATGCGCGAGCAGTTGCGCCATATGCTCGTGCCTGCCGGGGTGCAGGCGCGGTAGTCTCCGCCACTGCCTGTTACACAATCGAAAGGGAGCACTCCATGAACAAGAGCCAGCTTGTCGAGGCGCTTGCCGCCGACAGCGGTCTCTCCAAGGCGGATGCCGGGCGCGCGGTCGAGTCGTTTGTGACCCTCGTTGGCAAGACGCTGAAGAAGGGCGACGAGGTCGTGATCACCGGCTTCGGCAAGTTCTCCGTGGTCAAGCGCGCCGCCCGTCAGGGCGTCAACCCGCGCACGGGTGAGAAGGTCAAGATCAAGGCGTCGAAGGCCCCGAAGTTCACCCCCGGAGCGAGCCTCAAGCAGACGGTGCACCCGAAGAAGTAAGACGCTTCACCCACCCGTGACATGGCGCTCGTCGGAGAGCTGGAGCTCGAGAGCTTCGACTACACCGACCCCGAGTTGAAGGGGGAGCGTTTTCACACGGCCATGCGCGAGCTGGCGGCCCAGGGGTGGCTGGCGGCTGGGCCGTACGGGTATGTGGTGCTCGACCGCGAGGCGGGCGAGCTCTTCCTACGGACACGCTCGGCGATCTTCCCCGGTATGAAGATCGCCGAGCTGTTCGACGTCAAAGACGGTCCGTTGTGGGAGGAGATGCAGCGCAACATCCTGCACGTCAACGGCGCCGACCACACGCGCCTGCGCAGCCTTGTGAACCCGGCGTTGACGGCGCGTGCCGTGGAGCGTTGGCGCCCGACGATGCGCGGCTTTTTGGAACAGCTGTTCGTTCCCGTGAGAGGCACGGGGCGTTGCGAGTTCGTGGAGACGTTCGCCAAGCCGTATCCCTCGCGCACGATCGCCACGGTGATGGGCGCGCCGCTGGCCGACGCGCCGCGGTTGCACCACTGGTCGAATTGGATTCAGCGCCAGTTCGACGCGGCCAGCATGATGAACGAGCGCGCCGGGATCGAGCGGGCGGTGGAGGAGTTCTACGAGTATGCGCGCGCGCTGCTGGCGGCGCGGCGTGGGACTCAGGCCCACCCACCCGACGATTTGATCTCAACGCTGCTGGCGGCCGAGTACGAAGGCGACAGGCTGAGCGAGGAGGAGTGTGTGAACCTCGTGCTGAACGTGTTGATCGGAGGTGTGGACACAACTCAGAGTCAGCTGGCGCATGCGGTGCGGTTGCTGGCCGAACACCCCGATCAGTGGGCGGCGCTGGTGGAGGACCCGACGCTTGCGGGGCGCGCGGTGGAGGAGGCCCTGCGCTATGAGCCGATCACCCCGTTCACGGCACGGATCACGGTTGAGGATCTGACCTACCGCGACGTGACGTTCCCGCGGGACACGATCGTGATGGTGTGCGCGTTTACCGGCAACCGCGACGGTGTGGGCGCGGAGCCGGACAGTTTTGACATCACCGTGGAGCGTCCGAAGGCGCGCGCGCTGACGTTTGGCGCGGGGGTGCATTACTGCCTCGGCGCCAACCTCGCGCGGTTGGAGTTGGAGGAGGGGTTGGGGTTCCTCGCACGCGAAATGCCGCGGCTGGAGCTGGACGGGGAGCCTGTGTATGAGAGCATCCTCGGCATCTACGGGTTGGCTGAGTTGCCGATCCGCTTCGGCGCGTAGCGGCCCACCTGCGCACTCGGCGGCTGTCCGGGCCGGATCGCGCGGCGCGCCCAACGTGTGCGGTGCGGCCGCGCGCGGGTGCGCGCAAACGGTTGACTGGAATTGCCCCGAACATTCGTCGATTTTGAACATCCGAAGATTCCGCTTCCCTAGCATGGTGGTCGCTGAGCAGACACAGCGGCAGTCAATTGACAGGGGGGGTGGGCGGCGACCCGCGAGCGACATGGATGTCGAGGGCGGCCACAGCGGCCGTTGAGATCCCGAAGGGAAAGGAATCTGGGAATGCTGAGGATGAGACGGTGTGCGAGTGTGGGTCCCATCGCGATTGGGGCGCTGGTCGCTTGGTGTGTGGTCGCGGGGGCGGTCGTTGGGAGTGGGAGTGCGTGGGCGGGGGAGTACCACGTGTATAGCTGCCGGATGCCCGATGGTCAGGTTGCGCCTACGGATGGGTGGAGCGAAGCTAAGTCTGGGCCGTCCGATTCCGTGCAGGATACGTGTGGATCTGGTGGCGCGCTGCTGGCGGCGCTTAGCGATGGTGCGACCCATGAAGTTGAAACGGACCACGCAACGTGGACCTTCAGCGCTCCACCCAAAACAACGATCGCCGCGGCCACACTATGGCGAGCCGACGATGCAGACGGGGGTTGGGCAACGAATGCCACATACGAGTCCTGGTTGGCCGGACCGGAAAATAAGGATGTTGAAGCCGACGTTATAGACCAGTGTGTCGCAGAGTTTGGCTGTCCGACTGGGACCGGAAACACGAGCACTGTCAACTCTCCATCGAATGTTGTGACAGTACCTCCTGAATATCTCGGCACTCATCTCTACATGAATGTGTCGTGCGGGGGCAGTCCAAAGTTTGTATGCCCAAGCGGCAAAGGCGACAGCAACGGCTACGCCGCCGTCGTCTATCTCTACGCCGCCGACCTCACCCTCGAACAAACCTCTCAGCCCACGGTGTCCGACGTCGAAGGTGAACTTGCCACCGCGCCCACGCTCAGCGGCACCGCCGACCTCTCGCTCCACGCCGAAGACTCCGGCTCTGGCGTCTACGAGGCGGTGTTCACGGTCGACGGCGTCGAAGCTGGTCAGGTGCTGCTCGACGAAAACGGTGGGCGTTGCCGCGACGTTGGCCAAACCACAGACGGGTTGCCGGCGTTCCTCTATCTGCAGCCCTGTCCTTCCTCGCTCAACGCCGACATCCCGTTCGACACCACCACGCTCACCGACGGCACCCACCATCTCGTGGTCGCCGTCACCAACGCCGCCGGCAACTCCACGGTTGCGCTTGACCGCAGGATCACCGTGTCCAACCACCCTCAGTCCGACCTGCCCCAACAGCCAACGGGTGGTGGCGAAACGACCGGCGAAACAACCGGCGGGTCACCGGCAGCCCCTCCTCAGCAG
>JBAWFB010000011.1:0-9234 GCA_049591495.1 Solirubrobacteraceae bacterium
GGCCTTGGGGGCACGCCGCACGAGGTCGTCTGCCCATGGTGCAAGGGCACGGGCGAGTTCATCCCCGGCCTCGATGCCCAGGAGGCACCGGCCGAGGCGGGATCTCCGGCAGCCGAGGAATAGCCAACATGGCCCTGCACCTGACGACGGCGGGCGAGTCGCACGGCCCCGGCCTGACCTGCATTGTCGAGGGCCTGCCCGCGGGCCTCGCGCTGCGCCCTGAGGATCTCAACGGGGACATGGCACGCCGCCAGCTCGGCCACGGCCGCGGCGGGCGCATGAAGATCGAGAAGGACACAGCCCAGGTGACGGCTGGCGTGAGGCACGGGCTGACACTCGGCGGCCCCGTTGCGCTACAGGTCCAGAATCGCGACTATGCCAACTGGGAAGAGCGCATGTCCCCGTGGCCCGTCGAGACTGAGATCGACGAGGTCCACCTGCCGCGACCCGGTCACGCCGATCTGGTGGGCACACAGAAGTACAAGCAGACCGACGTGCGCAACATCCTGGAGCGAGCCTCGGCGCGTGAGACGGCGGCACGAGTGGCCGGCGGAGCGCTCTGCAAGGCGTTTCTCGCGGCACTTGGCGTGCAGGTGCGCTCGCACGTGATCCAGATTGCCTCGGTGCACGCGCCCGAGCGCGAGCAAACGTTGGCGCTCGCCGATTTCGACGGCGTCGACGAGTCCCCGGTGCGCTGCCTGGAGGATGAGGCAGGCCGCGCGATGGTCGCTGAGATCAACGCGCTGCGCAAGGCCAACGAGTCGCTCGGAGGGGTGTTCGAGGTGCAGGCCTTCGGTCTGGTGCCGGGTCTCGGCTCGCACATCTCCTGGGAGGAGCGCCTCGACGGGCGCCTGGCGATGGCGATCCTCTCGATCCAGGCACTGAAGGGCGTGGCGGTCGGTGACGGTTTTCACATCGCCGGCGTGCCCGGCTCCCAGGCACACGATGAGATCTTCTACTCCGAGCAGCGCGGCTACTACCGCGAAACGAACCGCTCCGGTGGCCTGGAGGGCGGTATGACCACCGGCGAGCCGCTGATCGTGCGCGGCGCCATGAAGCCGCTACCGACGCTCACAAAGCCATTGCGCTCGATCGACATCTCCACGCACGAGCCCGCCGCGGCGCTGCGCGAGCGCACTGACTCCTGCACCGTGCCGGCCGCCGGGGTCGTTGGGGAGGCGATGGTCGCGTTGGTGCTCGCCGACGCCTATCGGCGCAAGTTCGGCGGCGACCACATCGACGATGCACGACAGGCGCTGGACGCCTACTGCGAGCGGATCGGATGGCCAAAGCCTTGAACGACGCGCGGCGAGGCACGCGTGGCGAGAAGCACGACGCTCGCGGGAGACTCACCCGATGGCGAGCGTGATCGCCGCGCCAGACCGCGCACTGGTCTTCATAGGCTTTATGGGTGCCGGCAAGACGACCGTTGCGGCCCAGGTTGCAAACGCGCTTGGCGTGCAAGCGCTCGACAGCGACCGGCTGCTGGAGCAGGCACTCGGTCATTCGATCGCGGATGAGTTCGAGCAGAGGGGAGAGGCTTCCTTCCGGGAGGCAGAGGAGCAGGTTGTCTGCCGGCTGCTCGAGCAGGCCGGGCCGGGCTCGGTGATCTCGCTTGGTGGTGGCAGCGTGCTCTCCGAGCGTGTACGCGCAGCGCTCAAGCCCCATCTGACGGTGCTGCTGGACATCGACGCGCGGGCCGCGTGGCGACGTGCGGGCGCGGGCCGCGAGAAGCGTCCGCTGGCCGCCGACCGCGACGCTTTTATGGCGCTGCACGCGAGCCGCACGGTGCTGTATGAGGGACTCGCGGACGCGATCCTCCCGGCGCTCGCGCCACGCGTAGCCGTGCGCGCACTGGCCGCGCTTAGAGGGCTCGCGCATGCGCCGGCCGGTACTCGGCTGCTGTGGGCCAGCGCCGCATCCGGGGAGTACCCGGTATTCGTCGGACGCGGCCTGCTGGGTCCGGAGTTGGCCTCGCCGGCGGCCGTGTGGCCGATCGACCGCGCCCTCTCGCGACCATTCTGCGTTTCAGACCAGAACGTCGCCGCGCTCTACGCCGAGCGGCTAGGTGGAGTGCAGGAGCTCGTGGAGATCGCGCCGGGTGAGCGCAGCAAGACGCTTGCAAGCGCCGAGCTGGTGTGGAATGCCCTGGTCGCGGGCGGGATGACGCGCGCCGATCACCTGGTGGCACTCGGCGGTGGCGTGGTGGGCGACCTCGCCGGCTTCTGTGCCGCCACCTACCAGCGCGGCGTGTCGGTGGTACACGTTCCCACGACACTTGTGGCACAGGTGGACTCCGCATATGGAGGCAAGACGGGTGTTGACCTTCCACAAGCGAAGAACTACGTCGGCGTCTACCACCAGCCGGCTTGCGTGCTGGTGGATCCGGACACGCTCTCGACGCTTCCTCCGCAGGAGCTCGCGGCCGGCTATGTCGAGGTGCTGAAGACCGCGCTGATCGCGGGTGGCGAGCTGTGGGAGCGAGTCGCCGCTGAGGAGCCGCTGGACGAGCGCACGATCCTTGCGTGCGCGCGCACGAAGCTTGCGGTGGTGGCCGAAGACGAGCGCGATTGTGGGCGTCGTCAAGTGCTCAACCTCGGTCATACAGTCGGTCATGCGCTCGAGACGGTCACAGGCTATGAGCGCTATCGCCACGGCGAGGCTGTCGGGCTCGGGTTGCTGGTGGCGCTGAGATTGTCGAACCTGCCGGATTTGCGCGGGCAGGTGCGTGAGCTGTTGGATGCGCGCGGGCTTCCGGTACAGCTCGACGGCGAGGATGTCGAGCAGGTACTGGCGGCCACGATGCGCGACAAGAAGCGCACCGGCGCACACGTGCCGTTTGTGCTGCTCGGCAGCCCTGGAGACGCACGGACCGGTTGTCACGTCCCGCCTGAGGAGCTGCGTGCTGCTGTGGGGGAGCTGAACGCAGGCCGATAGTCGCTTGAGCGTCCTGTTCGCCGAAAGGCAACGGCGGCTCGTGCATGGAGCTGCGTGGGTCTCTGTCGGTAGGCTCTGGACGCAGATGCCCGGCCTGATTCGCATAGAGGTGATGCACGGCGTCAATCTCGACATGCTCGGCAAGCGCGAGCCTGAGCACTACGGCACGCTCACGCTAGATGAGCTTGAGCGCCAGATCGAAGGCTTCGCAAGCGACATCGGGGTGCAGGTGCGCTTCTTTCAAAGCAATTTCGAGGGAGAGTACGTCGAGCACCTGCACAGCCTGCGCGAGCTGGTGGATGCGGTTGTTTTGAACGCAGGCGCCTGGACGCACTATTCGTGGGCCATCCACGATGCGTTGGCCACCGCCGCACTGCCCGCGGCCGAGGTGCACCTGTCCGACGTGAAGGCGCGCGAGCCATGGCGGCAGCTGTCGGTAGTTGAGGATCTGTGTGTGATGTCCGTCTCCGGGAAGGGGATCGAGGGATACAGGCTCGCGTTGCAGCGGCTACACGATGAGCTCGACGGCGGACAGGCGTGAACGAGCTCGACCGGGTCAAACGGCTTGCGAGCAGGCTGCGTGAGCTCGACATCGACCGTCTGCTGGTCAGCACACCGGTCAATGTGCGGTACCTGACCGGCTACACGGGCTCCCACGGCCTGGCCCTGATCGCCGCCGAGGGATCACCCAGTGAGGACGCTCGCCATCTGTTCTTCACCGACTTCCGCTACGCCACCCAGTCTGGCGAACAGGTGCCGGATCTGTTCGAGCGCGAGATGGCGCCCGCAAACCTGTTCGAGGCCGCCACGCGGGCGCTCGGCCCGGGTGGAGCCGACGGCGAGAAGCTCGGGTTCGACGACGCGTCGCTGACCGTCAAGCAGCACGCACATCTACGTGAGCTGCTCGCGCCTGGCTGGGAGCTCGTTGGGTGTGCGGGCGTTGTCGAGGCGTTGCGTGAAGTCAAGGACGAGTGGGAGATCGAGCACGTACGTGCCGCTGCGCAGCTTGCGGACGCGGCGCTGACGGGAGTGCTCGAAGACGGGTTGGTGGGGCGCACCGAGCGTGAGGTGGCAATCGAGCTGGAGCTGCGGATGCGTCGCCTGGGCGCGCAGGCGCCGAGCTTCCCGTCGATCGTCGCCTGTGGCGAGCACGGCGCGCTCCCGCACGCCGAACCGCGCGAGGTGGAGATTGGCCGCGGGGTGCTCGTGACGATCGACTGGGGTGCCTACATGGACGGTTACTGCTCGGATTGCACTCGCACATACGCGACAGGTCCGCTTCCCGGCGAGGCAACCGAGACCTACGAGCTCGTCCTGAGTGCCCAGGAAGCAGCGCTGGCCGCCGTGCGTGCGGGAGTCAGCGGGCGTGAGGTGGACGGTGTGGCACGCTCGATCATCGAGCAGGCAGGTCACGCCGAGCACTTCGGGCACGGCGTTGGGCACGGTGTGGGCATGGAGATCCATGAGGCGCCTCGCCTGTCCCACACCGCTAGTGAGGATCCTTTGCGCGCCGGCAGCATCGTCACCGTCGAGCCCGGCGTCTATCTGCCGGGGCGGCTCGGCGTGCGCATAGAGGATCTAGCGCTGGTCGGCGAGAACGGGCATCAGCGGCTTACGGGCTTGGCGAAGGAGCTTGCCTTCGTCGACTAGGGCGCGTTCCGGTAGGTATAGCGCGAGCGCAAGTGCGACCGCGAGGGGCAGCGTCCACGCCAGGAAGAACGCCGACTGCAGATCGGGAGAGGCGTGAGCTGGCAGCCACTGAAAGGTGATCCAAGCGAGCACCGTGCTCACCAGTGCCAGCAGGGGCGGTCGTTCGGGGAAGCGATGGATCTCCCAAGCGAGCAGTGCGAGCACGAACGGCAACAGGTAGTAGACCGTGTCCCACGTGTCGAGCAGGCAACGCAGCAGCAACAGCAGCGCCAGTGCAAGCAGCGCGTCGCGCTCGATCAGCGAGGCACCCTTTCCCGCATGCCGGCGCCGCAGCCACAGGGCCACTGTCAAGACCAGCCCCATGACAAGGATCAGCGGATGGCTGATCTCCCCAGCCCAGGAGGGACCGGTGCGATAGCCGGGCTTGGGTGCACCGTAGAGACCGTGCACGAGCGCGCCGTGGTGCCCGAGGAACCACCACACCTGCCACGGCTGGAAGATAGTTGCCGCTGGCGCGGCGACTCCGCGGGCGTCCGCTACAAAACCTCCCGAGGAGACCAGTGCCAGGGGTGCCAATACGGCCGCGGCAACCACACCCGCGGTCGCGGCGCAGACGAGTCGTCGTTTTGCCGGAAGCGCCAGTAGGACAGGCCCGGCCGCAAGCAGCGCCCACTCCTTATTGGCGATTGCCAGGCCGAGCAGGACCGCGGCAGCCAGCGGGCGTTCGCGGCTGGCAAGTAGCACGGCGGCCACACACAGGCAGGCGCCGAGCAACTCCTCGGGGTGACCGAGTTCGAGTGCGCGCAAAGTCAGCGGATTGGCGACACAGAGGCCCAGCGTGACTGCACGGGAAAACATCGGATGGCCTTCGGAGCGCATCCGAGCGACCAGCCAGACGCCCAAGATGGCTGCGGCCAGCAGGCAGGGGAACGCGACCATGCGGTAGACCGCCAGTTCGCCGCCACCCCATAGTCCGGGGAGCAGCGCAAACGGCGCGCGCTCGACCAACGAGCCACCGTAGACGGGGGCGAGTCTCAGGAACTCGAGCGGATGTCCGTGCGCGAGCGCCTCAAAGGACGGTCGTGCCTCGTTTTCGTAGTCGGTCCAGGCAAATCCGTACAGGCCCAGCCACGCCATCGTGGCGCTGCTTGCGCCCGCCAGGAACGCGCACAGGGCGTTGTCGCGCACCAATCGCCTCACCGGATTCGCATCGACAGCGGTGCCCCGCTGCTTGAGGCGTGGCTCATGGGCACCAACATGAGGAGGTGGACGCCGCGGCCTTCCAGTGCCCGCCTGGCGTGCGCCGCTTTCGGTTACCCCTCTGCGCCAATGGTCATCAACAACCGTTCAGGTGCGTTGGCAAATCAGATCGCCCGTGCTTGTATGTGGCCATCCAGCCAGACCCTCCCATGAGCGTGCCAAGCCGGATCTGTTCGCTGCTTCCCAGCGCGACCGAGATCATCGCCCAGCTGGGTTTGAAGGATCGGCTGGTGGGTGTCAGCGCCGAGTGCCGTTGGCCGGCTGAGGTGATCGGAAAGCCAGTGGTCTCAAGCGCTCGGATCGATCCTGCCACGCTCTCCAGCGTCGAGATCGACGAGCTCGTGCGCGATTCGGTCGGCGCGGGCGGATCGCTGTACGCCGTCGATGCGGAGCTCGTCGACCGCCTCGCTCCCGACCTGATCGTGACCCAAGATCTGTGCGCCGTGTGTGCGGTGTCAAGCGAAGACCTCTCCACCGCGTGCCCTCTGGACACCGAGATTCTCTCGCTCGACCCACGCACCCTTGGGGATGTGTCCGACAGCGTGCTGGCTCTCGCCCGACGTTTGGACGTCGAGGATCGCGGGTTTGAGGTCGTGGAGGAGATGTGGGGAAAGATCGCGGCGGCCGAGCGAGCCGTCGCCGACGCCGGAAGACCCCGAGTGTTCTTTGCCGAGTGGATCGAGCCCCCATATTGTGGAGGGCACTGGATCCCGGAGATGATCGAGCGCGCTGGCGGTACATGCGTGATGGGCTGCGCGGGCGAGCCATCACACCGGGTGAGCTGGCGAGAGGTGCTGGAGCGAGATCCCGATCTGGTCGTGATCTCGCCGTGCGGCTTTCATGCCGAGGAAGCGGCCACGCGTGCCGCTGAGCTGCAACTGCCCTGCCGGGTGGTGGCGGTCGACGCCGACAGCCTCTATTCGCGGCCCGCACCCCGGCTCGCCGACGGGCTATGTCAGTTGGCTCACCTCATGCATCCGGAGACGGTCCCCGACGAGGGCTGGCCGGCGATCGAGCTGAAACCGTAGTCGGATTAAGTCTCGCCGATCATCCGAACAGACTGAGACGCTTTGTCTGCAATGTCTGGCAAATCCTCGTCAAATGAAATAACCGATCCGAACGGTGTCCGCGTTGTTCTGACAGACATCGTTTGGGCAGGGAAGATCGCTCGGGATCATCGGGAGATCGCGGCATATCGTTCTGAGGTACTACGCACGGTGTCCGCGCCCGATCATGTTGCGCCTGATCCGGACTTCGAGGAGCGCACGCGTTACTGCGCATGCAATGTTGGCCCTAGCCGCTGGCTGCTGGTGGTCGTAAGCTATGAACAGAAGCCCGCGCGGATCGTCTCCGCGTTCGCGTATCGGAAGGACCCCAAGTCATGGAGCGCGTGAAGACCACGATCGGGCCACTGAGCTTCGATCATGCTGACTACGACGCCGAGAACGACGTGCTCTACCTGCACGTCGGCGAGCCGCATGTCGGGGAGGGCGAGGAGACGCCCGAGGGGCACGTTGTTCGCTACGCACCCGGCACGAGCCGTGTCGTCGGCCTGACGGTGCTCGGCGCTCGACGGATCTTGGAGCGCGACGGACATCTGTCGGTCACGATTCCTGAGACGGTCGAGACAACAGCCGAGGACCTTGCTCCTGCCCTAGCCGCTGTCTAACGCCTTCTCCGGCCGCTATCGTGGTCCAGCCGTAGCCTGGCTTTAGCTCGAACCACATTGAATTTGGCTCTAGAAAGGGCTGATCGACCATCATCACAACCAACCAGTTCAGGTGTGTGATTGAACCACATTGGGTGGAATAAAAGCCTCCCCAGCCTAACGCACAAGCATGTGATTGACATGCTATCATCAGCATAACATGTCATCCATGATCCAAATCCGCAATGTTCCCGACGAGCTGCATCGTGAGTTGAAGGCTCGCGCTGCGCTTACGGGACAGACGCTTTCCGACTACTTGCTCGCTGAGCTTCAGGCTTTGGCCGTTCGCCCGACCATGAAGGAGTGGCTTGCGCGTAGCGAGGCATGGGAGTCTGTAGAGGTCAGCGAGTCGCCCTCGGCTGCGCTCGCCGCCGAGCGCCAACGTAACGCCGCGTGATAGTCGCGGATGCGAGCGCGATCGCTGAGCTGCTGCTCGCGCGTCCGGCGGCCGCTGGCATCCGTGAGGCTTTGTCGCGGCATCCCGAGCTGCATGTCCCTGAGCACTTTCATGTCGAGCTGCTGTCGGTGTTGCGTCGCTACTCGATTCGCGGTGAGCTGAGCCAACGTCGTGCCACAGAGGCACTCGCTGCATTGGCTGACATACGCGCGGTCAGGTACCCAGTGATCGAGCTTGCCGACGCTATATGGGATCTTCGCGCTGCACTGACCGCGTATGACGCCGCTTATTTGGCGCTGGCGCGGCGCTTGGACGTGGAATTGATCACGCTCGATAAGGGACTCGCAACGGCCGCGGCAAGGGATGGGCGTCTCGCTTCCACATAGCCCCATGCAGGTCACCCTTGCCGCCCGCTACGCTCTGCGTCGATGGCCATAACCACCAACCAGTTATGTATTGTGCCCAGACCGTATTGACCTAGGATAGGTAGTCCCCGTCCGGGTTAGCGACGGCGTTCCGTGTCAGTCTGTGCGGCGCAGCTTGGCCAGCGGGACGAAGATGATCCGCTCCACAGAGTCGAGTGGAAGCGACGTGATCTCGACCATCGCTCGGCCGCCGTCGCGCAACTCCAGAACGCCCCCGCGGGCGCCAGCAGGGATCTTCTCGACCGGCTCGGTCAGTTCGACGGGATCGTAGGTCGTGATCTCATGTAGCGCAGGCATCATCCGCATTCTAGAGCCTTGGGTAGGCGGTTACCAGGCGTGGTGCTGCACGTGCGTACTCGTAGTGCCACGAAGTACGTACACGGGCCCTGCGCGACGCGATTGTTAGCTCCATATCGACACCACAGACCACGCCATCTTGTCCACGGTCGATGATCTTGTGGATCGGGGCGTCAAGTATTGCTCTGGTGATAGCGGTCCAGACCGTCTCTGTATCAGCCGTACCAACATGAAAGACCCGAGCCCATTCCGGCCCGTGCCCTCGCTCTGTAAAGATCCACTCCCGCCACTTCTCAGCCTCCGCGTAAGCGTCGGCAGCCCTGGGAAGCGGCTTGTCGATCGTCGGAGTGGGCGCATTGCTAGACACGGGGTGGGTAGGCTATCCACGGACCGCGATGAACAGCGTGAGACCAGCTAGGTGGCGGGTAACTGCGGTCATCGCTTTAGTGGACTTCTCCCGGGACTGCGTCCCGGATTTGGAATCCGCTGGAGCGGAGTAAACCGCCAGCCCTGACGGGCTGGTTCGGTTTTTGACCGTCGCGGCCCGCGAGGGCATCTGA
>JBAWFB010000012.1:0-2748 GCA_049591495.1 Solirubrobacteraceae bacterium
GTGCTCGCACAGCAAATTAATAATGCGCGGTATTCCGCGGCTGTAACGGTGAACCAGGTCCAGAGCATCCAGAGAAAACAGCGGCCAGCTTGCGCCAGCGATGCGCAGCCGTTCAGCCACATACGCATGCGTCTGGCTCTCCGTCAGCGACTGCGTCCGGCACCACAAGGCAACTCTCTGCCTCAATTGCCGGACACTCGGATGGCGCAGCTTCTCTTCCAGTTCGGGTTGCCCCGACAGGACAATCTGTAGCAGCTTCTCCGAAGACGTCTCAAGATTCGTCAGCAGCCGAATCTCTTCCAACAAGTCCCACGAAAGATTCTGCGCCTCATCCACCACCACAACGCAGGTCTCTTCCATACGAAATCGCTCGATCAGCCAGCGATTCAGTTGCAGCAGCATGCCCGACTTGGTCCGCGTCGCCGGAATAATGCCAAAGTCCGTCAGCACAAATTCCAGAAAATCCAGAACGTCGAGCCGTGGGTTGAACACAAATGCCGTCGAGACGCGGCGATTGCTAAAGGAACTCAGCGCCCGGCGCAGCAGTGTCGTCTTCCCCGTGCCCACCTCTCCGGTCAGCACCGTAAAACCTTTGCGCGCCGAAATCCCATACTCCAGGCACGCCAACGCTTCGCGCGTATGCGGCATCATGTACAGAAACCTTGGGTCCGGACTCGTCCCAAACGGACTGCTTTGCAATTTGAAAAAGGTGTTATACATCGTCAGCGACCCGCATTCATCAGCGCATCTGTTCCCGCTGCACTCTCTGGCTTGTGCCGACCAAACCACTTCCGGCGAGGTTCAACTGCACCCGTCTCCGAGCTGAACTCAATCACAGCCAGCGTCGGCAACTTCGTAAAGGCCCATACATCACGCTCACTGCGCAATGCCGTATCTCGATACTCCAGCAGGCCCACCAGCAATAGCCCCAGCAGGATTCCTCCCGCCAGTCCGCCGCCCACAAACACGCCCCGTTTCGGGAACGTCGGCTCTTCCGGAAGGTTCGGTGCGTCCATCACGCTGAACTGTTCCCCCTGCTGTCGTCTTTCCAGATCCGTGGCCATCTGCGACTGGTTCATCTTGTTCAGCAGATCGTCATAAAACTGCTGCGCCATCTGCGTGTCTCGCGTAACATCCTTAAACTGTTCCTGCACCTGCGGCGTCGAAGACACCCGCGCCTGATACATCGAGAGCTGGCCTTGAATTCTCTGTTGATCGCGCTTCTTGTCTGCAATCCCAATATCCAACGCATGAAGCTGCGCGCGAAGCTGCTGCACGGCAGGCGAGTCACTCTGGCTCGATGCACTCGCAACAGAAGCCTTCGCCGGTGCTGGCGTCTTCGCCATCTGGGCACGAAGATCTTTGATCTTTTTCCGCACCGCAACTACATCCGGATAGTCATCCGTATAACGCGCCGACAGACTCGATTCTTCATTCAACAAGGCCTGCAGTTCCGCCTGCTGCGTCTGCGGCGCCAGCTTCTGTTCTGGAGACTGGCTGCTCTGAGCGACCTGTTGCGATAGAAGCGCCTCTTCGTAGCTCCTGTCCTGCTGCATCCGCGTCAGTGCCTGCGTTGACGCATCCAGTTGGGTATTCAGGGTCGACATCATATTCATGTTGGTCGCCTCTTCACCCGGCAATCGCCCCGCATACGCCTGCTGAAACTTCGCCAGCTTGGCGGCCTGCTCATCCAGTTTGGCCTTGGCGTCGTCCAGTTGCCCCTTCAAAAAATCCGTCGTTCCCTCCGCGGATGTCTCGCGTGCATGGATGCTCTCACTCACAAAAAGCGAAGTAATCTCGCCGCATACAAGTTGCGCCGTTCGCGGATCGTTCGCCGTGAACGAGATGAAAAACCCGGGAAGTCCACCCGTCCTCGAGATATCGGATTGAATCGGTTTGATCCCGATTGCCTTTCTCGTAAGGTCAATGCGGTCATCCATCGACAGGCCTTTGTTCCCATAAAGATTGAATCGCTCAATAATGGGAGCCAGGCGCGAACGGCTCAGAATCTGTTCTTTCATCGTTGCCAGCCGCGCGTTCAGGTCCTCGGAGATCACAGGCTTTACATAGGACTCAGGGACTTTCTGCTGCATTACCAGCACAAGCGTCTGAGAGACATACTGCGGCGGCACAATGTACGTGATCGCAAAACCGAGAATCGGCAGAATCACTGCGGGAATCACAATGACCCACCATTTGCGTTTCAGGATCGTCATGTAGTCTTCCGGCGTGAGTGGGCGATGACCAAGCATACTTACTCCTTAAAATTCCCCAAGGCGCGTTGCGAGCGGCCTATAGGAGATGCCAATTCCAAATGTCTGCGACGTTCCGTTAAATGCATTCCTGCCTGTATACGCAGCGTTATAATTCTGGTCCTGTACCGTGTAGCTCAAATAGGCGGAGAGGGTTCTCCCCAGCCTGCGCGATAGCTGAACTCCGCCATACCCGGTTGAAAAATCTCCGCCCAGAGGAATCAATAACCCCGGCGGAGGCGTTCCGGTTCCCGTTGCCAGCGTCGACGTATGCGTATACGCTCCACTGCCTGATACCAGCCAATCGCGGGTCAGCTCCTGCGAGAAAAAGCCAGAAACGGTATTCGCCAGGGCCCCAAGCTGCACACCGGAGCCGCCATTGACCCCGCGCGCGTAGCCGATCCCAGCGTTCGTATGCTTGTACCGGTAAGACAAGCCGGCCCTCACTGCAACGTCCTTCGTGCTGGGGATCAAACTGCTATCGGTGCTGGTAATC
>JBAWFB010000013.1:0-1792 GCA_049591495.1 Solirubrobacteraceae bacterium
GTCACCTCGGCGCCGTCTGCCACCCACGCCGGTCCGACGAACATCCCAAGCCGATGTGGCAATCGCACGAGCGCCTCTCCGCGCACGCGCTCCGGGGTCACAGACCACTCCTCGTGCAGCTCTCTCACGAGCGTGTCGGCTGGGTTCTCGCCGAGGTCCACCGCGCCGCCGGCGCCCAGCGCCCAGCGTCCCGCCCACGACGACAGCCACGCCGCCCGTTTGCCGGCCAGCCAGCGTCCGTCCGCCGCGCGGGTGACGCACAGCGCCGCCATGCTCGAGGACGCGTCGCCCGCCACGAGTCTCAACGCCCACCTCAGCGGTTGCATCTCCAGCTCGATCCCGCGTGGACTGTCCTTGTAGTCGACAAGTCTGCCCGCGAGTCCGTCGTGGCTCGGCGAGCCACGCTCGCGCAGTCCGGCGATCTCCAAGTCGGCTGCCTCCACGTGCTCTTGCGGGGGCTCGTAGTGCTCGGTGCGCCAGCGCGTCTTCACCTGATCCAGGTCCCATGGCCCGCGCGCCAGGATCTCGGGCATCTCGTTGGTCTGCGGTTCAGCTCTGCTGGCCATCCACCTATAGGCTAGTCATCGGAGGGGCAGGACAGGTAAAGATGTTGCCGCCTACACTCGCTCCAGTGACTACGCGCCGGCGCAAGCACTGGGGTTGGGGGTTCGAGGATGAGCAGCCCACGCCTGAGGAGGTTCGTGCTGCTGCCGCCGGTCTCGCCGCCCACCTCGGCTTTCCGCCGGTTGAGGTCGAGCAGCCCGCCGGCCTTGAGACGATCGTCCTGGAGCCGCCACGAGTGGTAGCGCCCTCCGCGCTGGCGCCGATCTGCTCGAGCGATGTGCACGCGCGTGCCTCCCACGCGCTCGGCAAGTCCTACTCCGACGTCGTGCGTGGCTTTCGCGGGCACTTCGACCATCCCCCCGACTTCGTGGCGTGCCCGCGCGATGAGATCGACGTGGAGCGCTTGCTGGAATGGTGCTCGGCGGAGCGCGTCGCCGCGATTCCCTACGGCGGCGGCACCAGCGTCGTGGGCGGCATCGAACCGCTGCTCGACTCCTCCTACAACGGCGCCGTCACGATCGATCTCAGCGCACTGCGTCGCGTGCTGCAGGTGGACACGGTCTCGCGTGCCGCGCTGATTCAGGGGGGCGCAAGCGGTCCTGACCTGGAGGCACAGCTGGCCGATCACGGTCTCACTCTGCGCCACTTCCCTCAATCGTTTGAGCTCTCCACGCTCGGGGGCTGGATCGCCACACGCGCTGCCGGGCACTTCGCCACCGTCTGGACTCACATCGAGGACTTCGTCGAGTCAATCCGCGCGCTCACGCCCGCGGGCGCATGGGAGTCGCGACGGCTGCCCGGCTCGGGCGCCGGTCCCAGTCCCGACCGGCTGCTCGCCGGCTCGGAGGGCACGCTTGGCGTGATCACCGAGGCGTGGGTGCGCGTCCAGCCGCGACCCACCCACCGAGCCTCGGCGGGCGTGCGCTTCCCGACGTTCCTCGCCGGCGCCGAATGCGTGCGCGCGCTCTCCCAGTCGGGCCTTCACCCCAGCAACTGCAGGCTGATCGATCCCTCCGAGGCGCGCTACACGATGTCCGGCGACGGCACCTTCGCGCTGCTGGTGCTCGGCTTCGAGTCCACCGATCACGCGGTCGACTCCGCGATGGATCGCGCGCTCGCGATCTGCGCCGCCCACGGCGGCGTCGTTGGGGAGCGTCGCGGCACATCGAGCGCTGGACAGGGAGGGCAGGGCTCGGGTGGCGTGCGCGGCGCGGGTGGTGGGCAGGGC
>JBAWFB010000014.1:0-1590 GCA_049591495.1 Solirubrobacteraceae bacterium
CGCGTGCACCGACGCGATCCGCCGGGCCGGCATCCGCCGCGTCGTGGTCGCCTCCGATGACCCGTCCGAGCACGCCGCCGGGCGGGGCCTGGGCATCCTCCGCGACGAGGGGATCGAGGTGCTGGTCGCCGATGGCGACCTCGCTACCCGGGCCCGGATGCTCAACCAGCCGTTCCGCAAGCACGCGCGGACCGGCAGGCCGTGGGTCCTGTTCAAGTCGGCGATGACGCTCGACGGCAAGGTCGCCACGCAGGCGGGAGACTCGCAGTGGATCAGCGGTGAGGAAAGCCGGCTGCTCGCGCACACCTGGCGCGCGTCGGTCGATGCGGTGGTCGTCGGGATCGGCACCGCGCTCGCCGACGACCCGCAGCTGACGGCACGCCCCGACGGGGTGCTCTCAGAGCTCGCGCGCCAGCCGCGCCGTGTCGTGTTCGACTCGCTCGCGCGCCTGCCGATCTCATCCCAGCTCGTGAGCGCTGTGGAGAAGATCCCGCTGACGGTCGTCGTCTCACGCGCCGCGGCGCGCTCGGACACCGACGCGCTGGAGGCCGCAGGCGTGCAGGTGCTCGTTGCCACCGGCGAGAACGAGCCGGCGCGCGTTCGCTCGGCACTCGACCAACTCGGCACCAGCGGCATCGCCTCAGTGCTGTTGGAGGGCGGTCCGCATCTCGCCGGAGCGTTCCTCGACGCCGGCGAGATCGACGAGATACGGCTATTCCTTGCGCCGATCCTGCTCGGTGGGCGCACCGCACGCGATCCGCTGGAGGGGGAGGGTGTCGAGCGCATCTCCGAGGCGCTGCGCGCCCTCACACTCAGCTGTGACCGCGTCGGCGAGGACCTTCTCATATCAGCACGCCTACGGGAGTGGTAGACCCCAACCGCATGAGGCTCCACCAGTGTTCACAGGACTGATCGCCGATCTCGGGAGCGTGAGCAGCGTCGAGCGCGACGCGGATGGTGCGACGCTCGAGATATCGACGTCCTTGGCGGATGAGCTTTCCGTGGGCGATTCGGTGGCGGTCAACGGCGTGTGTTTGACGGCCACCGTCGTCGACGATGGGGGATTCCGCGCGCAGGCGATGCGGGAGACGCTGCGGCGCTCCTCGCTGGAGGGTCTGCAAGCCGGCTCGCCCGTCAACCTGGAGCTCGCGTTGCGCGCCGACGGGCGGCTCGGCGGGCACATCGTGCAGGGGCACGTGGACGGCACAGGAACGGTTGAGGGGATACGCGAGGAGGGGTTTGCGCGAGTGCTCTCGATCGAGGTCCCGCACGAGTTGACCGGCTATCTGGTCGGCAAGGGCTCGGTTGCAGTGGATGGTGTGAGCCTCACGGTCAGCGAGCTTCGTGACGATGGGTTCTCGGTGTCGCTGATCCCCGAGACGCTCACACGTACCAATCTTGGAGGAGTCCAGACAGGGGATCGGGTCAACATCGAGGTGGACATCCTCGCCAAGCACGTCGAGAAACTGATGGAGGCCCGGATATGAGCACGCATGACGGCGCTGGAGCGGCGTCCTCGGTCGCTCATGTGCGAAGCACATTTCGCTCCCTGCGTCCTTGTCCAGCTTGTCCTGCGTGCCCATATCAGCT
>JBAWFB010000015.1:0-4580 GCA_049591495.1 Solirubrobacteraceae bacterium
GCAGCAAGCATCCCACGATCGACGGCATCCCCACCGCCAAGTCCGCCAGCTACGACGGCTCGGTGCTCACCCCCACCAGTGCGGCGCCCCCGCTGTCGCTGCACAACTACAAGGGCGAAGCGGTCAACATCGACCAGTACCGCGGCAAGGCGGTGCTGGTCACGTTCCTCTACACCCACTGCCCCGACATCTGCCCACTGATCGCCTCCAACCTACGCGTCGCGCAGAACCTGATGGGGTCCTCCGAGTCCTCCAAGGCGCAGATCATCGCCGTGTCGGTGGACCCCCGCGGCGACACTCCCAAGACGGTCGCCGCGTTCCTGGCCGACCACGGCATGACCGGCCGCATGCAGTACCTGATCGGCTCGGCGCGCGAACTGGCGCCCGTGTGGAAGGCGTGGGGGGTTGGCTCTCAGCAGGACGCATCTCAGCCACAGTTCATCAACCACACCGGGCTTGTCTACGGGGTGAGCGCCAGCGGCAAGCGCACCACTGTGTACGCCGCCGAATTCGCGCCGAAGGAAATCGCCCACGACGTGCCGCTGCTGGCCTCCAGCTGAGCCCTAAGCCGGCTGACCGCAAACCGCGCTTACTCGCCTGCGCGCCCGAGTGGCAACCGAACCGCGATGTCTCCGGTTGAGTGTGAGTGCTCAGCGGGCGGCGGCTCGCCGTAGCATCGTCGATCCCGGCACTGTTCAACGAACCTTACCGGCTTTCGGGGTAAGCTCGATAAGTCTTGGTAAGGTCAGTTGGGATGGATCCCTTCCAGAACCCGTTTCGCCCTGGAGCCGGCACTCCGCCTCCAGCTCTGATTGGGCGCGATGAGCTGATAGAGAAGTACGACATCGCCTTGCGCCGCACGCTCGCGGGGCGCCCCGGCAAGAGCGTCATGCCGATTGGGCTGAGAGGCGTGGGGAAGACCGTCCTGCTGAACCGCTTCGAGCAACTGGCGCGTGAGAGCGGTCTACAGGCGGGTTTCATGGAGGCTCCCGAGACCGGCGAGTTTAAGCGTCTGCTGGCCACGCGATTGCGGTCGATCCTTGTGGGCCTCGACCAAGGGCCGGTGTCGCGGGCCGTCAAGCGAGCTATGGGCACACTGAAGTCGTTTACGTACACGCTTCCCGATGGAATGTCGATCTCGCTGGCTGTCGAGTCGGTCATCGGCAGTGCCGACTCCGGTGTCCTATCGGAGGACACTACCGATCTTCTCGTGGCCGTAGGCGAAGCCGTCAAGGACCGGAATACCGGACTGCTTCTCGCGATCGATGAGATCCAGTATCTCACCGCCGAAGAGCTCGCGGCGCTCATAAGCGCGATCCACCGGACCGTTCAGCTCAGCTTGCCGGTGATCCTCGTCGGCGCCGGACTGCCACAACTCCCGGGTCTGGCGGGCAGCGCGAAGTCATACGCCGAGCGGCTCTTCGACTTCCCGCACATCGGACCGCTCGCTCACAGAGACGCCGAAGCCGCGCTCGCGCTGCCGGCGCAGGCCCAAGGCGTCACGTTCACCGCTGGTGCACTGAGTGAGCTACTCGACCGCACGCAGGGCTATCCCTATTTCATCCAAGAGTGGGGCTACCACGTTTGGAATGTCGCTCCGAAGTCTCCGATCGCTCTCGAGGACGTGCGCCTCGCGGCGCCCGACGTTCAGCGTCAGTTGGACGAGAACTTCTTCCTCGTGCGCATGGACCGGTTGACACCGGCGGAGAAGCGCTATCTCGCGGCCATGGCAGAGCTCGGCGACGGATCGCATCGGTCCGGTGACATAGCCGCGCGACTCGGGGTCAAGGTCGAGAGCGTCGCGCCCCGCCGTTCCGCGCTGATCCAGAAGGGGATGGTATTCAGCCCCGCACACGGCGACACGGCCTTCACCGTGCCGCTGTTCGACGAGTTCCTGCGGCGCACGCGCAGCGACTGACGCAGCCAGGAGCTACCGTTCCAAGCTGAATGCGTAGCCCTCGCACCGAACCCGAGCCCGAGCGCTCGAAGCCGCTGCCGCGGCAACCGACAAGCTGCCGTCCTCCGGCTGAGCTCTTCAGCCCGCGCGACCGCGCGAGGCGAGCAACTCCTGGCGTTCCTTGGTCTGCCGCGCGGTGTGCAGGAACAGCCAGCACAGCAGTCCGAGCGTGAGGACGCACTCCTCGACCAGCATCACCGCACCGGCGAGGTTCTGGTCGGCGATCGGAGAGATGTGCCAGGCGAGGTCTCCACGGATGTAGGCCGGGTAGAACACCGTGCCGGACCACAGAAAAATGTTGCCGAGCAAGGCGCCGGTGAGCCGCACCGCGATGATGTAGACGAGCTTCGCGGAGTTCCCGAACCAGCGTGGCGTCGGGAGCGGCCCGAACAGACACATCCACATGTTGATGCCGAAGCCGAGCAGCATCGCGTGCTGGACCGCGTGCACACTGGAGTGGCGCAACGCTGCTTCGTAGAAGATCGCCAGATGCCACGCGTAGAAGTCGATCGCCCACAGCGGGAACGCGATCAGAGGGTGAGCGAGCACGCGGAGGCGGTCAAACGGCCGCACACGCAGGATAGGTGCGATCAGCGGGCCGGTCAGCCCGAGCACGATCAGCAGCGCGGCAATGTCGCCGAGCAGCAGGTGCTCGGCCATGTGCACCGTCAGCAGTTCCCGGCCGGCGCCGCCCATCGAGGTGAGCGCGACGCAGATTGTGAGGAACCCGCCGTAGAAGCACGCCTGGCGCCAGCCGGGCACGGGCTCGCCCTCACGCCCCAGCGTGTGGGCCCGCTTGGCATAGCCAAATGCCAGGAGAGCCAGTGGTCCGAGCTGCGTTATCGCTGCGACGGCGGTGGTTGACATGGCAAGCGGGGGCGGGCGCACCGGCAACGCAGGCTATCGGCGGGCGGCAAGTGCGCGTGGCATACACTGGCGCGCGCATGATCCCCACGCGTCGTCTGCTGCCATCCGCACTCGGCGGCCTTGGCATGGCGGCACTGCTGTTCCCACAGGAGGCCGCGGCGCACGGGATCGTCGGCAAGGCCGATCTGCCGATCCCCGTGTGGCTGTTCAGCTGGACCGCCGCGATCGTGCTGGTGGTCTCATTCGTGGCGCTATCGACGATGTGGACGCGTCCGCAGCTACAAAGCGAGCACCGCAAGCGGCTGTTCAAGATGCCCGCGGCGATTGCGCGGCTGGCGAGTCTTTTTGGGATAGGGCTGTTCGTTCTCGTGGTCTACGCCGGCTTTGAGGGAACCCAGGTGTGGAGCGCGAACTTCACACCGACCTTCATCTACGTGGTGTTCTGGGTCGGCGCGCCGCTCTCAAGCGCGCTGTGCGGCGACGTGTTCCGCGCGCTCAGCCCATGGCGCTCGTGTGCGCGCGCGATCAGGTGGGTAGGCCGGCGCATGGCGCCGCGCGCGTTCGCGCGCCCACCGCTGCTGCGCTACCCGGAGAAGCTCGGCATGTGGCCGGCGGTGGCGACGCTGGTCGGGTTCGGTTGGTGCGAGCTGGTGTACGTCACCCCCGATCGCGATCAGCCCTCGACCCTGGCGGCGCTCGCGCTCGCCTACTTCGTGGTGATGCTCGCCGGGATGGCGTTGTTCGGCGTGGAGGAGTGGGGGCAGCGCGCGGACGGGTTCGGCGCCTACTTCAGCCTGTTCTCGCGCATCGCTCCGCTCTGCCAGGACGACGACGGGATCGTGTACACGCGCCGGCCGCTGAGCGGGCTGGCCGACATGCCGGTGATCGCTGGCACGGTCGGGCTCGTGTGCACGGTGATCGGCACGACCACGTTCGACGGCTTCAGCAACGGTGGTGTGTGGCGCTCCAACGAGCCCAACCTCCAGAGCCTGGTGGCCGATCTCGGCTTCAACCAGATACCCGCGCTCGAGCTCACCTATTCGGTGGGCCTGGTGGCGTGCCTATTGCTCGTCGCGGGCATCTACCGGCTGGGGATCATCGGCGTGCACAGCGTCAGCCCGCGCTACGACAAGGATCACCTGACGCGTGTGTTCGCCCACACGCTCGTGCCGATCGGCTTCGCCTACGTGCTCGCCCACTACTTCTCGTTGCTGATCTGGCAGGGCCAGGCGATGGGCTACCTGGCATCCGACCCGCTCGGCAACGGCGCCAACCTGCTCGGTACGAGCTCCTACCGAATCGACTACACGATCATCTCCTACGCGCTGATCTGGTACGTGCAGGTCGTGGCGCTCGTCAGCGGCCACGTCGGGGGGCTCGCACTCGCGCACGACCGTGCGCTCAGCGTGTACCGCAACGCGGAAGAGGCCGTTCGCACGCAATATTGGATGCTCGCCGTGATGGTGGCGTTCACGAGCTTCGGGCTGTGGTTGCTGTCGGCGGTCGGCACTTGATGTTGGCGGGGGCATGGAGGAGTAGGGTTCGAGCCAACGTGCCGGCTTGGATCAACCTGAGAGGCTGCGATCCCATGTCCAGAAGGGGCCGCGTGCCGATGTTCTTTGCCCTCGTGGCTCTGGGCCTCTCGATGGCCGGGCTGGTGGCGCTCGACCCGAACGCGCTGTGCCTGATGCCGGTGCTGGTGCTCGCGGTTCCGCTGCTGCTGCGCCGCTATCCAGGTGAGCGGATCCTCGTGGGC
>JBAWFB010000016.1:0-5307 GCA_049591495.1 Solirubrobacteraceae bacterium
TGCGCGCCCCGGACCAGGCCGCGTGCGGCCTGGTCAACAGCGTTCTAGCCGCCCGCGGGTCCGCCGCCGGTCCAGTCGACCGCGACCGGAGCGAGGGCCAGCAGGGCCTGCCAGGTGGCGGCTTCGGTGACGCCGCTGGGCGCGATCCCGTGCGCGGTCTGGAACGCCTCCAGGTTGGCCTTTGTGGTGGCTTCGAAGATGCCCGTCGTCGCCTGCGTCGGGATCGCGGTCGCCAGGTGCTCCTGCATCCACAGCACCGGATCGCCTTTGCTGCCTTCGGCCAGTTCCGACCACGACGGGTTTGGCGTGACGGTGCTCAGCGGCGCCAGCGGTTCGGCAAGCGCGATCCACCCGCTTGCGCTGGTTTCCTGGAAGTCCCAGAAGGACAGTCCGCTCGCGCCATACAGAGGGGCCTCCTCGCGGAAGCGCACGAGGTCGGCCGATGACACGCCTCCGTAGGTCTGTCCCAGGGGGAAGATCGGGCGGCCATACACGCGGTTTGAGATGTAGGTGTTCGCATACACGGTGTCCACCGAGTTGCCGATGTCCTTCCAATACATCTGCGGCGCGTTGAACTGCGCGCCGTTGGGGCCCAGGAACACCGAGTAGGGGAAGGAGCTGTGGTCGTACACGTAGGGGAACGACGCCAGCCCCAGTGGATAGGCCGCACCGATCTTCGCGCGCAGGTCTTCGATGTAGGTCTGAGCGGCCCCGTAGCGGCCTTCGTATTCGGACTCGGCGTCGATCACCAGACAGTCGGCTCCCGCAGCCACCGCCCGCGCTCCGAGTTCTGCCTCGCCCGCTGGATTGGTTCCGTACACGTATTGCCACGCGCACGCCTTCAGCCCGTTGGCGTGCAGCGTCGCAACGAGTTCGGGGCTGAACTGGCTCCAATAGTTCGATGACCCGTCGGAGCTCTTTATGTACAGCGTGGTCACCCCGGCCGCGTGGGCTTGAGCGATGATCGAGGCGAGGTTGCCGCCGTCGGACTGGCTCACATACCAGATCCACATGCCCTGGCCGTCGAACGCGGTGCCGCTCGGCGTCGTGGTTGGCGGTGCGGGCGGGGCCGCAGGTTTGGGCGGCAGGGGCGGGTGCAGCGCATAGCGCACCACCTGGATCGGGCCGTAGGAGTTGGAGTGGCGACCGTGGCTCAACAGGATCATGATGCGGCCCGAGTGAGCGGTGCTCGGCACACGCACCACCATTCCCCCGCTGGCGCTCGCAAGGTGACCGGTGGGCGAGTTGCTGGCGATGCGCGCGTCCCAGCTGTGGGGGAACGCCACCTCCATGCCCTTGCGCAGCTCGGTGCCCTTGATCAGCAGCTCTCCGCCCAACTGCACTTGGCGCGAGTTGGTGGAGCAGTGGGCGACCGGCACGCACGCGGCGCCCGAGATGCTCACGGTCTTTGGGGCGGGCGCTTTCTTGGCCTTAGACTTGGCTTTTACCGGGCTCTTCGCGGGTGCGGAGCTTTTTTTTGTGCTCGGGGCCGTGGCGCCTGGCGCCGTGGAGCCCGCAGATGGGGCGGAAGCCCCTCCGACGCCGCCGCTTGCGCTCGTGGAGGCGACGGAGCGGGTCGGAAGCTGGGCAAGGGCCAGGCAGGCCACGCACAACGTCAGCAGGGCGGTCATCGTGGGCCTACGGCGCCCGACAGCGACTACAGCATCGCGGCCCGGCCCGTGCGAGATCCTCAGCAACGCCTTTCCGGCGGCCTTTGAGATCGATCGCTTGTGGACTGTTGCTCTTGCCACCAACATCCCTTTCGGGCTCTGTGCCTCAGGCGCATGGCCTAGCGCCGACGCCCCGAGCCGAAGCGACCCCTGAGCCGGGGCCGGCGACGCACGACGTTAGCGGTTTTGGCCCTCTCAACCGCCGATCGACAGAGAAGTTGCGTTCTCGACAGGGAAGATCTCCACAGCATGACGATCCCAGTCAGCCGACTCTAAGGGCAGGGCCTCGCTGCTGACTCCGATCTGGCAGCCGGCTGGGATCGATAGGCGCTGATCCCAGCCAGCCGATCTTCGGCGATCGATTCTGGCGCACAACCCTGGACGAGCCACCTCCCGTCTGGCATCCGAGGCCTTTTCGCTTGACATGAGGCGGGCTTTCCTATAGAACCGTCACGGACGTCAATTGTTCCGATAGGAACAACATGCCGCATCGGCTGATTGATAGTAAGTAAACACAGTGGATGTGGCCAGTCAGATTTAGCTCGGGTCGAGTTGGACTGAATGACGTTCCCGCAGGATCAACCAAACTCAGGAGGATTAGGATGACTAGAATGGGCATACCCCACATGGGGAGGGGAGCCAAGTGCATGGCGCCTCTCCTCGCAGTGGCGGCCGTGTCGCTTGCCGCACTTGGATTTGCGGCACCGGCTCTGGCCAGTAAACCGACGGGTCACTACGTCAACTTTGCCAATTGTCCGTTGAAAGTGACTGGTGTCAACTACTGCGTCTTTGGTCAGACGTCCAGTGGCGAATTCAAGATCAAGAAAACCACAGTGCCGATCACGAAAACGATTACTCTGCAGGGTGGCATCATCGATAATGAAACGGCGGAAACGGAAACGTTCGTTGATGCCGCCAACGGTGCCGAAACACTGTCGAAAACCCCAGAGTCGGTTCCAGGCGGGCTGCTCAAAATCGTGGCACCAAAAGAATGGCCCACATTCCTGCAGGAACTCTTTAACAATTTCATTAGCAAAGGCATCACAGGCGTGAACGCCTCGACCGAACTCGTTGGAACGCCGACGATCAGCAGAGGTGCCCTACTCACAGGCGCACCCGATGCCCTGTCGTTGCCGGTGCGGGTCCATCTGGAAAATGAATTCCTCGGCCCCAGCTGCTACGTGGGCTCAAAAGCGCACCCTGTGGACCTCGAACTCACAACGGGCACGACAAGCCCGCCATTACCAAATGAAGCCATCAAAGGCTCCCTCGGCGAACCGGAATTCATCGAAGGAGCGTTGCTCATCCTCAGGAAAAACACGCTCGTGAACAACACGTTCGCGGCGCCCACATCTGAAGGTTGTGGATCTCAGATCCTGTTCGGTCTGTTCACCGGCCTCGTCGACGATGCCGTGAACTCTGAGCTGGAACTGCCGTCCGTTTCAGGCAACAACACGGCGATTCTCACTGGCACACTCGAAAATGCCAAGGCATCAGCTGTGATCGCAAGCGAATAGCAATCATCGCTTGTAGTAGTCACGCCGTAAAGTAGAAGCAGTCAAAAGAGGGTCCCGCCGGCAAGCCCGGCGGGACCCTCTGGCGTTTTGGATCTCCTCGCGAGCAGGAATGTGCCCGTGGACGCGAAGTCTGCACGACGCACCGCCACCAACTCACCAGGCGCTCAGCGGCTCATGCCTCCTCCGCGCTCCAGCGGAATCCCAGCGTCGATGGTGCCGGCGCCAGCGGGCTCCGCGGCAGCCCCGCCGGGGGATCCGGCAGGTTGTAGCCGCTCGGCGCCACATCGTTGGGGGCGTCCGCGTGAAACAGCGACGCCAGGTACTGGATCTGCCCGCGGCCCACACCCAGCTCGAATTGCCCGCCACCGTAGTTGCCGATGCCGCGCTGCGCACAGTAGTCAAACGCGTCCAGCAGGTTGCGCAAGCCGCCGAGGCGCGACGGCTTGATGTTGACCATCCGCGGCGGATACGGCAACGCTTCGATGTCCGCCACCGAATGGATCGGTGCGTCCCACGAGAACCGCTCACGATCTGCCTCCAGCGCCGCGTCGGTCTCCGGCGTAAGGGCAGGATCCTCGATCCACGCATCCGGAAACGCCTCAGCCACGCGCCGGTACAGCACCGGGTCCGGCGCCTGGTCCACGACCGATCCCGAGTAGTAGCCCTTGAAATCTACCGACTCCACCGCGCCGGTCGCCACCAGCTCGGCGATCAGCTGCTCGCTCCACGAGCTCGTTGGATCGAGCTTGAAGCGCAGCGATGGATTCGCGTCCAGGCGCGCGCGCAGTGGATCGATGCTGGGCGGCTCACCCAGGCGCAGCGACACGACAAAGCGCACCGGCTGCGACACGCGGCCCAGCGCCTCGTGCAGCGTCGTGCCGGCCTGGCGCAGCGCGAGGTCCAGTGCCGCAGACTCATACGCCCACACGCGATAGCGTCGCGACACCTCGCGCTGGGGCTCCTTGGGGAACAGGTCCAGCTCGGCGAGACGCTCGGCAAACGAGCGGATCGTCCAGCTTCCCTTCAACGGCAGGTTCGGACCGGCGGCCTGCAGGATGTCGTGGTCGACGGCGTCATAGGTCACGTCCTCGCCCTCACCCTCCTGACCCGCGCCAGTCATCCGCACGACCGTGCTCTTGCGCTCGAAATCGCTGGACACCATCGCCCGCAGCGGCTCCAGCTCATACGCGTCGATCTGGAGCGGCAGGTCCGCCAAGCGCTCCCAGGTATTCGATCGCTCCTCCACGGGCGCCCAGCTTAGACTGTAGGTGTGGCAAGCAACACCAGGGGCCCGCGAGGCCGTTCCCGTAAGCCCCGCCCCAGCGGCTCGCTCGCCGCCGATCGCGGGCAGTCCGCGTCGCGCGGAGGAGCTCCGTCTCGGCAGCAACGCCGATCGCGCTCCCAAGCTCGTGGGCACGTGCCGGTTCACACCACCTACGGCGAGCGCCCGCCGGCGCCCTGGCATCCACTGCCGCTCTCCGAGCTTCTGATCTTCGCGGGCGCGATCGCATTCGTGCTCGCCATGATTCGGCTACGTCACGGCATCTCCGCCGGCGGGCCGCTGCTGCTTGCCGGGATCCTGGCCGTTGCGCTCGGCACGATCGAGGTCGCCTGGCGTGAGCACCGCAGTGGCTTTCGCTCTCACACGCTGCTGTTGGCGCTCCTGCCGGTCGTGGTGCTGCACTCGGTGGTCGTGCTGGGAGTCACCTTCGCCAGCAAACCATCGCAGTGGGTCAACGTCGGCATGTTCGCCGTCGACATCGCCGTGTTCGTGTTCCTGTTCAGGCTGCTGCGCGCGCGCTTCCTCGACGCCCGCGCGCGGGCCGCCGCACGCGGCTAGCCGAGGCTCAGCGAGGGGAGCGGTCGCTCATCCTCGTTGCCGCCCTCGCCGCGCGTCTCACCGGTGAGGCCCAGGCGCTGCAGGCGCGCGATCTCCCGCTCGCCTTCCATGCGCGCCGGGTGATCGTCGGGCAGTCCCGCGATCAGGCTCGCGATCCGGTTGCGCAGCTGCAGCGCAAAGTGCGGGGTGGACGCCCCCATCAGCTCACGCACGTCCTCAACGCTCACCTCGCCCTCGCGCTCCCTGCGGAGGCGGCTTGGGCTCTCGGCCTGGCTCATGG
>JBAWFB010000017.1:0-5924 GCA_049591495.1 Solirubrobacteraceae bacterium
GGCGGCGGGTTCATCGGCAGCCGGCGCCTCAGCAGCCGGCGCCTCAGCAGCCGGCGCTTCAGCAGCCGGCGCTTCAGCAGCGGGCGCATCGGCAGCGGGCGCATCGGCAGCGGGCGCCTCAGCAGCGGGCGCATCGGCAGCAGGTACCTCGTGGGGGCCATCCACAGTGTCGGCCCCATCCGCCGCAAACGCCGACACTTCCGAATCGGCCTTTCCGGCCAGCACCGCCTTTGAGGGGCCGAGCATCATCGTCATGTTGCGCCCGTCCTGGGTGGGGCGCTGCTCGACGGTGCCGAGCTCTGAGAGCTCTTCGGCGAGACGGTCGAGGATCATCACGCCGCGCTCGGGATGGGTGACCTCGCGACCGCGGAACATGATCGTGATCTTGACCTTGTCCTTGTGGCGCAGGAAGCGTTCGACGTGATGCTTCTTGGTGTCGTAGTCGTGCTGGGCGATCTTGGGGCGAAACTTGATCTCGCGGATCGTGATCTGCTGCTGGTGCTTGCGCGCCTGCTTGACCTTCTGGGCCTGCTCGTACTTGTACTTGGAGTAGTCCAGCACCCGGCACACGGGCGGTTTGGCCTCGGGCGCGACCTCGACCAGATCCAGGTCGCGTTCCTGGGCGAACTTGACCGCGTCGGGCGTCTTCATCATCCCGACCTGGTTGCCCTCGTCGTCGATCACGCGCACCTCGGGCACGCGGATACGCTCGTTGATCCTCGTGAGGTCCCGCTCGGGGGGCCGGCGGTCGAACCTGCGTGGAACGGCCACTAGCTTTTGGGGGTGCGCGTCAAGTTCAGACTACGCGCTGCGCGGAGGGTGGATTCGAGGCTTCAATTCGGCGAAGTATAGCCGGAGAAGCTCGTCCAACAAAACGTTGCCTCGATCGCCTCCCGGGTGAGTGCGCAGCGACACGCTGTCGTTCTCGGCCTCGCGGTCGCCGACGATCAGCATGTTGGGGATCTTGCGCAGCTCCGCCTCGCGGATCTTGCGCCCCACCGACTCGCCGCGGTCGTCGAGCTCGACACGCACGCCGGCCGCGCGCAGACGCTCGCTGACGGTCCGCGCGTAGTCGCCCAGACGATCTGAGATCGGGAGCACGATCGCCTGCACGGGCGCGAGCCACAACGGGAACTCGCCCCCGTAGTGCTCGATCATGATCCCGATGAAACGCTCGTAGGAGCCGAACAGCGCGCGGTGGATCATCACGGGCTGGTGCTCGGCGTTGTCGGCGCCCGCGTAGGTGAGCCCGAAGCGCGCGGGCATGTTGTAGTCGAGCTGCACCGTGCCGAGCTGCCAGGAGCGCCCGAGCGAGTCGGTCATGTGCATATCGATCTTTGGACCGTAGAACGCGCCGTCGCCCGGGTTGAGCTCGTAGGCGAGTCCTTGCGAGTCCAGCGCATTGGTGAGCGCTTCCTCGGCGCGGTCCCACAGCTCGTCGTCGCCGACTCGCTGCTCGGGTCGCGTGGAGAGCTCGAGGCTCACGTCGAAATCGAACAGACGGTAGGTCGCGAACGCGAACTCCAGACAGCCCGCGACCTCATCCTGAATCTGCTCCTCGGTGCAGAAGATGTGAGCGTCGTCTTGGGCGAAATGGCGCGCGCGCAGCAGCCCGTGCAAAACGCCGGAGGCCTCGTTGCGGTGAAGCAGCCCCGGCTCTGAGTAGCGCAACGGCAGGTCCTTGTAGGAATGGCGCTCGGCGGCATACAGGTGCGCGTGTCCGGGACAGTTCATGGGCTTGACCCCCATCTCGCGCTCCTCGACCTGCACGGTGAACATGTTCTGCTTGTACTTGCCCCAGTGCCCGGAGGTCTTCCACAGCTCCGCGTCGTAGATCAGCGGTGTCTTCACCTCGCTGTAGCCACGTTGCGCGCCCATCTCGCGCGAGAGTGCGACGAGCGTGTTGTACATACCGGTGCCCGCGCCCGTCCAGAAGGCCGCGCCGGGTGAGACCTCGGAGAAGTGAAACAGCCCGAGCTCGCGCCCCAGCTTGCGGTGGTCGCGCAGGGCGGCCTGCTCCAAGCGCTCGACGTGCTCGTTCAGCTCGGCCTTCGTGTGAAACGCGGTGCCGTAGATGCGGGTGAGCATCGTGCGCGTGGAGTCCCCGCGCCAGTAGGCGCCGGCGACCGACTGCAGCTTGAACGCGCCCACCGCCTTGGTGCTGGGCGCATGCGGGCCACGGCACAGGTCTGTGAACGGGCCGTTGGTGTACAGCGAGACGGTTTGCAGCGGCGCCTGCGCGGGCGCAGCCTTGACGAGGTCGTCGATCAGCTCGACCTTGTAGTCCTGGCGCTCGCCCACGAACCGCTCTCGTGCGACGGATACAGACACGTTCTCACGCACGAACCGCTCCCCCGCCTTCACGTGCTCGGCCATGCGCTGTTCGATCTCGGGGAAGCGCTCCTCGGAGATGGAAACACCCTCGGGAAACTCGAAATCGTAATAGAACCCGTTGTCGATCGCGGGACCGATCGAGATCTTCACGCCGGGCCACAGCTCCATCACCGCGCTCGCGAGCACGTGCGCGGCGTCGTGGCGGATCAGCGCAAGCGAGGGCGCGCCGCTCTTGGCGGTGAGGATCGCGATCCGCGCCCCGTCCGGTAGCGTCAGGGCCAGATCGCGCACCTGTGAGACTTCCTCGGTCTCGGGGTGGCTGACTTCGACCGCGAGCGCCGCTTTGGCCAGTCCCGGACCGATTGCCGCGGCCGCGTCGGCGCCGGTGGCACCGTCGGCGAGCTCCAGCGCCTTGCCGTCGGGGAGGGTTACGGTGATGGACATCTCGCCACGGGAGGCTACCCCGCGGCCAGCCACAGGGCGTCGTCGCCGAGCGCCACCCTGCGTGCGCTGCCCTGCGCCACCAGCTCGATCAGCGCGCGTCGCCTGCGCGCAGGATCAGCGATGGGGCCGTGTAGCGCACCGGGCCGTCGCTCTGCGCTGCCTTGCCCTGGAACTCGGTTGGGCAGCCGGGGTCGGTGAAGTGGGTGACTTCGATCGTGCTCACACGAGCACGCGTTTGCGAAAGCTGCGCAGCCCGAGCGTCAGGAACAGCGCACAGAAGCCGACGAGTACCGGGTAGACCGCCAGCAGCGACATGTGCTGCGCTTGGGTGAGCGCCGCGCGCATGCCCTCCGCGACGTAGATGAGCGGGTTGACGAGCACCAGTATCTGCAGCCAGTGCACACCGTCGAGCTTCACCGGCGCGAGCTTCGTCCACTGGTAGTAGGTGCCGCCGAGGAACGTGAGCGGAAGCACCACGAATCCGAACATCAACCCGATGTTGCGCGGCTCGAACACGGTGCCGAGCCACAGCCCGAGCGAGGTCATCGCGATGCAGGCGAGCGGTATCAGCGTGAGCAGCACCCCCCAGTGCACTGTGAGGTGCGCGTGTACCCCTTTGGCGTGGATCACCGCGGCGATCGGAAACACGATCGCCGCCGCCAGCACTCCCTGCACCGCTCCGGAGAGCACCTTTGAGAGCGCGACCAGCCAGATCGGGCACGGCGCCTGCACGCGATCCTCGATCTCGCGCGTGTAGCCGAACTCGGCCGACAGCTGAAGCGCGACCGCCTGGATGCCCTGGAACATGATCGAGATCGCCACCACGCCGGGCACGAGCACGGTGGCAAACGCCGACTCGTGCGCCACGCCGCCCCCACCGCCGACGCCCTGGCCGATCGTGGGGAACACGTACAGGAACACGAACACCAGCAGGAACGGCTGGATGATCGTGCGCACGACGAATTCGGGGAAGTTCTTGCGCAGCACGACGAGGTCGCGCAGGATCAGCGCGCCGAGCGCGGTGCGGCTGGCCGCCCACGCGCTGCGCGAAGGGGTGAGCGCGAACTCGTGCCGGGCGGCGGCGACCGGCGCTTGGTCTGTCGTGGTGGCCATCAGTCGCGCAGCTCCTTGCCGGTGAGGCTGATGAACACGGTCTCGAGACTGGGCTCTGCAACGGACAGGTCGGCGACCTCGTAGCCGGCGCGCTCCGCGCTGTCCACCACCCGCGGAACGAGCCGCTGGGGGCCGCTCACGTGCAGCTCCACCCCGCCCTCGACCACGCGGGTGCGCGTCACCCCGTCGATGTCGGCGCTCAGCGCGTCGCCGAGTGCCTGCATGTCGCCCTCGGCGCGCACGGTGACGATCGTGTCGGCGCCCACCGAGCGCTTGAGCGCGGCGGGCGTGTCGAGCGCGAGGATCTTGCCGTGGTCCATGATCGCGACGCGCCCACAGAGGTTGTCGGCCTCCTCCATGTAGTGGGTGGTGAGCAGGATCGTCTGTCCCTCGCGGTTGAGCTCGCCGAGGATGTCCCACAGCGCGAGGCGGCTCTGCGGGTCGAGCCCGGCAGTGGGCTCGTCGAGGAACAGCACGGCGGGGCGGTGGAAGATCGCGCGCGCCACCATCAGCCGCTGGGCCATCCCACCGGAGAGCGCGAACACCGACGCCTTCGCCCACTTCGCGAGCTGGAACTGCTCCAGCAGCGCATCGGCGGTGCGCGCGGACTCCGCGGCGCCGATCCCGAACAGACGGCCGTGGAAATACAGGTTCTCCCAGACCGTCAGCTGCCGGTCGAGCGTGTTCTGCTGGGAGACGATCCCGATCAGCTGCTTGGCGAGCGCGGGCTGTGAGATCACGTCAACGCTGCCGATCCACGCCTGCCCTCCGGTGGGCACCACGCGTGTGGTGAGCATCCCCGCGGTCGTGGTCTTGCCCGCGCCGTTGGGGCCGAGCAGACCGAAGATCTCACCCGCGCTGACGGTCAGATCGAGGCCGTCGACCGCGGCGAAGTCGGTGCCCTCGTAGACCTTCGTGAGCCCGACCGTGCGGATCACCTGCGCCGCGGTGTCTCCCGAGCGATCAGCGGTCGGTGCTGCCGTGTCAGTGCCGGAGGCTGGCATGCGCAGAGTGTATGACGGGCACTGGAACCGATTGTCACTCACCTGTCGCCGGGTGTGGAATCCAGTCGCACCTGGCTGCCCGGGGATACTGAGGAGAATGCGAGAGCGCGGGTCGGCTGCGGTAGCGATCCGTCTTGTCCATAGAGTGTCCTCAATGCCCTCCGCGCCCAGCCAAAGCCAGTCCACGAGCGTCGTCGACGGCCCAGCGGCGATCTCGCTGCGCGGGGTGGTGAAGCGCTACGGCGAGATCGTGGCGGTAAACGGGCTCGACCTCGAGGTGTCCCCGGGCATCTGCTTCGGGTTGCTCGGACCGAACGGCGCGGGGAAGTCGACCACGATGCGGATGCTCACCGCACAGACGATCGCAGACGTTGGCGAGCTGTCGGTGCTCGGCTATGAGCTGCCGCGGGAATCCAAGCAGTCGCGCCTGGAGATGGGGGTGGTGCCGCAGCTCGACAACCTCGACGTGGAGCTGACGTGCAGGCAGATCCTCACGGTGTACGCGCGCTTGTATCGCGTGCCGCGCGGGGAGCGACCGGCGGCGGTGGAGCGGGCGCTTGAGATCGCCAACCTGGTGCCACGCGCGGACACGATCGTGCGCGACCTCTCAGGCGGGATGCGCCGGAGGCTGCTGGTGGCACGTGGGCTGATCCACCAGCCGCAACTGGTGCTGCTGGACGAGCCAACAGTGGGGCTCGACCCACAGGTGCGCCAGGAGCTGTGGTCGCTGATCGACGAGCTGCGCTCAAGCGGCGTGACAGCACTGATGAGCACGCATTACATCGAGGAGGCGGAGCGGCTGGCGGACACGGTGGCGGTGATGGATCACGGGAAGATCGTGGCGCAGGGAACCCCCGCGGAGCTGGTGCGCGAGTACGCCGGCGAGCAGGTGGTGGAGGTGTACGGCCCGCCCGAGCATCTCGCGCAGGTGAGCGAGCTCGCCGCCGGCAACGGCTGGGCGAGCCGGCGCAGCGGGCCGGCGGTGGCGATCATGCGCGCCGAGACGCTCGACGGGCTGGCGCCCGAGGG
>JBAWFB010000018.1:0-4089 GCA_049591495.1 Solirubrobacteraceae bacterium
GGCGGAGAGTTCGCGTTCCAGCACCACCAGATTGCGATACCAACGCTGAAAACGCATCCGGAAGCGCCACTTATACACTGCGGGAATCAGCCGCAACCCCGGAATCAGGATGATGATCATCGGCACAAACGCAACCAAAAAGCGGTTGAGCAGGCTGGCCAGCCAGAACGGAAAACGGCTGTAGAGGAAAGTTTTGCCGGATTTATAGTAACGGGCGGCATCCGCGCTGAGCTTGAATTCATGGGCCAGCGGCTTGGGAAACTCGCCCTGGTTTTGCAGGAGGCTGGCATGACCATACACTTCTTGGGACGCCTCCAGCAACAGGTCCGACACGGCGGAATTGAGATGCGGACGGGCGATCAGTTCCACTGTCGGCCCGATCAACCAGACATCCTGCAGCGGCAAATTCTGGCCGAAATCAATCGAACCCTCCGGCAAGCAGAGTTTGTTCAGATAGGTAAAGCGCCGCGTGTAGGCGTCCGCTTGCTCAAAACTGAGCAACCTCACCCCCGGCGACCGCAACAAGGTTCGCATGATCTGGACGGAGGCGGAATCGCTCATCAGAAACACCGCGTCCACCGACCCGGCCAGCAGCGCCCGGGAGGCGGCACCGGCATCGAGATCCAGAAAGGTGGTTTTGCCACCGGCCGTGATGCCATTGGTCTGGAGAAGACTCAATGCGAGCGTGCGGGTGCCGCTGCCCGGCGGACCGATGGCCAGCCGTTTGCCCGCCAGGCCGCCCAGCCAGCCGATCGGAGTCGGGTTGCGATAAAAGACCAGCAGCGGTTCATAGGCGACGCTGCCGAGCGAAACCAGTTGCTGTGTGTTGGTGCCCTCGAACATCCCGCCCTGCACAAAGCCGATATCCACCCGCACGGCGGGATTCTGGAGGCGTTCCAAGTTGTCCAGCGAACCCTCCGAAGTGAGGATTTTCAGGCTCACCCCGTTCCGGGCCAGGATGGCGCGGTATTTCTCGGCGTTGTGTTCAAAGGAGCTGCCCGGCGGGCCGCTGGTCATGATCACCGTGCGCGGCGGGGCCGTATGCACAAACCAGAACACGGCCAGAAAAACCATCAGGCTGATGAAGCCCGTCACCAGCCACGACAGCGCACGGCTCAACCCGAAGTTTTCCGTGAAGAGATTCGCCCCCGGTGCCAGCAAAAATTTAGCAAAACGTTTCATGCCACATCACAATCCCAGAGCCACCGGCACCCTGCGATTTTGAGTGACAAGGATGCAAACTGAACCACCGGCTGGCAAGTGGAAGATGGTTCAACGAGGTATGACTGCGCTGAAATTTGGCCTTCCGGCTTGGAATTCAGCCGTGCCTTCGCCACAGTTCAATAATGTCACGTCCGCGCCGAAAAATTTCCACCGCCGCGCCACGAAAACGGGGATGGTTTTGGTCACTGCTCGTCCTGACAATGGGCGCGGGACTCGCTTGGGCTGCGTTCCAAACTACGCCCTTCGGACTTACCCGGAAAACCACGTCCGGCAAAACCGCTGCCACCACTCCAAACCCGCCGGCGGTTTATCCAGGCTACGCCGGTTCGGCCAGTTGCGAGAAATGCCATGAGCAAGAATTCAACGATTGGAAACATTCGCATCACGGCCTCGCCGAACGCGACCCAGTGCCCGCGATGGACAACGCCGCCTTCATTCCCAAACGGTCATACATTTTCGGCACTCAGAAAACCACGATGCTGACCAACGACGGCCGTTATGAACTCATCACGCCCGGACTGCACGGCACCAATCAGACCTTTGTCGTTCAACGCATTTTGGCCGACAGCCCGCTGCGCCAGATGCTGATCGCTTTTCCCGGCGGACGGTTTCAAGCAACCGAAGCCGCGTGGGATCCGCGTTCCAACCAGTGGTTCGATGTCTATGGCAACGAAGACCGCAAGCCGGGTGAATGGGGTCATTGGACCGGGCGCGGCATGAACTGGAACAGCCAGTGCGCCGTCTGCCACAACACCCGCCTGCAAAAAAATTATGACGCCGCCTCGGACAGCTATCACACGACGATGGCGGAAATAGCCGTCGGCTGCGAGGCGTGCCACGGGCCGATGAAGGCCCACGATCTCTGGCAGGAAGCTCACCAGGGACAGGCGTTAAAAGATCCGACGATTCACAAGCTGACCCGTGACCAGATGACAGAGACCTGCGCCGGCTGTCATTCGCGCCGGGCCGAACTGACCGACGAACCCGCGCCCGGCGCGAGCTACTGGAATCATTATCTGCTGACGATGGTGGACACGTCGGACACATTTTATCCCGACGGCCAGATTCACGACGAAGACTACGAATACACCGCCTTCCTCGGCAGCCGGATGTATAACCACGGCGTGCGCTGCATGGACTGCCATAATCCGCACACGATGAAGCCGAAATTGCCCGGCAACCTGCTCTGTCTGAGCTGCCACGCGGTCGGCTCGAAAATAGCGCCGAACATTGACCCGCTCACCCACAGTCATCATCCGGTCTTCGGTTATGATGCGCAGGGCATTTTGACCAACACGGATGTCAGCCGCTATCACCCGTCGAGAGATCAACTGGACGGCGAGTGTATCAACTGTCACATGCCGCAGACGGTTTATATGCAACGCCACTGGCGGCATGATCACGGCTTTACCCTGCCCGACCCGCTGCTCACCAAACAGTTCGGCATTCCTAATGCCTGCAACCGCTGCCATGTGGACAAGAGCACCGATTGGAGTCTGGGCTACGTCGAGAAATGGTATGGCAGTGACTTGACCAACCGCCCTTATCACCTCCGGGCGGAGACGCTTGCCCGAGCGCGGCAAGGCGACGCGAGCGTGCTGCCGGCCCTGCTCAAGATGCTGCAGACGAATGAATTTTTCTATTGGCGCGCCGCCGCCGCGAATTTGCTCCAGCCCTGGGCAGACCAGCCACAAGTCACCCAGGCATTGATTGCTGAACTGGCCAATACCAACCCGCTGGTCCGGCAGATGGTCGTGCAAGCGCTCGGTCCGCTCGTGAACGCCGGCCGCGCCGACGTCATCGCCGCGCTGCGGCCGGAATTACAGGACCCTTCCCGCAACGTCCGCGTCGTGACGGCGCAACAATTTGCAGCCACGCTGGACACCAATTCCTTGGCCGGCCAGGACTATTTGAACTTTCTGAACCACGGTGCCGATCAACCGCTGGGCCAGTTGGCGATGGGCGATTTTATCTTTAAGCGTGGCGACATCACCAACGCCCTGCCCCACTTCCAGACGGCGGCCCAATGGG
Organism: Solirubrobacteraceae bacterium; assembly: GCA_049591495.1. GTDB lineage: Bacteria > Actinomycetota > Thermoleophilia > Solirubrobacterales > Solirubrobacteraceae > Palsa-744. Next base: position 3,256 of record JBAWFB010000018.1, read on the forward strand.
ATCCCGGCTCGCCCGGCATCCGGCATGAACTGGCCATTGTGTTGAGCCAGTTGGGCGAAAATCAGGCGGCAGTCGCGCAACTGGAGGCGGCCGTCAAACTGGCCCCGAACGAGGCGGAAACTCATTACGACCTGGCGCTCGCATTCAACGCCGCCGGCGACACTGGACGCGTGATCCCGGAATTGGAGCAGGCCGTGAAGCTCAACCCGCAATTCGCACGGGCCTGGTATAACCTGGGGCTGGCCCGGAGCGGCCAGGGTGATCTCGCCGGGGCGGTCGCGGCACTGCTCCGCGCCGAATCCGCCAATCCTAGCGATCCGCGCATTCCCTATGCCCGCGCCACCGTGCTGGCGCGACAGGGAAACATTACTGCCGCTCGCACCGCCGCCCAACGCGCCCTTGAACTTGCTCCCGGCGACACCGACGCCGCCGCTTTGCTACAGCAATTAAACGGTCAATGAGCAGGCTTCAGCTTTACTTGGCCGGCGGGCGGAGCACCTTGACGGTTTCCGGCAGTTTGTAATGCCGTTTCAAACCGGCATCCGCCAGCATCCCCGCCGGAACACGGGCGATGAATTCGGGAAAGTTCCGTTCCACGCGATCTTTCAGCAGCTTCTGGCCGGTCTTGGACGCCCAGAAATCGCCCACGATTTTATCCAACGCGATGGCCGCCTCGTCGTTCGTCAGGCTTTCCCGTTTGCCCAGCGCCCAGGTCAGTTCGGGATCGCCCGGCAACGCCACGGGAAAGGCGACGTATTTCAAGGTGACTTCCGGCTCGTCGCTCTCCGGCACGACGGCACGCACGGGAATCCGGCTGTGAAACTGGGTTCCGTC
>JBAWFB010000019.1:0-9999 GCA_049591495.1 Solirubrobacteraceae bacterium
GAGATACGCCGCGAGTAAACGCGCGCGCCTGCCCTTTCAGACAGAGACAACCAAGCCGAGCGTCGTGCCCAGCGAGACCGGCGGCCCTGCCGCGAGCTAGCGGAGAGCCAGCCCGGCCAGAGAGAGAGAGAGAGAGAGAGAGAGACGCGTCAGCGACGCTGACGCGTCCTCTAACGGACCGCCTAGCGGCACACCGACTCTCAAGCACGTTATTCCCCAATGAAACCACGCGAATACAGCTCCCTCTCAGAAAACGACCGGTCCCTCTCCCAAGGGCCCTGCTCAAACCGGTTCAATGTCGACCACAAGGACCAACCCAAAACCCGACCTATATTTCGCCCACACCCCCAAACGGGACGCCAGGGCATGGCTCCTTTATACCCGATGCCCACTCTGCTGTCAAGCCCTCGTAGAAAAGAAACCAGTCCGAGCTGTCAAGCCCCAAAGGGCGAGCGCCAGCAGGAGCACGCCCTTTGGGGCCACGAACGCGCACCGCCCACGCCTCAGCCAAGAGCCGAATGTAGCGCTCCACCAGTGTTCGTTCTCGTGATGATGAGATGGCTCACGCAGCGTTGATCGCGGCGTGTATCTCCCAGCCTTTGGGGGTCAATGCCCATGCGTTTGGTCCTCCGCGGGCGTGCCCGGCGCCCAGGTTCTCCACCAGGCCCAGTCCCTGTAGGCGCGCCAACAGCTTCGAGGTCTGACCCTGATCGGTCATTCCGGCGGCGTCCCCGATTGTGCGGTTTGAGGATCCGGGGTTGGTCGCAACAGCCGTGAGAACCATGACCGTGCGGTATGTCAAGCGCATCTCCAGATCACGCAACGGGTCACTTGAGGCGCCCTGTCTCACAGCAGCGCGACGCTTGGGCACAGGACGCGCAAGCTCGCGACGCGAAGCAGTAGACCCCAAATAGGGCAACACGATCATCGCCATCAACGGGTTCACAAGCTCCACAAGCCCACCCGAGCGCACCGTCCCGATCTTAGACCCAGGCTCTGCGACAGTAGGATCGGCGAGCAAACGCGTATGCAGCACCGAGAGCACTGCGCCGACTACGCCCTCAGCGGTCAAACTCGGCGTATCACCGCCCAGCCTGCTCTCGACCCGCCCCCGGTCGAGCACCTCGACGATCGCGCTCAGTAGTCGCGCGCGACGCGCCAGCGCGCGCGGTCCAGCACCAAGCACCTCCACGAACACAAGCCGCCCAAGGCTCGGCTCACAGTCAAGGAACTCCAGCAGTCCCACCAGCCCTGCACGGATCTGCTCGCGCCAACCGGTCTCTTGTTCGTACGCGGGGACAACGAACGCCGCGATCTTCGCTATCGCATCCTCGAACGCGGCCAGGAAGCAATCCTCGCGATCCACGAAGACCTCATAGAACGTGCGCCGCGACACGCCCGAGCGCGCGACCACATGCGCGACCGTCACATTACGCACCCCATACTCACCGAGAACATCGACCATCGCCGTGAGCATCCTGGCGCGCTGAATATCAGAGACCTGCCCACGCCCCACCCTTCTGCCCGTCCTACTAACCCCGTCCCGGACAGGAACCTCGACGACAGCTCGCTGCTCAGCGGACATGCTCAAAGCCTCAATCGATTTATAGATATCCGGGACTTAGGCTCGGACGACAACATCGCCGTCCGAGCCTCCAACACCCTCCTATGCCAGGCAAACAGGAACACAAACTGGCTACCCGGTGACGACCCAATCACCCGCGCCCAGAATACCGTCTCCCATTTTGCCCCCTTCGACCTCTCCTGAGAGATACGCGCCCGACGTGCCGGCTTCGTTTTCATGGCCCGTTTCGGCATCTTTTACGGTGAGCTTCACAGGAAGCTCGGCCAAGCCTTTTGACAAGTCCAATACCGCACTGGTGAACACGCAAAGGTTTCCGCTGGCGGCTTTCGGTTCTTTGTAGTTTCCTGTACAAACCTTTTTCCCGTCTACTTCAGGCAGTTTTTCGTTGGCTTCGCCTTCGCCTTCCCCAGGACCGATATAGTGAGCGCCTTCATCGTCAAGCGCTTTTTCCAGTGGGACCGGGAACGAGATGCTCGCGCCTACCAGCGGAGAATCTTCGGTTGCCTGGTCGAACGCGATCACCCATTGTCCGGTCTCCGAGGAATCCACCGGTAGCGTGCCACCAGCGGTCCACGGCGAGCCCGTGGGACCTGCCGGCCCCGTAGGCCCCGCCGGTCCTTTCGCTCCGTTCGTGCCGTTGAAGCCGTTCGTGCCGGCCGTGCCTTTTTCGCCCGGTGCGCCGTTTTGGCCGGCCGCTCCGGTTTCGCCCTTCGCTCCCGCCGGCCCTGCGGGACCCTGCGGTCCAGGCGATCCCGCCAGTCCTGCTGGTCCTTGCGCACCGTTCGCACCGGCCTTGCCCTTTAGCGCGGTGAGTACTTTGGGGTTGATCTGTTTGGTGGAGCTGATCACGTATTTGCTGGCGGCGTAAGCGCCTCCGGTCATCGCGAATACCAGCGCGAGCGTCATGATCGCGTTAGCGAACGTGAAATGTTTTCTGATCCTTGACATTACGATCCTCTCGTTCCTTTATCGATCTTTACCACGCAAGTACGCACGCTCCAACTCCTGCTTATTTCTTTTTGCCAGCCTTCCTGCTCTTGCCCGCCGTGGACTTCTTTGATCTCTTTGCGTTCTTAGGACAACCGGTCGCCGTGATCGGAGTGGATTGTTTGAGGCTCACACCGTTGGCTCCGACGAAGATCGTCGGCATCGTCAGTTTGCTGGTGCAGAGGTTCCCGTTCGCCGCAAGCGCACTATCCGGTCCCTGGGGTAGTTTCAGTTCGAACACACCGATCGGAACGTCGGGTAGCGTCCTGAATGTGCTGCTAGTGATGCCTGCGGGGCTGATGAATGTTTCCCCGTGCAAGTACACGGTCACTCCCTCGCCTGAGAGTGCGACGATTAGTTCGGGGAACTTCTGGCCACCATGGCTCACGAAATACGCTGGGCCTTCCAGGCGCACCGGTAGCACCGGTGTGGTCGCTGTCGCTGAACCGACCCTCGACTCGGGCGGGCAGGCTGCCGGGTTAGCTTCAAACACGCTCGCGGGACACGCCTTCTGAAGCGTAGTCAAGCGCGATGGGAGCTGCTTTGGTAGATCGACCTTGACCTTCCCGATGTTTGCTTGGGTACCAAACGCTGCTTTGGGGTAGGTCAGCTTCACGTTGAGGCTCGCACCGTTCTTGCGTGATGTTTTCCCGCTGGTGGAGATCGTGAAGATCGGTTTGAACTTCAACACCGCACAATTGGTCACCTGAAACGGGACGTGCAACACCGACGTTGCGCCTTGGCTGCTGGTTAGCGCACCGCCGATTTCTTGTGGTGCACAGTTGGTTGGATTGAACGTAAAATCGGGCCTGTTGATCGAAACGTTCACATGCTTGATCTGCAAAGGGATACCGTCGATGATCTGCGGGATCGCATACGGACCCGTGGGATCACTCGTGATAGTTAGTGCCGCGTTTTCTGGGTTAACTTCGATCTTTGCCCTCACGACAACCTGTCCAAGGTTGAAGGGGCCTGCCTTTGCGGGGTTGACTATCGACAGGCCGTAGGGTGCGCCCTCATACGGGCCTGTTATGTATACCTTGCCTCCTTTGACTGTGTAGGGATTGCCTCCCAGCCCAACGCTCACGGTTGTTTCACCGATCAGGCTTTCAGGACCACACGTGCCGGCGTCACCTTCGGCTTCGCCGCACAACTTCACATCCGAGAGGGTGCCCAACAACCCTGAGGGCATCTTCAGCTGGATCGCATCGAGGTTCTGGTTGCCGTCTTCGCGACTCATCGTCATCGTAAACGGTGTGAACGCCCCGGCCTGAATGTTGAGGCTTCCCGTCGTGAGCGTTGGATCGAACGGCAACGGGTTTGAGCACCGTGTGCCGTTGGGGCCCGAGGTGATTTGGAATTCCGAGGAGGAATCGACCGGCGCGTTGCCAGACCACGGTTCAATCGACGCTGTAGTCATATAGCCACCGCATAGTGCAGGTGTGCCCAGCGGCGCTCTGGACCCGCCGAAGAAGTGCAAGCTCAAATCTTCAAATGGTAGTTGTGGTGTTTCCTTGAACGTCGAGACCAGCTGGCCCGTGACGGGATCTGGCTTGACTTCACCGGCGAGCTTGACGAGCACTCCAGCGGTCTTGTCTTCGACGACGAGATACAAGGCTATGAGACTCCCGAAAGGATTTGCTTCTTGCGCAGCAAGATACGCCGCGCCAATGAGTGGGTTCGGTAGCAGTGGTGTGGATATTTCGACGGTCCCGACCTTCGAGGCTTCAGGACACGAGATCGGTGCGGGACTATCGAGCGCGACTTGTTCTGTGGAGCACGCCAGCAAACCGTCCGCGCCGGCCGGGTTCAACCCGACCCCAGCGGGCAATGTGACAGTCGTGTTCTTCACGCTTGACTCTGCAAGCCCGGTGGGGTTCAGGCTTGATTCCTGCGGGACGTGTATACCTACACTCAGACCGGTGGGTGTGCTCGCCTGCTGTCCGTCTGGTGTGAGACTGACCGATGGTTCAAAGCTCAAGCGATTGCAGCCATCCTCACCGAACGGTTCATCCGCGCTGTTCTGGAACGTGTATTCAAAAGGAGCAGTGAAATCCCCGATCTGAGACCACGAATCGGCTTCCACCGACGTATGCAACGGACCCAAGCACGATGTGGGCATGATCAGCAACGGTTGTGGTTTTTCGCTAACCGGACACGATGGTTCCAGACCACCCACGATCGCCGACTGATTTCCTTCTGAAAGGCACTGAACGTTACGCGAGTTGTCGTGACGAGAATCGTCGGGGACACCCCAGAACGTAACGAGGTTACCGATCAACCCAAAGCCCTGGGTTATATCGGGAACGGTGATGACGACACCGTAGTCTCCACCGGTCCTAACCGACGCATCGAGTACAACCGGTCCGATAGGCGACTGGAAACCAAACTTTGCCGGCTCACCCACAGAAGGTTCGAGGCTGAACAACGGCGTTGTATATACTTCCGGCGCCCACAAAAGTCCGTTTGTCGTGGTCAAGATCGGCGAGGCTACACCGACGACTGTGTTATTTGGACACTGACCACCTTTTCCGAGTAGCGTGAATTCACGCAGACTGCACTTGGGTAGCGGTGTGGGATTACCGATCAGTCCCGCGGGCAAATTGAAACGCAGATTCTTCGTCAACGCCAACGGCTGCACTTCCGGACCACTTTCGTGTTCGATTAGGGATTCTTTGCCTTCGATGTAGACCGCTTGAGTGTTGAACATAAGCGTTGTCGTCAGCTGAAATGGGTGCGAGCCGGCTTGCGTATTTGCCAGGCCACCTTCTTCTTCCGGGGCCAGTTCGTATGTTTGAACACCGTATGGCGGCGAGGTTTCGAGGTCCAACGGACGCCTGGACGTGACAGTTGCTGCGCCGCCCCCGGACACGGTTGCTTCATTCTCACCACGAGCCGCTCCCTGCGCGACCTTTATCCTGATCACGATTACCATATGTTCGTATGGTCGTACCGGAATGCCGTAATGGCACGTGACGGTCTGTTCTTCGATCGTGCACTGTGCTAGCGAAGGATTATTGATCCTACCCCCGTACTTATTGAGAGTTCCTCCACCACCTTCGGCGTATACATGCGTAGCCGTCACACCAACCGGCAGCTGGTCCGTAATGGTGATCGGGGTCTTCCCTGACAGTACATTTTCATCCAGTACGCCCCCGGCGGTCGCATCGCCGAGATTAGCGATGTCCAACTCAACCACAGCTTCGGTGTCGTTTGGGCTCGCGGGCGCCGAGATGACGGTCACGTGCCACCACGGCGCAGCCGCGAACGCTTGCCCCACACCACACAGCACAACACAACAGAGCGCCAGCACGACCGTCGCAAGCACACTCCTATGGACCTTATCCACGACGATCACCTACCCTTCCTGTTCGAACGGGTCTTATGAGCCTTCTTGGCCTTGCGCTTCTTGTGTTTCTTGTGCTTGCCGGTCTGCGATTTAGGTTTTGCCTTCTTCTTTGTCTTGTGCTTGACCACACTCGGTTTTGCTTCTTCTACGACGTTGCCGATACCGGAGAACGTTGCACTCGGGGCAGGACCAAAGATTTCCGGCTGCGGGGCCGGTGCTGCCTTACACGAATCGCCACTCGTGCATGGCGGCGGCACCACGGGTTCAGACCGACAAGGAGCTTCCGTCGAGCACACATGGGCATCGTAAATATCGTAAGACGTGTCGTAGTCTTCCCCGGTCAATTTGCTGTTCGTATCGAAGAACACGTCGTTCCCATTTTCGCTCGCATCCACAAAAATCGATTCGCCCGAAGACTGGCCCGATGAGATCAAGCTCACACACCCGCCGGATACCGCGCTATACGTCTCACTCGCAGTAGTACAATTATCGCTTGCGACAGTTTCACTGCTCGCTACCGGCTCATACTCATAAACATCCTCGAGCCCATTTGTATCCTGCGGCACAAGCGCATCGGGACTATCGAAAAAGAGTCTTCCACTGTCAGACAAGTACCGTGGTTGATACGGAGTGACACCGTAGAGAGTTGTCTCCCAGCCAGGGACACTACCGGCCAACCAGTGATCTCCGCTACCAAGGTTGTGGGACCATGCTGTTTCCAGGTCAGCGAACAACGAGTTTACGAATTCACGATCGTCAAACACACCAACCGGGCGTGCACCCGTCGGATTGCACGACGCGCACACCAAACGATTTTGATCGGCGTCATACAAGTAGACCTCCTCGTCAGGCTGCCCACTAACAGCATCCAAATTGTCATACCCAGTCAACGACCGCTCCGACATGAAAGACAAGTAGCGCCCGTTTGGTGACACCCGCGAACTGACCAGATTTAGTTCCGGAGGCGCACTACTTTCGACCGCCGGCGCTTCTTTCTCGCCCCCCCGCCAACTTTTCGAATCCTCACCAGACAGTGTCGCGATATACTTGGTCGTCCAGCCGCCCGCCGTATCATGTGCGACATACACGTTGTCAGCATCCTTAACAGCACCGCTCGCCAACGCGCCGGTAGCGACAAAATAGATATATGAACCGTCTTCACTCGCACCCATCACAGCATCCTGCACCCCGGCATTCGCTTCGCCGGCACCATGATCGGCCGTCAAATCGGTCTGTATGCCGGTCTCGGTATCGAACACATACAAGTCGCCCCCATGACCTTCACTGGTTTCCACAAAGAAGACCCGCGAACCATCGCTACTCATAGTTTCAAAACGCGGATAATCCCCACCCAGCTTGAACGTCTTCTTTTCAAGCATATCGCGGACATACAAACTGACAGGAGGAGTAGACGCAACACCAGCGCCTCCGAGTAGTTCCCCATGTGCCCACACAACCCAACGACCATCGCTCGAGATAGCGCGCGCAGTCATACCCTCACTTTCATTGACGCGACTACCCAGGTGAGCATCCGGTTCGGTTGTGCCGTTGGGCGCTTCGGGCGTGGCGGGCGTTATATTGACCAATTGCAGCCCTCCGGCGCTCCACTCATACAGGTTCTGACGCTTTGTTTCTCCTTCCACTGCTTCCGGCGTCAACGCCACCGTAGATCCGAAAATCACATGACTCAGGTCAGGCGTCCCGGCTAGAAACTTCATCGTTTTATCGTTGAATTTCTTGCCAGGAACCACATCCGTCTGGGTCTCGAGCGGCAAAAACTTCCCGGTAGCACTATTACGCAAATACAACGTCCTTTCCGTAGCTTCCGGGGACTGTGGTGGTGGAGGCACCGAAATACCAGTGCCGGCTTCATAAAGCGTCAGCGAAAGATCGGTCGAAAACACATCGAACGAGCCAGAACCATAAGCCACTTCAGAAGCACGGGCACCTTCCGGAGGAAGGGAATCGCGCGCCGCTACGCTCTGGGAGCTCCAACCGTTCACGCCACGCATCGAAAGAGTCTCGGCAGAGACGAAATGACCCACTACATCTTCTCCGACCGGTTCACTGGCCTGATAGGCAAGCCCACTACCATCGACCGCCGCCTGATCTGGTTCCTTAGAATGGACCATCGGTCCAACCAATGCACCTTTTTTATCGGCTGGAGAGACCAATTCCCACGCCCGACCATCCGGCAACGAGAGTTCCTGCCCACCAGCGACTTGAGTCGTAAGCGTGTGGTCGGGACCCGCATACACTCCAGCTTCGTTATGCACGATCATCCTATAGTGATAAGTCGTCCCCGGCGACAAATCCTGACGGTGGAAACTGGCTGGGACATACCCTTCACCTTCACCAAGACTCCCAGACAACGTCGTGCCGTAGGCAGTGGTCGGCCCGTATTCCAGACGGTATTCGGTATCCAAGCCCAACGGATCGATTTCCGCCGCAAACGTCGCACTTGTGGTAGTAACATCCTCAGCCCAAGGACCGTCGATCAACGCGGGTGGAACCTCGGTAAACACCTGATCGGGACTAGCTTCTGAGCCAGCCGAGCTGCTGGCGAAAATCCGATAATGATAGGTTTCGCCCGGGATAAGCCTATTCAAAGCAACGGTAACCGGTACTTCTTCAAACTTCGAGCCGAGCAACACTTCCGGTGTGCTCGACGCGTTCTCAAACCCACCTTCCTGGAAGCTGGCTTCGTCGACGTATTCGACGCGATACGATGTCACATTACCCTGAGCATCGATCGTCGCAGCTAGACTCGCATCGCCACGCTGTCCGGCAGTTGCCGACACACTACCCGACTCGATCACAGGTGGACCCGACACGGGCACAGGGACCATAGTTACTTTCGCTTCCGGCGCTACCAACGTACTTACATAAAGCTCGCCAACCCCAAGCGCCGAAGCGAACGTCATACCCGGCCTGAAGCCGAGGCCAGATTCATTGTCAAAGCTCGCCAGATCTTCCCCAGAAGGAGAATACTCGAGGACATGGAACGTGCCCGGCGAGGCATCCTCGCTCGATTCGCCCACGAACAGATCGCCTGAGCCATCCACCGCGAGCGCTGTGACGGTCGTGCTCCCAGCGTCGAACTGGGTCGCCTTTTCCGTACCATCCGGTTCGAACTCACGCACGCCAGACACGCCGTTATCCTTCACAAAAAGATCACCCGACATATCGACCGCAAGCGATCTGGGACCGAATTCGCTGGAGAGACTTGCAAGCGAAATATTTTCCAGCCACACGCCTGACGGTTCAAACACCTGCACGCGTGCCTTATCGCCAACATATACCTTGCCTTCAGGACCAACTGAGACCGCACCCGTACCGCCCGAGAACTGGCCATTACCCGTGCCTTCTTCCCCACCAAAAGACAAAAGGAATTTTCCAGACGAATCGAACTTCTCGATGAAATTTTCGCTGACCACATACACATCGCCGTATGAGGAGCTCAACGGGTCGTTGTCCACAGCTATACCCGTGGGTTCATTAAGCTCTCCTGGCCCAGTGCCTCTAATCCCCGCCTGGCAGGAAGTCGTACACGTCTGCAGTTCATCCGCTCCGTTGAGCACACCCCAGCCCCACGCCATCACGAACCCACCCGACGCTTCAAACACATCGATGCGACTGTCCCTGGTGTCGACGACATACACGTCGCCTCCAGATGCTTGATCGACAGCCACACCCTCTGGCTCTTTCAACTGTCCGGCGCCCGTACCGTAGCTCCCGAATTGCGTTGAGGCCCCAGCAGAAGCTACACCCGCCGCGAGCGCACAGACCAACACACACAACGAAACCGCGATCGCCAGGATCGGCCTACGAGCGCTCATCGAATCCCCTCCTCAGAGAACCACACCAATGACCCACCCGCACCCGGGCAGCACCCCCCATCCGGGGGACAGGCAAAGACCGCCGCCGACACACAGTCCGCGACGGATGAATAAGAACTGGAGATACGCCGCGAGTAAACGCGCGCGCCTGCCCTTTCAGACAGAGACAACCAAGCCGAGCGTCGTGCCCAGCGAGACCGGCGGCCCTGCCGCGAGCTAGCGGAGAGCCAGCCCGGCCA
>JBAWFB010000020.1:0-4442 GCA_049591495.1 Solirubrobacteraceae bacterium
GACCTCCTGCTTGCAAAGCAGGCGCTCTCCCAGCTGAGCTATGGCCCCGCGCACACTGAGTCTACGGAACTAAACGCCATTTGGATGGCGGAGGAGACCCGGGGTCGGGCACGATCGTCGAACGCGCGTCGTTATTCGTTGAAGTCGAAATCCCGCGGAGGACGCTGCTCGAACCAGAGTCGCTCCTGCTCTGGGGTGTCGCGCAAGAAATCTGGGGTCTCCTCGAGTACATCCTCCACATGCTCTGCTTCGTTGTGGTCATCGGGGTGCTCGCCGAGCTCTGACTTCTTATCGCCGGGCATCTCCCATTCGAGCGAGTCGCCCGTCGGAGAGCTACCTTGCGCTGAGTTCGCGGTGAGCGGCTGCCGCCCACTGTCCGACGTATGGGGTGGACCTGTGCCTTGCCCGTCCGAATCGAGCACGGTCTTCATGTCGATCTCGATCGTCTCTTGGCCAACCGCCGAGAGGTCGAGGCCCGAGGTGGACTCCTCCTCAGCGGAAAAGGGGACGTCATCCGGTAGGGGCCCGGCTGGCTGCCGGTCTTGGCGTTCCTCATCCCACGTCTCATCACCACGGTGCGCGGGCCCGAGAGCCTCCTGTTCTTGACGGGCCACGCCCCCAGGGTCGGCTCCTTGGAGACGCTTGAGCTCCAAGTGCTCGCGTATGGCGTCGTCGAGCAATCCCATTGCGCCGTCAAACCATACTGTTCCTGCACGAGGTCTTCGTCCAATGCCGACCGGCCGCCGACTCCAACAGCGGTTGCGACCGTGGCCATTGGCGCGGCAGATGTGTTTTCCGCTGTCGTTGGAAGTACATCCTCTGCTCATCCCAACGGCGGATGCTCTACCACTGCATGTCTAGAGACCAGTCTGTCCGCGCGCTCGACGGTCGCGCGCGATCCCGACTCTTGTCCGCCATCCAAATGGCGTTCAGTTCCGTAGACTCAGTGTGCGCGGGGCTATAGCTCAGTTGGGAGAGCGCCTGGATCGCACCCAGGAGGTCGCCGGTTCGAGTCCGGCTAGCTCCACTGAACTGTTCGGCGCGCAAACCATGGGTGCGCCGACGCGGTAGGTGGGCAGGATCTCGTTGCGACTGTTGATTTGTAGCTCGGCGATGAGGATTGCGAGGAGTGCCTTTGCTTGCTCCGGCTCGCCGTGTTCGATCACATGATCGAGCTGGTCGGCCACGGCGCGGAGTGTGGCCGCGCCGGGTGCGCTGGGCGTGTCTGCGGCGAGGTCCTGGGCGAGTGCTTGGTCTTGGTCGTGTAGGGCCTCGAGGCGTGCTTTGAGCGCGGTCAGGCGCTCGTTGAAGTGCGCGGGGTTGAGGTCGCCGGCCTCGAATGCGTCTTGGTAACGGTCTATCGCGCGTTCTGCGCGGGCGATCTCCTTGGCGAGCGACATGCGTTGTTCTGTGAGCGCGGTGCGGTCGGTGTGATCGCTGGCGGCTGCTTGCTCGATGGCGTCGCGGATGAGCCCGCCGTCGCGGTAGATGCTGGTGAGCTGGGAGAGGATTGCGGCCTCTAGCTTCTCTCTTGGTATGCGTTCGCCGTCACAGCTTTTGCGTCCGAGCTTCTGTCTGCCGGAGCAGGCGTAGTAGTGGTAGGTGCCGCCGTTGCCTTTGGCTGACATTCCGACGTATGCGCGGCGGCAGCGACCGCAGCGCACGAGCCCGGTGAGTAGGAACTCAGCACGGCTTGCCGCGCGCATTGCCAAGTCCTCTCCGCGCTGTCTCAGTAGTGCTTGGGCGCGGTCGAAAGTGTCTTGGTCGATCAGTGGCTCGTGCAGACCGGGGAAGGTCTGATCGCGCCAGTGAACCCTTCCGACGTATGCCTCGTTGCTGAGCACCCAGAGCACGATGTTGGGTTGCCAGCCACGCGGCGGCGCGGGCGCTTGTTCTGCGATGAGGCGCCGGGCGATGGCAGCGGCACCGAGCCGCCCGGCGGCATACCGAGTGAAGATTCGCCGGATGACAGGTGCGGTGCGCTCATCAGGGATGAGTTGCTTTTGCTCGTTGCGTGCGCAGCCGAATGGAATGCGTCCGTTGGGCCAGCGGCCTTCGCGGGCGCGTCGCTCGATGCCGCTGGTGACATGGTCGACGATGGTGGCGTGCTCAAACTCGGCGAACACCCCGAGCATCTGCAGCATCATGCGGCCGGCTGCTGAGCCAGTGTCGAATGGCTCGGTCGCAGAGCGCAAGATGACGTTGAGCGTGTCTAGCTCCTCCGCGATGCTGGCAAGCTGGCGCACCTTGCGGCTGAGCCTGTCTATGCGGTAGACGAGCAACTGATCGACGCGTCCTTGCCGTGCGAGGTCGAGCGCGGCTTGCAGTCCTGGCCGGTCGAGCTTGGTGCCGGTGGCACGATCTTCGTGGTGGGCGATTATCCGCCAGTCCTCCTGCACCTTGCAGAACGCCTCCAGCCGTTCGTGCTGGGACGCAAGCGAGGTCGGCTGGTTCTCCTCATCGGTAGAGATACGGGTGTAGAGACAGACGCGCGTCATTGCCAGCGCTCCTCTCGCTCGTCGGTGTATGGCTGGTCCTCCACGAGATCAGACCCGCCAGCGGATCTCAAGCCCAACGCGGCCTGCTGCGCTTCGGCGTGTTCTTCGACGCGCCGACGCTCCCATTCGCGGGCGAGCGCATCGTCCTGAGACGCGCCAGCAGCCAGCGCGAGGGGTCGGCTACGCACGCCGAGCGGCGACAGCGCTGCCCAGCGCTCCGTCATCGGCCGCTGCCAACGCTGCCCGAGCGCGTCCTTGCGCACTCCACACACCGCTCCGTGAAGCGCCTCGAACTCAGCCATCCCGTATGGCCGATCTTCGTGGTCGAGGCAGCACCAGATCTCTCCGAGTGGCCCGTGGCTTTCGAGTCGGGTTGTGGTCGTGACCCAGAACCGTGCCTTGGGCACCTGCTTGGCCGCGTGCGCGCCCTCACGCAGCAGCCGCTCCGCCCGGTGCTCATCGGGGACGACGAAGCAGACGTTGGTCATGCGCAGCACGCGCGCTTGCTGCATCACGGACCCGTAGCGGCTGATCTTGCCCGTGAGTGTGGCGATGGGCTCGGTGGCGCGGTCCCACTCCACCGCGATCAGCACCGCCCCACCATCGGGGGCACCAAGTTCGAGGCCGGCATCCGGTCGCGCGGGGCTCTGCGCCTCCCAGCGAAAGCACCCAAGGCGTCGCCACTGCACATCGATCGCGTCCCAGCCAAGCTCCCACGCACTGACCCACACGTCATCGACTTCGAGGGTCGCTGCGATCACGCTGCACGCGAAGCGATTGCACTCCAGCCTGTGCGCGAGATGAGCGTGCGTATGGAAGTCCTGCTGGCGATCCCACGCGAGGCTCTTGCGGTCACGGCTGAGCTTGGCGGCGACGAGGTGCGCTCCGATCTCATCGAGCAGCCAGTGCGCCTGGGACTTACCGAGCTTGAACGGGCCCGCCGGGTAGAACCGGTCGATCACACGATGCCTATATAGCCACAGCAGACGATCCTGGCAGCGACGACGCGAGCTGAAGAACAACAGCCGTAGCTGATCGGTCGTGAGGATCTTCTGCCGGTAGAGAACCCAGGCGATCTCTCGGTCACGCTCGGTCGTGTGCTTCGCTACCTCCCACGCGACAGAGCCCCCGACTCGCTCTCGTCTTTCAGACGCAGACAAACTAGTCACCTACCTTTGTCACGGATTTGAAGGGCCGGCGTTTTGCTGACCTGTGCGACGAGCCGGGCTTCTTGGCCTTCGGGGTCGCGATGGGCATAGGGCCGCGCTTAACGCGCCGGAAAGTGCTGGGGAAAACGACACGCTTCTTCGCGGCATCCGCGAGCAGCCCAGCGAGCAGCAAGGTTGCTTCGCGTTTCATCTCGGCAGAGAGCCGCTGCACCCGAGGGCGAGCGACACAAACAAAATCATCCATATTTTCTGGCGTCGGTGAGAGACCCTTACGACGACGAAAACGCCGCCACACGACGAAGGCCCAAAACAGACCCCGCTCGGTACACGCCGACCATGAAAGCCAGCAGCCGAACGGAGCGCTACGGGTGAACAAAGGGTCTTCCGAAGCCGATGTGCCGTACAGCAGCCCAGCACCTGCTGCCGTGTCAGCCGCGTGTCAGTCAGTTCAGGCGCGGCGTCTTGTGCGCCTTCGGTGGCGTGGGTGCGTCAGGTTTCGTCCCATCGCCAGACGTTGCGCCGGCCGCTGCGCAGATAGCGCACCGACCCCCGCTCCTCGGGATCAAGATTCTCGTCTCCCGGCGCAGACCGATCGTCAACATCCGGCTTCGCGTCGTCCGGCTCGGCCCACTCCCGCATACAGTGCGTCGCAGAGCCCAGCCGCCAGCACTCCCGTTGCAGACGCTTGGCGAGGGCGAACCATGCGTCCGAAGGAGCCTGCTCAACATCGAGCAGGCGGCCGCCGTCCACGAGCGCCGCGCGCAACGCATCGCGG
>JBAWFB010000021.1:0-6870 GCA_049591495.1 Solirubrobacteraceae bacterium
GGCGAGGACGTGGCGGCCAGCACGGCGGCCAGCGCCAGCGCGGCCACGAGCGAATCGTTGGAGTTGCTCTCAAGCGCGTAGAGCGTGAATGGGAAGGAGACCCACGCGTAGGCAAGCGCGACTCCGAGCCCCGGTCCACGCACGCGCCGTCCGAGCAGGAACAGCAGGCCGACCGCCAGTAGGTCGAACAGAATCGATGCTCCATGCGCGGCGGGCAGGTTGTCCCAGTGCCCGCTCCAGCCCAGCACCTGCTGGAAGGGAAGGTAGGTCTCATAGTTGACGGGACCGTAGGTGTCGCCGTGTTCGTTTTCTGCGGGCCAGCCGCCGTAGAGCGGCTGATCGGTGGCGATCCGTTGCGCACCGATCACACCGGCGTAGCCGACGTCGATCACGTTGGAGTCGGTGACGTTGAGCGCGATGCGAAAGCCCAGCAGGAACACGACGCCGACGGCGAGGTATGGGACGGGTACCAGCAGTCGCAGCGGCGGCCTGGGATCCCCGTCGGCGGGCCGCACGCGGCGGCCGACGCGGGCCAGCATCAGCATTCGCACGAGCAGGTACACGAGCGGCGGATAGGCAAGCGGTGTGGATGCGTAGATGTGGGCGTGGTTGAAGAACGCGAGCGACACCGAGAACGACAGCAGCACCAGCAGGTCGAGGTGCAGCAGTCGCAGCGGTTTGCGCCAGTCGAAGAACGGCACGAAGAACAGCATGCACAGGGGGATCCAGATGTAGAGCGCGTTGACATGCCTGCCAAACGCGCCGGGATAGCCGCGTGCCATCGACCACGCAATCTGGAATCCGGTCCACTGTTCGATCACATGACCGTTGTGGTCGGCGATGATCGCCTGCCCGATCTCGACGCCCTGCTTGGAGAAGTAGCTGACCTGCCAGCGCCCCGGCCCCTTCAAATAGGCGCCACCGTAGGAGCCGCGAAATCTATCGCGCACGGCGCGCAACTTCGGAAGCCGGTTGGCAATTTCAAGCACCTGGTCGGACGACAGGCGGCGCCCGATCGGCGGCATGTTGGAGTCCGGCACCGGCACCGGGGATTCCGGGTTTGTGGCGGTCGTGGACGATGTCGACTTGGGTGCGGGGGATGCGCTTTTCTTGGGTGCGGGGGATGCGCTTTTGAGAGCGGCGCTCGACGTCGATCCGATGGTGGACGGGAATTTGGATTGGGGGGCGTTCCGCAGGTCGGAGGAGGCGTCCCCTGTGGCTGTCGCACGCTCTTTGGCGAGCCCACCGCTCGCGGCGAGAACAGTGCTGGGTGTCGCGGCGACGAGCGCAAAGACGACCAGGCACACGACGAGCGTGATGCGCGAGAACATCTTGCGAGGGTACCTGCGCTCAGGTCCAGTGGTTGCGATAGGCGCCGCCGACTGGACGATGCGCCGCCGACTGAGCCTTGCTCGAAGACCACTCGGCGCGCTCGAAAGTCATTCGGCCCGCTCGGAGGCGACGACTCAACCAGCTTCGAGACTGCTCAGCCGGGTTCGAGACCAAAGTGGCGCAACGTGAGGGAGGCGACGTCGCGGATCGCCCATTGTCGAGGATCCGGCCCATCCTGGTGCGGAACATCCACGCCGCACAGGATCAGCGCTCCAAGGGAGTCTTCTCCACGCAGCGATCCATGCGAGCCACCGCCCACGTGCGCTTGGCCGCCCAGGTCCGCGAACTCCCGGCGCGCGGCCGCTGAGAGCAGCACGTCGCCCGAGGTGGCGCAGGTGAGAGCCGACCACACACGGTCAAGCGCGTCGGGATGATTGGGGGCATCGAAGTTGGCGTCGCGGATGTCGGCGTCGAGGACCGCGAGGTCCCCTTCGACGCTCCAAGCGCGTCCTCGTAGATCTCGCGTGTCACCGCCTGGACAGAAGCGCAGCTCGCCGATATCCGGGCTCGCGATGACCCCCTCAACCGCCGCGCCGTGGATGTCGCGCACGAGCCACATCACGAGCTCGACTCCGTCGATCGCGAGTGCCCGTCGCACCAGCTCAGAGCGCATCCGATCGGGTCGTCGTTCGTCCTCTTCCAGCACGTAGAGCATCGCGGCGCGCTGGGACGGGCACACCGCGATCCGAGACGGCTCGCCGCGAGCTCCCGTGCCGCCAAGGCGAGACGGCCGCCTGTCCCCGTTGGGCCGTGCGTTGCCACGCGAGCCGGGAGCCAGTACCCCCAGGTCGGTGAGCTCTTGGGCCAATCCGATCGCCGCGCTGACCGGTGCCTGCGAATGGTCGGCCATCACGATCACCGCGTGCTCGGCCAGAAACTCGTCGATCCCGCCTGCGGCGTTCATCACGCGCGCCAGCTGCACGTCGGCGAGCGCGATCGAGCGCACCTGCCCGTCGGGGCCCGCGCGGTGGGAGTGCCAGTCGTTGTCGGGCAGCGACAGCAGCAGGAAGTCGCAGAGATCGTGCTCGACGAGGTAGGCCCCGACACAGCCGGAGTGCTGGTCGCGCACCCCGGGCATCCCGAGCGTCGAGCGGCAACCGGTGCGGCGGCTGGCGAAGATGTCGGCGTAGAACAGCTCCTTTGGGCCCATCACCGAATGGCGCAACACGGTTGAGGCGATACGGGTGAGGGCGGTGTCGCGTTGCGGCTCGTGCAGGTGACGCCCGCGGTACATCAGATACGTGGTGCCCGCCGTGCGCGCGCGCGCGTCGTCGAGCTGCTCGAACACGGTTGGAGTACTCCGCGAGAGGTGCGCGCCGTTCATGTTGTAGACCGTGTCGGTCAGCTGGCGCGTGAGGCCAACGCGCTGGGATGCGCGAAAGCTGGACCCATACTCGACGTAGCGCTGCTCGTCGCGGTGATACCAGCACATCCCTGGTATCTGGTGACGGTCCTGCCACACGCCCGTGACGATCGACGCGGCGCAGACGGGCGTCACAGACGGAAACGCCGCGACGCAGTCGGGCACGTAGAGCCCGCGCTGCATCAGCGCGGCGAGCGTAGGCGCCTCACCGGCCGCGACGGCGCGCTCCAGCTGTGCGGGCGCCATCGCGTCGATCACACACAGCATGAGCTTGCGGGCCGGCATCAGCGGTACATGGCCGCATGCCGGCAGGTATCCATAGGCTGGTGGAGGCGGTGTCGCATATATGTTTTTCCGACCCATAACACTTCATTTTGTAAAGTGTTATGTGCGCCGATTCAGAACATTGCCACCCCGCTGCGACCGCGATCCCTCATCAGCGGCGCAGGATTCGCAGACCCGCGTACTTCTCCTCGGAGCGGGCGCGCATCCGCCACACGTACCACGCAAGTAGCGCGACGGCCACATAGCCGAGGGGGTGCAGCAGCGCGACCAGCGCCGCGAGCAGCAATGAGGCCGAGTCGAGATACACCGTCAACGCTTCGCGCGCACCGCGGTCGGGCAGGCGCTTGCGCGCACGCGCGATGGTCGGCCCGGATGCGCGCTGTGCAAGACCAGCAGCCAGGAATCCACCGATGATCCCTGGCCATGAGGCATCGCCGTGCGCGGCGAGCGTGCCTGCGAACAGCAAAGCACCGCCCGCCACTCCCACACCCGCGAGCGAGGCGGCAAGTGGGTCAGGCCGCGTCGAGCGCTCGCCCTGGTCGATGGTGGGCGCAAGGCTGAGCAGCACCTGGAGCGCGTAGGACAATGCCAGCGCAACCGTGACCGCCAGCAACCACCAGTCGGCTTCGAGAAAGGTGAAGGCGCCACGGCTGAAGCTCACACCCAACGCCCCGCTCGTTGCGAGCGCGCCGGCGAGCAGCAGCGGCAAAAACGGGCGCATACCGCAGGCCGCCGCGAGGCCGAGGCCGAGGCCGATGTAGAAGACGAGACCGTTCATGACGCAGGTGTGATCGTTGCAGGAGATGCGGGCGTGTGAAGCGTGCGCTACCTTGAGACGGGTCATGACGATAGACGACCCCTCCAAAGGCGGGGAGCCCCCCATCACGGGGGACACCGTCCCATCCAGGGGCGCAGGCGGGCGGGCGCGCCCCACGGCCCACGAACTGAAGCGCTACGAAGCGCTGTTCGCACAGCGCACGCACGGCATGCGCAGCTCGGCGATGCGCGACATGATGTCGCTCACCGAACGCCCCGAGGTGATCTCGCTGGCGGGGGGGTTGCCAGAGACCCGCACCTTTCCCCCCGAGCTGTACGCGAAGTTGATGTCGAAGGTGGCGGCCGAGTCCACCGCGCGAGCGCTCCAATACGGCCCCACGGAGGGCATGGCGTGCACCGTGGACTGCATTGTGCAGGTGATGGCCGCCGAAAACACCTCGGTGGACCCCGACGAGGTGCTTGTGACGACCGGCGGGCAGCAGGTGATCGATCTGATGTGCAAGGCGTTGATCGACCCCGGCGACACGATCGTGGCTGAGGCCCCCACCTATCCGGGGGCGGTGCCCACTTTCGACGCCTACCAGGCCAACGTGGTGCAGATCGAGATGGACTCCGACGGGATGCCGATCGATGAGCTGGAGGCTACGCTCGACCGCCTGCAAGCCGAGGGACGCAGCCCAAAGTTCATCTACACGATCCCCAACTTCCAGAACCCCGCCGGAGTCACGATGTCACTGGCGCGGCGAAGGCGCTTGGTGGAAGTGGCGCGCGAGCGCGAGATCCTGGTGCTGGAGGACAACCCTTACGGGCTGCTGCGCTACGAGGGCGAGCCGCTGCCGACGCTGCACTCGCTCGACGCGCTCGCGGCGAAACGTGGAGGCGCCTCGGATTTCGTCGTGTATCTGGGAACGTTCTCAAAGATCCTCTCGCCCGGTGTGCGTCTCGGGTGGGCGGTCGCGCCGCGGCCGGTGCTGGAAAAGCTCAACCTATGCAAGCAGGGGGCCGACCTGTGCTCATCGCCGGTCACCCAACTGTTTGTCGCCGCCTACTTCCAGGAGCGCGCCGGCGCAGCCATGCCGGGGTGGCTGGCGCACCTGGAGTCTTTGAAGCAGCTGTATCGCGCTCGCCGCGACGCGATGCTGGATGCGCTCGGCGAGCATTTCGGCCCCACAGCCAGCTGGACCAGGCCCCAGGGCGGCCTGTTCATCTGGGCGACGCTACCCGACTACATCGACACCACCGACCTGCTGGCGCGGGCGCTTGAGAGCGAGGGGGTTGCGTTTGTGCCCGGCCGCGCCGCCTACCTCGACGGCCGCGGCGCGTCCTCGATGCGCCTCAACTTCGCGGGGGTGCCGGAGGAGGAGATCCGCGAGGGGATCCGCCGGATCGGCAAGGTGGTGCGCGAGCAGGTGGGCCTGTTCGGCACGCTCACCGGGTCAGAGCCACCCGTGGCGGACGCGCCGCCGGCGCAAGCCGACCCGGGATTGGCGCAGGTCGTGGAGTTGCCCCAGCGCGGAACGCACAAAGCAGAGCGGCACAGTAGCTGAGCTTCGCTTCAGGAATCCCCGGCCGCGAAGTCCTCGGGAGTGACCTCGTCGAGGAACTCCTTGAAGCGCTCGACCACGTCCTCTGACTCCTCCACGTTGTGCTCGAACTCGATCGCCGACTCCGCGATCACCTCCTCCGCCGCGAAGATGGGGGCGCCGGCACGCACAGCCAGCGCAATCGCGTCGCTCGGGCGCGAGTCGATCTCCATCTCGCGCCCGTTCACGCTGAGTGTGATCGACGCGAAGAAGGTGTTCTCACGCAGCTCGGTGACCGACACCTGCGTGCACTTGACGTCGAGCTCACCCAGCATCTCGCACAGCAGATCGTGGGTCATCGGCCGCGGGGTGCTGGCTCCCTGCAGCTTCATCAGGATCGACGCGGCCTCGGGGTGCCCGATCCAGATCGGCAGAAACTTGTTGCCGTCGACCGTCTTCAGCAGCACTATCGGCTGCTTGCCGACCATGTCGAAGCTCACGCCGTAGATGACCATCTCCTGCACGACATTCCTCCACAGGGGGAAATCCAGAGTATAGGTGCCCACCGACCATCCGCCCCAGCCTCCCGGCCGGTGCGCGGAGTCGCGTCAGTGGCGCATCCGGAAGCTCCAGAGCTTGTTGCCGATGAAGTTGAGCGGCATCGAGCCGCCCACCGCGAGCGCCTGTGCCGCGACCTTGTCCATACCGCCCCCCACCAACAACGTGAGCAGCAGCAGGCTGAAACCCTCTGCCACGAGGCTCACCAAGAGGAAGCGAACAGCCTGAGCACGCGCGCGATCGTGGCGCGCGTCGAACGTCCAATGCCGGTTCAGCACAAAGTTGTTGACCACCGCGACCAGCCACGCGACGACTGACGCGACGCGGTAGTCGACCCCGATGGCGTGCACCGCCAGGGTGTAGACGATCAGGTTGACCACGAACCCAACGCCACCCACCATCCCGAAGCGGATCAGCTGCAGCCAGTTGGCGGGGCGGCGCATGCCGTGCAGCAGCCGCATGTGCGGACTCGGAGCGGCGCGCTCGACGACGCTGCCGGGACGCACGTCCACGACAGTTTCCTGTACGGGCATCCCATCAGGGTATCCAACCCGCCGCCGGACCCAGCACGCTTGCGTGCGCTGGAGTCACCGGCAGCGCACATCGTCGCCCCGGCCAGCGGCGCTTGCCACCGATAGCGCACGCCGGGTAAGGCTCGCCAACGGGCGCTCGGGTGACCAACACGGTCCGCCCCCAACCATCGCTAGCCTGTTGGGGGGTGAGTATCGGGTCGAGCTCAACAGTCCAACCGGACTCGCGGAGAAGGTTTCCGCTGTCGCGCTACACGCTCGTGGGCGCTGTGGTGGTTGCGGCCATCGCCGTGATTGCCGCGCTGCTGTCGAGCGGCGGTGGGCATCCCGCCACCGCTCACACGCCCGGCGCGGGCGTCGCACAGCACTCGGGAGCTGTGGGCGCCACTGCTGCGGGTTCTGCTGCCAGCCACGCACCTGCCAGCCACGCGCCGGCCACGCA
>JBAWFB010000022.1:0-16484 GCA_049591495.1 Solirubrobacteraceae bacterium
TGCCGTCCTGAATGGATTCAAGATGTGACAGCGCGCTCGGTGGCGATCTGGCTTTCCGCGGTGGCGGGCTGCTCGCGTGCACGACGATCCGACCAGCGGATCAGCTCAGCCGGACCCTTCTCCGGGAAGGGCACGTCGATCGTGTCGAAGTCGCGCGGGGCCTCTGTCGCGGCGAACACCGTGCGGGCCTCTTCGCGCAGGTCTCCACCCGGATAGCGCGTGGAGATGTGTGTCAGTGCGAGCAGTCCCACCCGTGCATCGCAGGCGACTTGTGCAGCCTGGCGTGCGGTGGAGTGACCGGTCTGGTGCGCACGCTCGCGCTCCTCCTCGGCAAACGTGGCCTCGTGCACCAGCAGATCCGCCTCGTGCGCGGCCAGCGTCAACATCTCACACGGCGCCGTGTCTCCAGAGATCACGATCTTGCGACCCTCGCGCGTAGGCCCCATCACCTGCTCTGGGCTCACCCCGCAAACCGTCTCCCCACGCGTGAGCCTGCCGAAGTCGGGGCCCGGCGTGACACCGAGCCGCTCGGCGAGCTTGGGATCGAGATGGCCGGGCCGGGAGTCCTCGACGATCGCGTAACCGTAGGCGCTGTTGTTGCGGTGGCTCACCCTGATGGGCACCACCACATAGCCGTCAAACGCCACGTCGTCGTCGGCCTCAAGCTCTGTGACTCGCAGCTCGTATGGGAGCCGGCCGTAGATGAAGCCCGTCTGCTCCATCATCCGGTCCAGGCCCGGTGGCCCGTAGATCGTCAGCGGTTGGGCGCGTTCGCGCAGCGCAAAAGACTTGAGCATCCCGGGAAGTCCAAGCCAATGATCGGCATGGAAGTGGGTGATAAACACGCAGCCCAGGTCCGCCAGGCCGACCGAGCGCATCAGCTGGCGCTGTGTGCCTTCGCCGCAGTCAAACAGCAGCCGGTCGCCTCCACGGCGCACAAGGATCGCGGGCAACCCGCGACGGGGGCTCGGCACCGAGCCGCCGGTGCCCGCAAAGAACAAGGAGAGGTCCATTGGCGCAACGGTAGCGATCAGGGCCCAGCACGGCGATAAGCTCTGTCGGCCCAAGGCGCCATCAGCGCCTCCAGCGCCCGTAGCTCAGTGGATAGAGCGCTCGCCTCCGGAGCGAGAGGTCGCAAGTTCGAATCTTGCCGGGCGCGTAGGCAGATGTGGCTTGATTGCGCGGATTCTGGCCGCTTTGCTCACGCGCCGAAGTTGGCGCAATCGTCGTCAACCGATTGCGGCGACCGTTCTGGCAGTGATTACCCGCTCACGTCCGTCTGCCGCTACGAGCACGACGGAGTAGCCCTCGTCGAACGCGCGGCTGATCTCCTGTCCGGCATGGGGCGAGTCGGCATCCACAAAGGCAGCGTGCTCGGGATAGGGCGACTTGTCTTCGATCGCCAGGGCGATCGCGCGGTCCATCGCCTTAGCAGTGGGCGTATCGGCAGGGTTCATGTTGCGCGCCATGCTTCGATCATCTCCTTGTGGCCGGCGCGAACGGCGGTGATCGCGGCTCGCATACCTTCTCCAAGGGTACCGGCATGAACGGTCTCCCCCTCAGCCTTTCCGCCGTTGCGGTCAAATCGGTGCATCTCGTTGATGCCATGTGCCCCGTCGTACACACGCACCGTGGTCGTATGACCCTCATCGTCGATGGTCAAGACCACCGCGTAATCCACGATGCTCCGGCGGTGCGTCTCGAACTCGACGACGATCCGTGCCCCGATCTCGTAATCCAATACGTCGCGATAACGCTGAGTCATAGACAGACTTACTTCCGCCTACTTCTGTGGCCGAGTCGTGTTCGTGAGCGCGTGCGACCCGGTTAGGCGCTGAAGTGCCATCCTTAAGCGACTTCCAGTCGGACGGCAGCGGCAGCATCGGATAAGCCTCGTTTCGCACCTCCTCGAGCGCCTCCGGAGCGAAAGGTCGCAAGTTCGAATCTTGCCGGGCGCGTGGCGCTCAACCCGACCCTTCCATGAGCCATCGGTAGAGCCCGCGATAGAGGTCGGGGAAGGGGGCGAAATGAGCTGTGTACTGGCTTTCCCATCTGGACACGTCGGCGTTGATCCGTTGTTTGAGCTGCTCTGTGCCGCTCCCTCTGAAGGAGATCGAGAAGAAGGTCGCCGGCACCTTGATCAAGCTCCACGTCACCGGCAGTACGAGGAAGAACCACAACCCTGAGATGCAGCCGAAGACAACCACGTATGCGGTGCTCAACAAGACCCCCGCGATGAAGAAGGGAAGGCGCATCGCCAAGCCGATCAGGCGGATCAGCTCATCCATAGTGGCACCGCACCGCGACTGGGAGTGACTCTCTACTCACAGGTCAGCG
Organism: Solirubrobacteraceae bacterium; assembly: GCA_049591495.1. Taxonomy (GTDB): domain Bacteria; phylum Actinomycetota; class Thermoleophilia; order Solirubrobacterales; family Solirubrobacteraceae; genus Palsa-744. The sequence goes on from JBAWFB010000022.1 coordinate 2,338, forward strand.
CGCGTGAGGTCGAGCAGCAGGGGCCGTGGGTGGAGGGTCGCGGCGTGCGCTATTGCCGGCCAACGGTCAAACGGAGGCGAGCTGATCTCACGGTGGCCGATCATCTCCACCATGTGGCTGCTGGTGCTGAGCTCGCGGCGGGGCGCCCTCCACAGCGAGGTGCGTTGCACGCTGCGCGCAAGCTCGACCGCCTGACGCATTCCCAGTCGCCGTGCGAGGTACTCGGTCGAGTTGGCCGTGACGCCCGGCAACATCACGATGGTTCCACAGTTCGCCAACAGCTCCTCGCGCTCGTGTTCGTCGAACTGACACACATCCTGGGCGCACAGCAACACCGCGAGACCCACTCGCGCACCGAGAGACAGCACGCTCGTGAGGTCAACGTGGCTCTGGATCAGTGGCGCTTCGTCGAGGACCAGCAGGGCCGGCACGCCGGGAAAGCCTCTCAGCCAGCGCTGCGCGGCGAGCGCGAGCATCAGGCCCGAGACTGTGCGCTCGCTGCGTGCGCCGGAGCTCGGCACTCCCACGATCAGCAGCGCGGGCCCGCGCGTCAGCGCGTCCAAGCTCAAGCCCCGCACCGTCGTGAGGCCGCTGACACGCGGCGTCGCCAAAGGCTCCAGGGCCGCTAGAGCCCCGCTCACCGCACCGGGGTAGCGACCCGGGCTCAAACCCAGGAGCAGTCCCCGAAGGGATTCAGCGGCCGGACTGCTCGGGGATCGTGCAAGCAGCGCGCGCACACGCGCGGGGTCGGCGAGGGTTTCCATCAAGTCTCTCGCCGTGGTCCGCGCGGCGCCTCTGGTGAGGCTGAACAGCGCGCTCAGGATCTGTGCGTCGTGGCGGCGATCGGCGGACGCGAGCTGGTTTGCGGGCACCCGTCCCATGATCGCTCCCACAGCCACCTCGTTCGCCTCGTCGCTGTCCAGCTCTTCAAGCCACCGCCACGACGACGAGCTGCCCGGATCGCCGGGGTCCCAATGGAATACCTTCGCGCCCAGCTTGCCATGCACCGCTCCGTAGCGGCGCAGCGACGGCCAGAGGTCTCCACGAACGTCCATCGCCACCACGCTGCGTCCAGCGTTCAGGGCGGCGTATATCCACGGAACCGCGATCGAAGCGGTCTTGCCGGAGCCGGGGGGACCGATCACGGCCGCGTGGCGCGCGATCCCTCCATCGGTGAGGCCCACCTCCCCAGGCAGGATTCCCCAGTCGCCGCCGGTGCGGCGTGGCCTGCCCAGCCTGTACTTCCACGGAAACGAGCCCAGCTCCCGTGGGCGTGCGAGCCCGCGGTAATCGAGCACTGCCGCACTCCACTCCGGCGGCGGCGGTGGATCGTCGGGGCCGATCAAGCCGCGGCTCGCAGCCCGAGCTCCGCGCCGCTCCTGAGCCTGTTCGATCCCCGCGACCGCAGCATTCGCCAATCCCTGTCCCGCCTTGATGGAAAGCTGCAGCGTCTGGCGCGCTGTGCGCAGGAGCGGATCGTTAGACATCGCTCGCTGTCCTCGTGCTATCCCCAGGCTTCTCCCTCTCCTCCTTCCCGAGGTCTTCGGTTCCAGCCGCCACGGGCGCGCGCTCTTCGTCCTCGAGGATCCCCTCCTCGATCGAGCCCGCTATGCGCTCTTCACCATCCGTTTTCTCTTCCTGCTCTTTGTATTGGTCTCCCACGGTGGCGCTCTCGCTGCTCACCGGCGTCGCGCGCGGGGCAGGCCATATCGCCACGAGGGTGCGATCGTCGTCATAGGTGGCCTTCGCGAAGTCCACGAGGTACAGCCAGGAGCAAAGCGGCGGAGGGGCTGCGAGCTCGCGTGCGAACAGGCGTCCCACGTCGCTGTAGCCCGCACTGAGCGGTCCCGAGAACCCGTCGGTGCAAACCAGCAGAACATCCTTCGGCTCCAGGCTCACGCTGCGCACTTCCGGGACAGGCAGATAGGGCAGTGCGATCACCGCGCTCGTCGAGAACCCCTCGTCCGTCTCCCGCTCTCCGACCAGCAGCTCGTACGCGTCGCCGGCAAGGCGAAACGCGGGCGAGTCGCCGACTGCCGCAAGCGTTGCCACCGTTCGGTCCCCCTCGGTCTCCACGATCGCCACCGTCAGCGTGGTCCCGAGGTCGCGCGAGACAGCCCTGGTCTCCTCCTCGTTGGGCCGCTCCCCCTGCTCCGTGCCAGTGTCGCGACGGTGTTCCACAAGCAGCGCCGCGGCGGCTCTGTTGAAGATGCTCGGCCAGTCGAGATCGGGCGCGGCGCGGTCGACCAATTGTTCCTCGACCGCCTCCACCGCGTGACGTACCGCCAGCGCGGCGCCGAGCCCCGAGCGCTTGGCGCTGCCCATCCCGTCGGCCACCGCCACCACGATCGCCGGTCGCGAGTCGCTGACCCGTAGGCAGAAGTCGTCCTGCCGGGGGCCGCCTTGGAAGCGCTTCATGCGCCCTCTCACCGACGCGGCCCGGACCGTCATCCCGTGGCATGTGCCACCGTCAAGCGCGGTGTCCGGCCGGTACGGCGCGCTGCGCCCGTCGAGCTTGGGCTCGACATGACGCACCGGATCGCGTCCCAGCTGAAAGGGGTGTCGGTGGAGCTCCGGCGGCTCGGCCGGCACCGCGGTTGCGGGCGATCCCTCCTTGTGCACGTGGCGCCGAGCTCGAGGCCGGTCTAAAGGACGTCCGCCTTGAGCGACACGAACCCCTCGGGTTCCGGCACGTGGATCTGATCGCTGCCACGCGCGAGCGCCTCTGCCGACTTGCTGATGCTCTCGATCAGGCTCGCGCCGAACTCCGCGATCGCGCCCGCCGGGGAGGTCCCATTGGACTGCAACCACGCGTACTGTGGCGCGGAGGCGACTTCTCTGATCGTGTCGCCCTGGGCTTCCCCGATCCCAAAGGAGAGGATGTGCGGGTGCTCCTTGAAGCTCTCCGACTTCAGCTCGGACAGAGCTGTCTGCCAGGCGCTCGCCGGTTGATCGGTGGGCTGTCCGTCAGAGAGGAAGAACACGAGCGGGCGACGCACCTTGTAGCCGTCTGCCTTGAGGGTCGCCACGTCACCGGGAAGGCGCATACGCAGATCCTCGAACACGCTCCGGTAGCTCGTGCCGCCGTTGCGGCACGCGACACTCGGCATCGTCATGTCATCGCTCAGCGTGCACAGCTCCAGCCGGCACAGCGCATCGCCGGCGAAGGTCAGTATCCCGAAGCGCGATCTCTCTCCGATCGCGGGAGATTCGGCGGCGGCGTCGCGGAGACTCGAAAGCGCCTCGTTGAGCTGTTCGATCGGATCGCCCTCCATGGAATACGACTCGTCGCCAACGAAATAGATGGGCACCACGTCCCCGTGGGTCTCTTGCATGCTCTCCCCTTAAATGTAGGATCAATCAGTGCGCGGCAGTGATCTTGACAGATGGGACATGGTGCTGCATTGGAAGATGGTAAGGGACCGATGACACGATTCATCCGTGCATTCGAGACGATGAGCTCAGCAAACACACAATCCAGACCAGCATGCTCGTCGAGCTGAGCGACCTCACGCGCGGGGCATCCGTCGGGAAAGGCGGGCAGGGCACCATTTATGAGGCCCAGGCGAGCTTCCTGAAGCGAATCGGATGGCACAGCGCCGCGGTCCTGAAGGTGTACGACTCCTACTTGGGCGCCGACGCACTGGACGCGTTCGACCGCCGCTCCGAATGGGCGATGGAACTGCCACCCAGCGTGCGCGAAGATCTGTTTCGGGCGGCGTGCTGGCCCCTGGCCGCCGTCTCAGACCGCGGCAAGCTGGCCGGCATCGTGATGCCCGACGAACGGCCCCGCCATGGTGTGTCGATCGCTCTGCCGAGCGGCAAGCACAAGGAGGTGCTTCTGTGCTTGGAGCATCTGCTGAAGGAGGACAGCTACACCGAGCGACGCTTCGAACTGTCATCGAACACGCGGGTGCGCGCCAAGATCGCCGAGTTGATGGCGGGCTCATTGGCGGTGCTCCACCGGCACTCGATCGTCGTGAGCGACTTCTCGCATCGGAACGTGCTGGTGCGGCTGTCCGACCCCTACGCGGTGACCCTGATCGATTGCGACTCCATGCGCTTTCAGGGTCAGTTGAGCTTGAAGCCTGTCGAGACACCCGACTGGGACATGCCCGAAGCATGGAACGAGCCCGCCGCGAGCCGCTCTGCCGACGCCTACAAGCTGGGGCTCGCGATCCTGCGGCTGTTCGCGCGTAAGCAGAACGTGCGCCACCTCGGCGAAGCCGAACGGCATGTGCCCACGCCGTTGAGGGCCCTGCTCAGCGATGCGCTCGCGCGCGACCCCCAGCAGCGACCTGCTGCCGGACGATGGCAGAGCGCGCTCAGAGACGTGCTCGGTACCCAACTCGAGCGAGACTTCCCCGGGCCCGCGAACGTGGGAGCTCCTAAGTCCGCCGCGGGTGGCGCTCAAAGCCACGCCGAAGCTCAGGCTTCACCGTTGGCCGGGACGCCTGCGGCCGCTTTCGTCACACCCCAAGTGACCCTGCATCTGCCCCCGATCGGCACGGGCCCCTCGCCTGCTCCGTCTCCCGCTATGTCTCCTTTTACCGCGACGTCCCCCTCGCCAGCGGCAACGGCAACGCCGTCGACGCCCTTCTCTCCCCCGCCCCCGGTCAGCCGCAACGCCGCTCTGACCACCGCCGGCGGCACGCGCCCACGCAGGGGCCCCAGGATCGCTGCCGCGGTCATCCTGTGCAGCGCCGTCGCGCTGTACGCCGCACTACACTCCTCGAGCCCACCGGCCTCCCAGGCCTCCCAGCTGGCATCGCAGGTCGCCTCCTATCACCTGATCGCTCTCGGTGGCGCGGGCGAAGCAGGCTGGATCGTCAGCAAGGGAGGACACATTTGGATGTGGGACGCAGCCCAGGCTCGTCTGGTGCTCACAAGATCGACCGCTGACCCTCCGCTGTTCGCTTCGGTCTATTGGCAAGGACGCTATGCGCACCGCCACGCCCAAACACGATCCCCCACACGGGTACGGCACTCCAGTCCCCGGCGCGTCGTGACACGCGCGCCTTCTGCTGCTCCGAAAGCACGGCGCTCGTCAAGCGTCGCAAGCGGCACGCCCAGCGGATCTCAAGCCCAATCGTCCAGCCCGCCGGTCGAAGCGACCCACTCTGCTCAGGCCCCGAGCACGAGGCCCGTCAAAGCCCCGGCCCCACATCCAAGCGGAGGTGCGGGCGGGCTGGGTGGCAGCGCCGAACCCTCCTCATCTGGAGGGAGTGGCCTCGAAGGCAAAGCCGAATCCGAATCCCAGCGGGGCGGTGGTGGCGGTCTGTCGGGGTCCGGAGAATAGAGCGGCAGGCTAGAGCGGCAGGCGTCTGAGCTCAGCCGATCCGCAGCGTCCCGATCGGCAACCTGGTCGCTGCGTATGCGCGGCTGGGATACACCAACAGACTGAGCACGTACACGGCTTTCCTGCGACTGTGAAGACGGAAGCGGAACACTCCTCGGTGACCGACGCGATTGCGCACCGCCGTGGTCCAGCCACTGGACTTCGAGCGGTACTGAACCGCTACACGAGTGCCGGCGGGCACGCCGGGCAACAGGCAGCTGCCGTGGTCTGAGTGTCCGACCGACACCACGATCTTTACCAATTTGCACGCGCCTTTGACATAGCTCTTGGCAGGCGGCTTGGGCTTGGGCTTGGGTTTTGGTCGGGGTTGTGGAGCGCCCACCACGACGCGGGGGCTGGTCGCCGAGCGGTTTGTCTGCGTGTGAATCACCGCATCGAGCTTTTGCGCGCCTTTCAGCCCGTGCGTTTCCCACTTCACCGATCCAGCGCACGTCTGCTGGCCCTGACAGCTGATCTCACCGATTTCGCTCACCCCGTCGTACACCACGATCGAGGTCGGATAATCGGCTTGGCTCGGATCGGTCTCACCGCTTGCTCTCACCATGATCGTGCCACCCAGACGCGCGCTGGAGGATGGGCTGGTGATGGTGACGGTTGGCGGTGGGCTCACGACCGTCACGTTCACGAGTGGGCTTTCCACCCCGAGTCCGTCTTTGGTTGTGAGCTTGGCCTTCAGGCCGTGTACCCCCGAGAGCCCGGTCGCGCGCCAGGTCACCGTGCCCTGACAGGTCTGCTGGCCCTGACATTGGATCTCACCGACTTCGTTCACCCCGTCGAAGACCACGATGCTCGTGGGATAGTCTTCCTGGCTCGGGTCGGTCGCACCCGTCACCGATATCGCAATCGTCCCCTTGACGGTCGACCCCGCGGTCGGCGAGGTGATCGAGACGGTCGGGTCAGGGCTCACCACGGTCACAGCAACCGGGGAGCTGGTGCCCGATGACTCGTCACTCTGATACGCCCTGGCGGTGAGCGTGTGGGTTCCAGAGAGTCCCGTGGCCTTCCACTGGACCGAGGCTTCACAGGTGGGCTGCGCTTCGCATTCTCCTCCGCCGATCTCGTTGGCCCCGTCGTAGAAGGCGATGGAGTCAATCGTCTGCCCGGCGGAGGCCGTGGCGCTCGCGACCACCTTCACCGTGCCCTCGACGGTCGAGCTCTGTGTGGGCGAGGAGATCGCGACGGTGGGTTCGTCCGCCGCCGCGACAGCCGGCCCGGTGAGCGCGACCAGGAAAGCCGCACAGCACGCCATGGCCCACGACATCGCGTGGCGAGGAAGAAAGGTCTCTTTCACCGGGCGACATTTTATACGGCAATTTCCGATGCGTGGGTTGTTCGAAAGGCTCCCCCGCGATCGGCGCGCGTGCTACGGGTCAGATCAGACGCTCGTCAGGACCGCTTCTGTGCCATGGTGCTACTGGCGCCACCAGCTGCCCGAAGCGGTACGCTGACAGCATGTGTGTTGGTTGCGCGATGGCTGCCGCATCCGCGGCTTCAGGTTTTCGCACCTGGCTTCAGACCCACAATCTGGGCTGGCTCACTCCACGCAGGATGCGTGCGCTTACGATCGGCGCCATCTGCGCTGCCGGGCTCGTGGCCACGGTCGGAGTCAGCGGCTCAACACCACCGGTAGCGCATAGCGCGGCATCCGCGCAGCACGCAGCTCGCTCCGCTACCCCATAGCTCTCGCTCAGCGGCGACGGGGTCTACTGCCCGGGGTCTACCGCTGCGATGCCGCCTCGCGGCGTCTACCCGCCGGCGACAGCCGGCAGGATCGTCAACTCGGCGCCGTCGTCAACGGGGGTGTCCAGACCCTCGAGGAAGCGGATGTCCTCGCCGCTGAGGTACACGTTCACGAAGCGTCGCAGCGAGCCGCTCTCGTCGGCGAGCCGCTCGCCGAGGCCATCGAAACGCTCGTACAGACTGTCGAGCACCTCGCGCACCGTGGCGCCCTCAAGCTCGGCTTCGCTCTCGCCGCCGGCGGCGGCACGCAGCTGTGTGGGGATCTTCACCGTCACAGCCATCGCCGCTAGCCCCCAGCGCCCACCGCCGCAAACGCGGTAGGTGCGCTCGTGGCGTTGGCGGGAGGCTGCTCGACAAGTGTCTCAAACTGCTCAACCGACGGGTCGATTTCATGGGTGTGGAACGTGTCGCGCACCGCGTCGAGGGTCTTCAGTCCCTCGCCGGTGATCACGAGCACGACCCGCTCATCCGGGTCGATGTCCCCGCGCGCAGCGAGCTTCGCGAGCACAGCGGTCGTGACCCCACCTGCCGTCTCGGTGAAGATGCCGGTTGTCTGAGCCAGCAGCGCGATGCCCTCACGGATCTCCTCGTCTGAAACCGAGTCGACCCCGCCGCCGCTGCGGCGCGCCTCCTCGATCGCATATGGGCCATCCGCCGGGTTGCCGATCGCAAGCGACTTGGCGATCGTGTTGGGCTTCACCGGCTTGCACACGTCGTGGCCGGCCGCAAACGCGGATGCCACCGGCGAGCAGCCGTTGGCCTGGGCGCCGTTCATGCGCGGGAGCGGGCGGGAGGGGTCCTCTATAAGGCCCAGATCGCGCCACTCGGCAAACCCCTTGGCGACCTTCGTGAACAGCGATCCCGAGGCGATCGGCACGACGCAACGGTCGGGCAGCTCGAAGCCGAGCTGCTCGGCGATCTCATACGCGAGCGTCTTGGAGCCCTCGGCGTAGTAGGGACGCAGGTTGACGTTCACGAACGCCCAATCGCGCTCAGCCGACAGCTCGGTGCAGAGCCGGTTGACGTCGTCGTAGTTGCCCTTCACCGCGACCAGTTTCGTCCCGTACACGCCGGTGGCGAGGATCTTCTGCTCCTCCAGGTCGGCGGGAATGAACACGTATGACTCCAGCCCGAGCGCGGCGCCGTGCGCGGCGACCGAGTTCGCGAGGTTGCCGGTGGAGGCGCACGCGATCGTCTCAAAGCCCAGCTCACGTGCTCGTGCTGTGGCGACCGACACGACCCTGTCCTTGAACGAGTGCGTCGGGTTGGCCGCGTCGTTCTTGACCCACACCTCGCGCAGCCCAAGCCGCTGGGCCAGTCGATCGGCCCTGATCAGTGGGGTGCAGCCGGCTGGTAGGCCGGTGCGCGAGGCCAAGCGCCCGGAAGGCCCCGGAGGCCCGTCTACGACCGGCAGGAAGTCGGCGTAGCGCCAGATGTTCTGGGGGCCCGCCTGGATGCGCCGGCGCAACCCGTCGATGTCGCCGCCGAGGCGGCTGTGGTCATATGCGACCTCCAGCGGCCCGAAGCAGCGCTCGCAGACATACAGCGCCTCGAGGGGATACTCGCTAGCGCACTCTCGACATTTGAGGTGTGTAACAGCCACAGGGGCTCCTTCCATTTATCGTCTTCGCCGATTGAACCGTGTGGCAAAGACTGGAAGCCCGCCACACATCTCTCTGGAATTGGCACCTGCCGCTTTTACACGGTGGTTGTCGGGGTTTCGCTGGGCCAGGTCCCTCCACCCCTCTGGATGTGTTCAGCTATACGAGGGGGAAGTATACGAGGCTCGGCAACGGAACGCAAGACCTTGCGCGTGCGGACCTCCACGGGCCGAGCTGGGCGCCACGGGAGCTCGAACTTCACCGGTGCCCGGTAACGGGTGCCAGCTCGTGGTGTAGGGCTTGACGTGAGCACCGGCGCACGAGCAGAGGAGCGGACCCCGACCGACGCACCCGACATCTTCGAGCCGCTTGATCCCGCTGCGAAGAAGCGGATGCTGATCATCGTCAATCCGTACGCCACGACCGTCTCAGACCGCCTGCGCCACCTCGTGGTGTACGCCCTGCAGGGTCGCTACGAGGTCGACGCGGTAGACACCGAGGCGCGCGGCCACGCGATCGAGCTGTGCCGCGAGGCGGCCCACGAGGGCTACGACGTGGTGGTTGCCTTCGGTGGAGACGGGACGGTCAACGAAGCGGCCAACGGCCTGCGCGGCTCCTCCACCCCACTGACCTGTCTGCCGGGGGGCTCCGCGAACGTGTACGGCAAGATCCTCGGGATTCCCGGCGAGCTTGTGGACGCCACGGAGCACCTGCTGGGCATGGCCGACGATTGGCGACCGCGCAAGGTCGATCTGGGAGTCGTCAACGGCCGCTGCTTCACATTCGCCTCGGGGCTCGGGCTCGACGCGAGCGTCGTGCGAAGAGTCGATGCCAACCCGCACCTGAAGGCTCGCTTCGGTGCGCACTACTTCACGTGGGCCGCCATCAGCACGTTCATGCGCCGCTACCTCATCAAACCGCCGCGCCTGGCGGTTGAGCTCGACGGGGAGCAGCACACCGGGGTCACGGCGATCATCCAGAACGGATCTCCCTTCACCTACTTCAAGGATCGTCCGATCGAAGTCGCCGAGGGCCCGGAGCTTGACTCGGGAACCTTGCAGACGTCGGTGCTGCGTCGTGCGCGTCCCTTCGACATGCCCTCGATCGCCTTTCGCGCGTTCTCAAAGCACGCGCGCGTCATACGCCATCGCCAGGTCAGCGCGCTCGCGGAGGCAGCCGAGTTGACCGTCCGCTCCAGCGACGAGCTGCCGTTGCCGCTGCAGGTCGACGGCGACTACCTCGGCGACGTGATGGAAGCGCACTACTCGGTGCTCCCGCGCGAGCTCAGCGTCATCTCCTAACGCCCTCCAGCGTTTTAGTGATCGATGCCTGTCTTTGCCGGGCACTCGCGGACAGATGAAATCGGTGAGCGTGGTGTCGTGTATGTATTTTTCGAGACACATAACACTTCATTTTGTAAAGTGTTATGTGTGCGGTTTTTGAAACACACCGCCACCTCTCCTGACTCCCCATCAGCAGCGGCCCTGGCAGAATCACGTTGTGAAGCGGCTATCCCGTGCCGCCGGGCGTCACCCGGTAGGCGTCGAACACCGACTCGGTGTTGCGCAGACGCGAGATCGCGCCCTTCAGGCTCTGAGTGTCGGCCAGCTCCACGACGAAGCGGTTCTTGACCATCGGCGGACTCGACAGGCAACGCGCTTCGAGGATGTTTGCCCCGGACTCCGAGAAGGCCCTTGAAAGATCGGCCAGCAGGTGGTGACGATCCCACGCGTCGATGTGCACTTCCACGACGAACGATGTCTCCTGATCGCCCTCCCAGCTCACATCGGTGAAGCGTTCGGGGTTGCGCTGCAGCAGCCTCGCGTTGGGGCAGTCCTTACGGTGGATGGTGATTCCGCGACCGAGCGAGATATAGCCCACGATCGGGTCGCCCGGCACCGGCCGGCAGCACTTGGCCAGGCGCAGCATCACATCCTCCACGCCGTCCACCGCGATCCCATATTGGCTCGAGGAGCTCGTCGGGCGCTGGCGCGGGCGCCCGACCTTCAACAGGTCAGTCGCCGGGGCGTCGCCGTCGGCCGCCTCCCCCTGCTTGAGGCGCTGCAGGACTTTGTTGACCACCACCTTCGGTGAGATCTTCGACCCTCCGAGGGCGATGTAGAAATCGTCCGCCTTGCGGTAGCCCATCTCGCGGATCACGTCAGCCAACAGCGCCGAGCCGGTGATCTTCTGTGCCGGCAGCCCCTGCTTCTTGAGGTGCTCCTGCAACAGCTCGCGCCCGGTGTGCTCGGTGTCCTCGCGCGACTCCGCCTTGAACCATTGCTTGATCTTGTTGCGTGCACGCGTCGTCTTGACCACCGCCAGCCAGTCGCGCGAAGGCCCGCGCTCGCGCTTGGCGGTGAGGATCTCGACGATGTCGCCCGAGCGCAGCTCGTAGTGAAGCGGCACGATCTTGCCGTTCACGCGCGCGCCCACGCAACGGTGGCCGATCTCGGTGTGCACCTCATAGGCGAAATCCAATGGTGTGGCGCCCGCCGCGAGCGACTTGACCTCGCCCTTGGGCGTGAACACGTACACCTCGTCCTCGAACAGGTCGATCCGCAGGCTCTCCATGAACTCGTGCGGGTCAGACATCTCCTTCTGCCAGTCGAGCATCGAGCGCAGCCACTTCATCTTGCTGTCGTCCCTGGCGCCGCCGGGACCGTCCTTGGTGCGCGGGCTCTGCTTGTACATCCAGTGCGCCGCCACACCGAACTCGGCCATCTCGTGCATCTCCTGCGTACGGATCTGAATCTCCAAGGGTCTGCCCTCGGGTCCGATGATCGTCGTGTGCAGCGACTGGTACATATTGAACTTCGGCATCGCGATGAAGTCCTTGAAGCGTCCCGGCAGTGGCTTCCACAGCGAGTGGATCACGCCCACAGCGCCGTAGCAGTCCTTGACCGACCCGACGATCACGCGCATCGCCGTGAGGTCGTAGATCTCGTTGAACTCGCGGCCCTTCTTGGTCATCTTCGAGTAGATCGAGTAGAAGTGCTTGGCTCTCCCGGCGATCTGCGCCGAGATGCCGAGCGTCTGCAGTTCGCTTGCGAGATATTCGCCGGCCTCGGTCACATAGCGCTCGCGGTCCTCGCGCTGCTGGGAGACCAGCTCCTTGATCTCGCGGTACTTGCGCGGGTGCAGTGTTGCGAACGCGAGATCCTCAAGCTCCCACTTGATCGCGTGGATACCCAGGCGATGGGCGATCGGGGCGTATATCTCAAGCGTCTCGCGCGACTTCTCCAGCTGCTTCTGCTTGGGCATCGCGTCGATCGTGCGCATGTTGTGCAGCCGGTCGGCGAGCTTGATCAGGATGACCCGCACGTCGCTGGCCATCGCCACCATCATCTTGCGGTAGTTCTCAGCCTGTGCCTCGTCGCGCGACTGGAAGGTGATGCCGGTCAGCTTGGTCACGCCATCGACGATCCCGGAGATCTCCTCGCCGAAGCGCTCCTGCACCTCCTCGATTGAGGCGGAGGTGTCCTCGACGGTGTCGTGCAGCAGCGCTGCGCACAGCGTCTCTGTGTCCAGGCGCATCCCGGCGCAGATCCGAGCCACCCCGACGGGGTGCACGATGAAATCCTCGCCGGACTTGCGCCGCTGCGCCGCGTGGTGCTCACACGCGAACACGAACGCGTCTTCCACGCGCTCGCGGTCGATCTCCACGGCCACATCCGCGGCGTGCTCGGAGACGATCGCAAACAGATCGTCAAGCAGCCGGCGCTCGAGCTCGCTCAGCCGCGCGCGACGTGTGCTCGGCGCGCTCGCCGGGCGCGTTGGCGTGTCGATCGAAGTGCGCCTAGTCTCAGACATCACTAAATCGTAGCCTTCCGCAACGATCTCCAGGGCGCTGCGCCGAAAATCTCAGAACAGAACGAGCTCACCGGCAGGGGCGGCTGGCTCGATTGACGCCGGCGCGCTCAAGGCGACCGGCGCCAGTTGCACAGGCTGCGCGTGGCGAAGCACCAGCCGCGGCTCGACGGCCCCCCTCCATTCGTTGACCTCAAGCGCAAACGTCGCGTCGACCGGCTCTCCCTCGTCCACCCCGAGCTTGCCGTCGTTGCCAAATGCCACCGCGCGCGCGTGCACGCCTTCGGATTCGACGGTGAAGCGCACGTGCTTGCCTTCCCCCATCGGACGCGCGTCGCACAGCACCGCTCCGGCGACCATCAGTGAGACAGCGGGATTGCCCTTTCCGAAGGGCGCCAATCTCGCCAGCTCCTCGGCGAGATCCATGCCCAGCTCGGTGCCGCTCACGACCGCATCCACGCGCTCGCGCGCGATCAGGTCATCGGCTGAGAGCGCCTGCGCGGCGTAGGCGTTGAGCGCGGCGCTGAACGCCACAACCGAACTGCGCTCAAGCTCAACTCCCGCGGCCGCACTGTGGCCGCCATAGCCGAGCAGATGCTCAGAGCACGCGGTCAGACCCGCGAGCAGATCGAAGCCGTCGATGCTGCGACCCGAGCCACGTCCCTTCTCCCCGTCGAGTGAGATCAGCACCACGGGCCGGCGATGTTGCTCCACCAAGCGTGAAGCGACGATGCCGATCACCCCGGGGTGCCAGCCCTCCCCCGCGAGCACGAACGCCGAACGCTCGCCTCGATCCTCCAGCAGCGCGATCTGTGCTTCGGCCTCGATGCGGATCTCAAGCTCGGTCTGCCTGCGTTCGCTGTTGGCGCGATCGAGCTCCTCGGCGATCTGCGCGGCGCGCATTGGGTCGCCGGTGAGGATCAGCTCGAGCGCGGCGTCAGCTCGATAGAGACGCCCAGCGGCATTGATCCGGGGAGCGAGCCCGAATCCAACGGCGCGCTCGTTCACCTTTCCAGGATCGATGCGCGCCACTGACATCAGCGCACGCAATCCCGGCTTGGTCGTGCCCGCCAACGCGTGCAGGCCACGGCGGACCAGGCTCCGGTTCTCATCTCGCAACGGCACCACGTCGGCGATCGTCGCAAGCGCCACCAGATCGAGGTCGTCCTCGATCTCAAGCGGATCGTGCCCCGCCGCCCGCAGCGTTGCCTGGGCGAGCTTGTAGGCCACCGCCGCGGCGCACAGGTCGGCGCACGGATAGTCACACAGGGCCGGGTGCACGATCGGCGCATCGGGCAGCGCGCCGTCCGCACGAGGCAGGTGATGGTCGCTCACGATCACATCGAGTCCCAGCGAGCGTGCCAGCGCGACCTCCTCGACGGCCGTTATCCCACAATCGACGGTGACCAACAGCTCAGTGCCGCGCTGCGCAAGTCGTCGCACGGTGCTCTCACTCAAGCCGTACCCATCGCTTGCGCGATCGGGCAGGTACCAATCGACGTGCGCGCCGAGCTTGCGCAGGGCGCGCACGAGCACGGCGGTGGAGCACACGCCGTCCACGTCGTAGTCGCCGTGGACGGTGATCTGCCGTCCGGTGCTCGCGCTGTCTGCGATCAGAGCACCCGCGACTCCAAGGC
>JBAWFB010000023.1:0-21340 GCA_049591495.1 Solirubrobacteraceae bacterium
CGCCGGAGGCGTCAGGTACCACGTGGCTCCCACGAACAGATCCTTGCGGGCATGCTCGACGCCGGCCGTCTCGGCGCCCGCGAGCGGATGGCCGCCGACGAAGCGCGGATCCGAGACAGCGGCGACAATCGCGCGCTTGGTGGAGCCCACGTCGCTGACGACGCAGTCATCGCCCGCCGCCTCCAGCGCCAGACGTGCGGCTTGCGCCGCCGCCCCGACCGGGCTCGCCACGAACACGGCTTCGGCATCGTGCACGGCGTCGGTCAGCTCGAATGCGGGCTCGTCGATCGCGCCCAGCTCAACGGCCCTCGACAGCGCGCTGGCGTCCGGGTCATAGCCGACGACGTACGCGCCTGTGCGCCGCCGCGCCGCCATCCCGATCGAGCCTCCGATCAATCCCACGCCGAGCACCGCCACCCGCATGCCGCGTCGAGCGCCCTCCCCACTTGTCTGCCCTCCTTCACGGGGGGCGCCCTTGGGGATGCTTGTGTCCTTCAGGGTGCCAGCAGCGTCGACCATCGGCTACTGCGCCGCCCGCAGGTCCTCGCGCAGGGCCGCGGCCTCGCGCAGATACACATGTCTGGGCTCGTGGTCCTCCTCCGCGTAGTAATGGATCAGCACGCGGATCACGCGCGGTAAAGAGCCCGGTACTGGGATCTCTCGCGCGCACAGCAGCGGTACCCGCTCGAACCCCAGCGCACGCGCTGCGACCGCCGGGAACTCCGCGGTCAGGTCGTCGGTGACGGTAAAGATGCAGCTCACGACGTGCTCGGGGACGAGCGCGTTGCGCTCCATTATCTCCTCCATCAGCTCGGTCGTTCCCTCCAGGATCTCCCGCGCGTTGTCGTCGGACACCGAGATTGCACCCCGCAGGGCAAACAGACGTTGCGGCATCGGGGCCGATTCTTTCAGAGTGCGCCCCTGGACAAGCCTCGGAGCAGCTCGATCTCCGCGTCCGTCAACCGCCGGTTGGCTCCCAGGGCCAGCTCGCCCAGCTTCAACGGGCCAAACGTGACCCGCTGAAGTGCCTGCACCGGATGCCCCACCGCTTCGCACATGCGGCGCACCTGGCGATTGCGGCCCTCGTGGATCGTCAATTCCAGCACGCCCCGGCCCGCACGCCGCACGCGCGCGGGCGCGGTCATGCCGTCCTCGAGGCACACTCCCTCCCGCAGCTGGCGCAGCGCCTGGTCGGCCACGGGCCCGCCACCAATGCGCGCGCGATAGGTCTTCTTGACCTCGAAGCTCGGGTGAGTCAGACGGTGGGCCAGCTCACCGTCATTACTGAGCAAGATCAAACCGCTCGTATCGGCGTCCAGCCGCCCGACTGGATAAAGCCTGAGCGGCTCATCTGGAACGAGCGCAACGACCGTCGGGCGCCCATGGGTGTCCTGCGCGGTGCTCAACACTCCCAACGGCTTGTTGACCGCGTATATGACTCGCTGCTCGGGCCCGCTGAGCAGACGACCGTCAACTGCGACAACGGACCGCTCGTCGACATTCAGCGCGGGATCCTGCACAACCTCACCGGCGACGGTCACGCGCCCGTCGCGGATCACCGCCTCAGCGGCCCGGCGCGAAGCCACCCCGGCGTGAGCCAGGTACTTGGCTAGGCGCATCCGCACCGGCGTTCGAGGGGAACCATCTCCCGCAACCATAAGATGAGCAGGAGCTGTGTGCAGACCACAGTGTGCGTGTCGGCGCTGGAACGTTCACCGATCCCATCCCATCCCCATCCCGATCCCTCCATGGACCTCGAACTCCTCGACCAGACGCTCGCCGCCGATGGCCAGCCCCCATTCCGCGCACGCCAGGTGTGGGGATGGGCCGCGCAGGGAGCGACGGGCTACGAGCAGATGACCAACCTGCCCGCGCCGTTGCGTGCACGGCTCGACGAGGCTGTGCCGTTTTCGAGCCTTGAGCTGCGCGAACAGCGCACAGCCAGCGATGGGACGGTCAAGGCGCTGTTCGCAACTCGCGACGGGCGCCCGCTGGAGGCGGTGCTGATGCGCTATCGCGACTCGCGCCGCTCGATCTGCGTCTCATCGCAGTCGGGCTGCCCGCTCACGTGCACATTCTGCGCCACCGGCCAGATGAAATTCGCGCGTAACCTGACGGCTTCGGAGATCGTCGACCAGGCGCTGCACTTTCGCCGTGTGGAGCAAATCGATCACTGCGTGTTCATGGGCATGGGCGAGCCGATGCTCAACCTCGACAACGTGCTCGCCGCCTGCGAGCGACTGCCGGACGTCGGCATCACCAACCGTCGCACCGCGATCTCCACGGTCGGCTGGATCCCTGGAATCGAACGCTTGACGGATTGCGACATGCCGTTGCGACTCGCGCTCTCCCTGCACGCGGCCGACGACGCGCTGCGCAGCGAGCTGATGCCGGTCAACGAGCGCTATCCGCTGGCTGACGTGATCGACGCGTGCCGCGCCTTCTACGAGCGCAAGCGCAGGCGCGTGTTCGTCGAGTACGTGATGCTCGCCGGGGTCAATGATCGCTACGAGCAGGCACTTGCGCTCGCGCGACTGCTGGAGCCGCGTGGATCCGGCGAGCAGCCGCACATGTTCAAGGTCAATCTGATTCCCTACAACCCCACAGACTCAATTTACGAAGGCTCCAGCCGCGAGTCCATCGCCGCGTTCAAGAGCGCGCTTGATGCACGCGGCGTGCCGGTCACGGTGCGTCTCACCCGCGGACGCGATATCGACGCCGCCTGCGGCCAGTTGGCCGCGCGCGCCGCTTAAAAGCCACTACCGCTTGAGATAGCAAAGCCTCCTAGGGCGTCGATGGGCAAGCGAGACAAGGACGCAGCGAGTGAAGTGTGCACACGAACGAGAGAGGACGCAGTATCGCGCCGCTCAGCGGCGCCCTAGGCATCGCCGGCGCGGGCCTCGCCGGCTCGCAAGAGCCTGTCCCGCAGCTCGGCCTGCTCCTCGGGCGTGGGATCCCATTGGGCCACGTCGGGAAGCTCCTCGATGCTCTTCAGTCCAAACAGCTTCAAGAATTGCGTCGTCGTGCGATACAGCACAGCCCCGAACTGCGAGCGTCCGGACTCTTCGACGAGTCCCCGCTCCAACAGTGTCGAGGCGGCCGAGTCGGCGCTCACGCCGCGGATGCGGGTGATCTCCGGGCGCGACACGGGTTGCAGATAGGCGACGATCGCAAGCGTCTCCGCCTGGGCTGGGGTGAGCGTCGACGCACGCGGACGACTGAACAGGCGTCTGGCGGCCTCCTCTGTGAGCGGGTCGCTCGCGAACGTGAAGCCTCCTCCCAGCTCGCGCAGGTGAATGCCGCTGTGCCCCGGCGCATATCGTTCGGCTAGCTCCGCCAGCGCGGCGATCACGGCAAGCTCCTCCACCGCGGCCGCGTCGGCCAGCTCTTGCGGGCTGAGCGGGTCGGGTGCGAGGAACAGCAACGCCTCGACCGTGCGCACGATCGCCGGCTCTGGCTCGAGCAGTCCCTCGACGTCCAGCACGCTGACGCGCTCTTGCGTGTCCGTCTGCCCTTCGGTGGCCAACACGTCCTCTTGATCGGCAGTTGGCTGCTGATCCTCAAGCGCCGGCTGATCCTGCCCGGGCTCTTCGCTCATCCAGCGCTCGCACGCGCCGACTCGGCGGTGACCGCGTGAACGGCTATCTCGCCGAAGCTCTCACCTTGCTCCCACCACGCTTCCCCGCGCTTGTAGAGCTCGAGCAGTGCGAACACTGTGACCGCCACGGTCATGCGATCCTCGCCGCTCACGGCGTCGTCGAAGCTGAAGTGGCCACGGCGCAGCAGACCGCGCAGATGGTCGAGCCGCTCGGCTACGGTGACGCGTTGGATCGAGATGTGGCGCAGGTTGATCGTGGGCGGCATCCGCAACAGTCGCCCCATCGCCTGTCCGAGCACTGCTGGGTCCTGAGAGCCGTCGGTTGGTGTCGGGATCGCCTTGCGCAAGTACGCGGGCAACGGGGCGCTACGGAAGCGCACGCCCTCCTCGGCGGCGAACAGCTCGATCAGATGCGTCGAGGCCGAGCGGTAGCGGCGCGCCTGCAGCATTCGCTCCAGCAGCTCCTCGGCGGCCTCGCCCGGCTCGATGTCGAGCAGCTCCTCGCCGTCCTCGGCCAGCATCAGCCGTGACTTCAGTTCCAGCAGCGCGGCGATCAGCACGATGAATTCGGTGGCCGTCTCCAGGTCCAGCTCGCCGCGACCCTCCAGGTAGTCGAGGTAGGCGAGCACCACGTCGGCCAGCTCCAGATCGAGCAGGTCCACCTCCTCGCGCAGAACGAGCGCGAGCAACAGGTCGAACGGGCCGCTGAAGATCTCCAGGTCGAGGTCGAGCGCGGGGAGCGTCACCGCTTCACCGTACCGGTCGCCCCCGACGATTCGAGCCGCACGGACTGTGATCGTCGGGATGCCCCTGCAAATCGACCCCTTCTGCCGCTCAGACGCCGCCGCGGGGCGGGCCGACACCCATGCACTCGCGTACGTCTACAAGCGTTTGTGAGGCAATGGCGCGCGCGCTCTCTGCCCCATCGGCGAGCACGGCCTCGAGCGCCGACTCATCGGCGCGCAACTCTATGTAGCGCTCGCGCACGGGCGCAAGCATCTCGACGACCGCCTCGGCCACCGCCATCTTCAGGTCACCGTAGCCGCGTGCGTCGCGCATGTCGGCCTCGACCTGCGCAGGAGTGTGGCCACGTGCCACGGCGAGGATTTCGATCAGATTCGACACGCCGGGCTTCTCCGGCCCGCGCACGATCTCCTTGCCGGAGTCGGTCACCGCGCTCTTGAACTTCTTCACAACCGCTGCCGGCTCGTCGAGCACATACACGGTTCCCTGACCACGGGCTGCGCCCGCGGTGCCCGAACCGCTGGTCGTTGACATCTTGCGCGTGGGCTCCTGCAGGTCCATGATGCGCGCACCGACCTCGGGAATGCGGTGCTCGGGAACCACCAGCACCTCCTCACCGTCGGCGAAGCGGGTGTTGAAGCGCCGCGCCACGTCGCGCATCAGCTCCAGGTGCTCGCGCTGGTCCTCGCCGACGGGCACCTCGTTGGCACGGTAGGCCAGCACATCGGCGGCCTGCAGCACCGGGTAGACGAGCAGGCCCGCTGAGACCAGCTCGCGCTGAGCGACCGACTTGTCGCGGAACTGGTGCATGCGCTGCAGGCGTCCCAGCTCGGTCACAGAGCACAACAGCCAGCACAGTTCGGTGTGCTCGGGGACATCCCCCTGACGGAAGAGGACGCAGCGCGCTGGATCGAGGCCCGCGGCGAGCAGCAATGCCGTCAGGTCGTACACGCTGCCGCGCAGCCCAGCAGGCTCATACGCGACCGTTGTGGCGTGCAGGTCGACAATGCAATAGAGCCCTTCGCCGCGGTCCTGCCCGTCCACGTACTGGCGGATCGCGCCGATGTAGTTGCCCAGGTGCTTGGTGCCCGTGGGCTGAATGCCTGAGAAAATGCGCATGCGCTGGGAGGGTATACATCGAGCAGCCGTGCAGTCGATCGCTCAAACGAACATGCCGAGCTCTCTATGGCTATGGCTCGTTGTCAAGTGCCTCGAGTAGGTGGACATCGGCAATGTCCTGGGGGCGCCCGGCGGCGCGCTTCATTCTCAGCAAGTCTTCGCGGTGCGCAATCGGGACGGTTATCTCACCGAGTGGTACCTCGTGTGCACGTGATCGCATGTCCTCAAAAGAGCCGAGGTGAGCGGGAAGCGTGAGCACGTCAAGTCGCCCATGAGGGGTGATCAAATGCCACTGGTCACTCGATCCAAGCAGCGCCGCGCTCGGCACCGAATGCGAGCGCTTGCCGTCGGGACCAAGGATCCGCGCGTCGAGATCGACCAAGGCGGTGGCGAGCCTTTCGACATTCTCGCTCGAAGTGGCGATCATCACGTCGAGATCGCGCGTGACGCGCTGTCCGCCGTGAGCCTGGACGGCGATGCCGCCGATAGTCACGTACTCGACTCCACGATTTGCGAGCGTGCGGAACAGCTCGCGTGCGTCGAAGCGCTCCTCGCCAGCGCTCACGAGCCGGCGTGGCCGGTCACCTTGGCCATACCAGAGCGAAGCTCGACGGAGACTTCGTTCCAGCTCAACGCGAGCTCCAGGCGCTCGGACATCGGGCGCTGTCGAGCGTCCAACACCGCCTCGGTGACGCTCAGCGGATCGCGAACCGCCTCGGCAGCAAATGGGTGAGGGGACTGCCCGAACTCGCCGGTCATGCGTCCCTACTGTAGAGCCTGGCGAATGATCGGCTGCTTGGCCGCTGCAACCTCGTCCAGGCGCCGCACCGGCGTGGTGTAGGGCGCGCCCAGCGCGATACCCGGGTCCTCGGCGGCCTCGCGCAGGATCTCCGCGAGCGCCTCAGCGAAGCGGTCGAGCGTCTCCTTGGTCTCGGTCTCGGTGGGCTCGACCATCAGCGCCTCGTCCACCAGCAGAGGAAAGTAGACCGTGGGTGGGTGAAAGCCGTAGTCGAGCAGCCGCTTGGCGAGGTCGAGCGTCTTGATCTTCAGGTTGCGCTTCATCGGGCCGCCGGACAGAACGAACTCGTGCAGGCATAGCTCGCCATAGGCAAGCGGCAGTTGCTCGCACACGCCGAGCTGGCGCAGCCGCGCGAGCAGGTAGTTGGCGTTGAGCACGGCCGTCTCGGATGCGTCCTTCAACCCGGGAGCGCCGAGCGAGCAGATATATGCGTAGCTGCGCACGAAGCAGCCGTAGTTGCCTTGAAACCCACGTAGGCGCCCAATCGATTGGGACTCCGCTCGCTCCTGCTCGCCCACGAGGTCAAACGAGCCGTCCTCCCCGCGCACGACGCGTGGCACCGGCAGGAACGGCTCGATCCGCTCGGACACGGCGATCGGTCCCGAGCCGGGGCCGCCGCCGCCGTGGGGCTGGGTGAAGGACTTGTGCAGGTTGAAGTGCACGATGTCGAAGCCCATGTCCCCGGGCCGGGAGAGTCCCATCACCGCGTTGAGGTTGGCGCCGTCGTAGTAGAGCGTCGCCCCCACCTTGTGCACGATCCGCGCGATCTCCTGGATGTTGGGGTCGAACAGCCCGAGCGTGTTGGGGTTGGTGAGCATCAGGCAGGCCACGTCGGTGTCGGCCTTGGCGCGCAGGTCCTCGACGTCGACGCCGCCGTCGGCGTTGGTGGCGACCTTCACCACCTCGAAGCCCGCCATCGTGACTGTCGCGGGGTTGGTGCCGTGGGCGGTGTCGGGCGTGAGCACCTTGTGGCGACTCTCCCCGCGTGCCTCGTGGTAGGCGCGCGTGAGCAGCACGCCCGCCAGCTCGCCGTGGGAGCCGGCGGAGGGCTGCAGGCACACGTGCGGCAGCCCAGAGATCTCCGCAAGCGCCGCTTCCAGGTTCCACATCAGCTCGAGCGCCCCCTGTGCGCGCTCGGGGTCCTGCAGCGGGTGCAGGCGCGCGTGGCCCGGCAGCGCCGCCACGCGCTCGTGCAGGCGCGGGTTGTGCTTCATCGTGCAGGAGCCCAGCGGGTAGAAGCCGGAGTCCAGATCGAAGTTGCGCTTGGAGAGGCGCACGTAGTGGCGCACGATCTCGGGCTCTGAGACCTCTGGCAACAGCGGCGGCTCGGAGCGGCGCAGGCGGGAGGGCAGCAGCTCCTCGAGCGGCGCCTCGGGGACGTCAAGCTCGGGGCACTGGAACGCGCGCCGGCCGGGAGCGCCGCGCTCGAAGATCGTTACCGCCGCTTCGCGCTGGAGCGCCGTCTCGTTCATACGGCCACCGCCGCATGTCGCTCAGCCGCTACGGCGGCTCCCAGCACTTCGGCGAGTCGGTCGATGTCGGCGCGCGAGCGCCGCTCTGTGATCGCCACGAGCAGTCCACCGCGGTCCTGCGGGCGTCCGGTGAGCGCGTGCAGGTCGGCGCCGGGGTTGACGCCCTGGGCGGCACAAAGGCGGCGAACGGCCGCGACGTCGGCGTCCAGGCGCACGGCGAACTCGCGGATCGCGGGCTGGGAGTGCAATGGCTCCACCCCATCAAGCGCGCCGAGCGTCTCGCGCGCGTAGTGCGTGCGCCGCAGCAGCAGCTCGCCCAGCTCAACGAAGCCCTGCCGGCCGAGCCAGGAGAGGTAGACGACCCCGGCGAGCGCGTTGAGCGCCTGCGAGGTGCAGATGTTGGAGGTGGCCTTCTCGCGGCGGATGTGCTGCTCGCGGGTCTGCAGCGTGAGCACGAAGCCACGACGGCCGTCCACGTCGCGCGTCTCCCCCGCGATGCGGCCGGGCATCCGGCGAAGGTAGGCCTCGCGCGCGGCGAAGAAGCCAAATGAGGGTCCGCCGAAGTCGAGGCGGTTGCCGAGCGACTGGCCCTCTCCCACGGCGACGTCCACGCCGCACTCCCCGGGTGGGACGAGTACGCCGAGCACGATCGGGTCGACCTGGGCGATCGTGACGAGCTGCTCGCCGCCGGCGTCCTTGGCGGCGGCGGACAGCGCGGCGGCGTCCTCAACGGCACCGTAGAAGTTGGGCTGGGCGAAGATCGCGGCGCTGGTGTCGGAGTCGATCGCGGCGACCCACGCATCGGGATCGGTGACTCCATCGGCGAGCGGGACCTCGACCACCTCGATCCCGTAGCCGTGGGCGTAGGTGCGCAGCGTCGCGAGCGTGTGCGGGTGCAGGCCGGCGCTGACGACGAAGCGCGAGCGGTTGTTGTGGAGCTTGGCTAGATACCCGGCGGAGGCAACCGCGCTGGGCCCCTCATACACCGAGGCGTTTGACACCGGCAGCCCCGTGAGCTCGCAGATCGCGGTCTGGTACTCGAACATGACCTGCAGCCCGCCCTGGGAGATCTCGGGCTGGTAGGGCGTGTAGGGGGTCAGGAACTCCGAGCGCTCCATCAGCATGTCCACGATCGCGGGCACGTAGTGGTCGTACATGCCGGCGCCCAGGAAGCACAGCTCGTCCTCGGCGGACACGTTGCGGGCGGCGAGCGCGCGCAGGTGCTCGTAGACGTCCTGCTCGCTCTGGCCCTCGGGCAGCGCGAGCGGCCGGTCGAGGCGCACCGCGGCGGGGATCTGGCGCTCGAAGATCTCCTGCACGCTGGACACGCCGATCGCCGCGAGCATCGCGGCGAGGTCTGTGTCGGTGACTGATGTGTAGCGGGTCAAGAGTCCGTAGCAGGATAGATCGTGGCGCGGGTGTCGGCCGCGCCGAGGGGCAATCGGGAAGGGCGGAGGTGCCTTCCAAATCGCACATATAACACTTTACAAAATGAAGTGTTATGTACCCGCAAAAGTACATCTACGACACCTGGATCGCCGATTTCATCGGGGCCCGCGGGTGCCCGCCAGAGGCGGGCTGGACAACTACCCAAGACTGGCACTGTAGGCGTCGGCGTCCATCAGCCCGTCGCGCTCGGAGGGGTCGGACATGCGCACCTTCACGAGCCACCCCTCGCCGTAGGGGTCCTCGTTGATCTCATGCGGTTTGTCGGCGAGCGCGTCGTTGACCTCGACAATCTCCCCGGACAGCGGGGCGACCACGTCGGAGACGGCCTTCACCGACTCGACCTCGGCGTAGGGCTCGTCCTTGTGGAGGATCGTGCCGGGCGCGGGCGGGTCAAAGTAGACCACCTCGCCGAGCGCGTCCTGGGCGTACCAGGTGATGCCCAGCACTGCCACGTCGGGGTCGGCGGGGTCGATACGGGCCCAGTCGTGTTCGGGGTGGTACAGCAAATCGTCGGGGTAGCGGGTCTCGGCCATTTACTGGTCCTTTTGATAGAGCGGTTTGGGCTTGACGGTCGCGGGGCGGATCTTGCCACGAACGTCGATCTCGATGGTTGTTCCAGCAGCGGACTTGACGGGCGGAACATAGGCCATGCCGATGCCGACGCCCAGAGACGGCGAGAGCGTGCCGCTTGTGACCTCCCCACCACCGACGACGGGATTGCCCTGGCGGGCGATGCCAGGGCCGTCGAGCGTGAAGGCGATGAGCTTCTCCGCCGGGACCCCAGCGGGGCTCGTTGCGGGTGGCCCCGACGACGATGCGGCAAACGCGGCGCGGGCGGCGCGGATCGCCTCCGAGCCGATGAAGCCGGTGTCCTCTCGGCAGCACCATCCGAGCCCGGCTTCGATCGGGTTGCGTTGCAGCGAGAGGTCGTTGCCGTACAGGTGAAAGCAGGCCTCCAGGCGCAGCGTGTCGCGCGCGGCCAGCCCTGCCGGAATGGCACCGCGGTGGCACAGCTCGTCCCACAGCGCGGGAGCGTGCTCGGGAGCGAGCAGCAGCTCGACACCGTCCTCGCCGGTGTAGCCGGTGCCGCACACCAGCACCTCGACACCGGACAGGCGACGCGTGGCGGCGGTCATGCGGGCGGGCAGCGGAGCGTCTGAGACCGCCTGCACGATCTCGCGCGCGAGCGGTCCTTGCACGGCGAGCATCGCGTAGTCGGCGATCCTGTCGTGGACCTGAACATCGAAGTCGCCGGCGCGCCCGAGCAACCACTCCAGATCGCGCACGTGGTTGGAAGCGTTGGTGACGGTCAGGTAACGGTCGGACTCCAGGCGATAAGTGAACAGGTCATCGAGCACCCCACCGTCCTCCCGGCACAGGACGCTGTACTGAGCACCGCCGACAGGAATCCGCGACACGTCGTTTGACAGCAGGAGCTGCAACAGCGCGAGCGCCCCCGGTCCAGAGGTCTCGATCTCGCCCATGTGCGACACGTCGAAGATCCCGCAGCGCTCGCGCACCGCCATGTGCTCGGCGCGCACCCCGTCTGGGTATTGCACGGGCATCTCCCAGCCGGCGAAGTCGACGATCTTCGCGCCCGCGGCGACGTGACGGTCGTAGAGAGAGGTGCGACGCACGCGCGCAGGTTAGCGGTACAGGCACCGCGACCAGCACATGCTTTTGGCGCCCGCGTTCGACCCCGTACATGTACGGGGTTGCCGATGGGCGTATACGCCGTCCCGGAACGCAGCATTCAAAGGTGCATGCGCCGCGACGCTTACTTCAACGCAAGAACGGCGGGACGTCGATGTCGTCGTCGGAGATCTCAAGCGCAGAGCGCTGACGATCGTCGATGCGCGGGCCACGATCAGGACGGCCCTCGCGGCCCTCGCGTCGCTTGCGGTCGCCGCGCACGGCACGCCCGGGCCGGTGGTCGAAGCCGGTGCCGATCACCGTCACGCGCACCTCGTCGGTCATCGACTCGTCGATCACAGCGCCAAAGATGATGTTGGCGTTGGGGTCGGCCGCGTTCTGGATGATCTCCGCGGCGTCGTTGACCTCGAACAGGCCGAGGTCTTTGCCACCGGTGATGTTCAGCAGGATGCCTGTTGCGCCGTCCACGGACTCTTCCAGCAGAGGCGAGGAGATCGCGGCGCGCGCGGCGTCGGCGCAGCGCGCCTCCCCACCGGCGGTGCCGATCCCCATCAGCGCGGAGCCGGCGTCGTGCATGATCGTGCGCACGTCGGCGAAATCGAGGTTGATCAGGCCGGGGATCGTGATCAGATCGGTGATGCCCTGCACGCCCTGGCGCAGCACGTTGTCGGCCTCGCGGAACGCGTCGAGCATCGAGGTGCGCCGCTCCACGACGGCGAGCAGCTTCTCGTTGGGGATCACGATCAAGGTGTCCACGACCTCGCGCAGGCGCTCGATCCCCTCGATCGCCTGACGGCCGCGCTGGGTGCCCTCGAAGTCGAACGGGCGCGTGACGACGCCAACGGTGAGCGCGCCGATCTCGTTCTTTGCGATCTCCGCGATCACCGGCGCCGCGCCGGTGCCGGTGCCGCCGCCCTCACCGGCGGTTACGAACACCATGTCGGCGCCCTTCAGCGCCTCCTTGATGTCGTCGCGCGACTCCGCCGCGGCCGCGAACCCGACCTCGGGGTTGGCGCCCGCGCCCAGACCCTTGGTCGACTCGTGGCCGACGTTGAGCTTGATGTCCGCGTCGCACATCGCGAGCGCCTGTGCGTCGGTGTTGGCGGCGATGAACTCCACGCCGCGCAGGCCCGCGTCGACCATGCGGCTGACCGCGTTGGTCCCGCCTCCTCCGACTCCCACGACCTTTATGACCGCCAGGTAGCTGCCGCCGCTCTCCATGATGTCCGAGCCTTCAAGTAGTTGTTTAAGGTTTACCGGGCCACACCCGGCGAACCGTCAGAATACTCAAGTTATGCAGGGAACTTCGCCCTGTCAACGGCAACCCTCACTCTCGCAACGTTCGTTGCAGAACCGCCAACCCTCAACCTTCACTTGAGAAGTGGCTCGCAACAGCACCGAGCCTCGAGTATAGGTTTAGACTCAGCCGGTGGCCGATTCGGCCGTTTCCGAGCCGGGGGTGCTGGACGCTGCAGAGGGACTCGCACCAGACGTTTCCGAGGCACCGGAGCTGGACGCTTCCGGCGTGCCCGCGTCTGACGCTTCGGATTCGGTGGCCCCGGCGCTGGAGGGTTCGGATGAGGTCGCCGAACCGGTGGGCGTCCCCTCGCCAATCGCGGCTTCGAGGCTCGCCGCAAGCGTGGCGGCGGTCGGATCGGCCGACCCCGACTGCGCGAGTGTCGATGCGGATGCAGAAGTGGATGTGGATGTGGACGACGGCGAGGAGGGCAAGGAGAAACCGGCGGCAGGACGTTCGGGCAGGCGCACGTCCACATACAGCGCGCCAGCCGCGCTCGGCGAGACGAGCACGCGCGCGAGCGACAACCACTTCGCGCGTGGGCGCGTAGCGTCCCCGAAGTAGACCAGCAGACCGTTGCGCATCGCCACGGTGAGCCCCTCCTGACCATCTTCGTAGACGCGCGCAACGAAGCGCGCGAGTGCGGGCGGAGCAGCGCCGAGCACAGCGACGGCGGAGAGGGCCGCCGATTCGTGCAGGTGCGCTCCAGGCGCCGGCTCGATCGACCCGTTGATCCTGGGCAGCGAGCCCGCCAGCAGCGCGGGACCGAGCACAACGCCATCGGCGGCCACAGCCGTGCGCTGCCCGGCGCTGAGAAGCTCCGCAACCGGTGGGCGCTCGGTCACGGAGATACGCACGGTGTGCGGGAAGCTCGTTACGGCTCGCACCCCGCCCACAATCGTGAACTGGGCAACCGCGGAGCGCAGCGCGGTAGTGTTGAAGTCCAGCGTGGTCATGCGTGTCGCCGCATCGTCGAGCGCGGTCCTGATCTGCGACCCGTCGATCCCCTGCACGCCCGTTATGCGCACGTGGCGAACCGACACCAGCGAGGAGCCGCGCAGCCACATCCAACCACCGCCAAGCAGCGGTATGGCGAGCAGCGCGCACACCAGGGCGCGCAGCGCAAGCCGGTTGGCACGCACCAGGGCGATCAGGCGAGCGAGCGGATGGTGCCCTCCCCTACGCCGGGTCACTCCGTTGCGGGAGGTCCGGCGCGGTTCGCGACGAAGTACCGGCAGCGACAGTTCCATCCCGATCTGTTCGACCTCGCGCGACGGTTCCCTTGTCAGATGCGACCAGCTCCATGAGCACAACCGCCCAGTCCAACCAATCGCGGTTTCAACCAATCGCGGTTCAACCCTCCACGCTTCCAACCGCGGGCCGAGCGGTCAAGACACAAGACAAGCACTATTCGGCTCAACGAGATGCTGTGAATGGCTCGCTCACCCTCTGGAACGCTTTGACCGATAGTAGAATCCTGTGGTCCATCTGTCGTCCATCGCTCCGATGAGGAGATGGGAAAGATGAGTGTGAGCCGGCTTGCTCAGCGCCTGGCCTTGATCGCGGTATTCGCGATTGGCCTCGTGTGCGTGGGCGCGATAACCGGCCTGGGCGCTGGCCTGGGCGGACTTGAACCCAAGCTCTCCAGTGCCTCAGACCATCTTGGATTGCTCTCCGCGACCCGCCTCACGGCGCTACCCAATCGGACGCTTGTTGACGGCACGCTGCCGCTGCGCGTGAGGCTGTCAGGGCCGGTCGCGTCGTTCTCCCCGCGACCGACGCTGAGCCCCAACGTGGCGGGCACGTGGACGACGCGCGGAGACTCGGAGATCTTCAGGCCGGCCTCAACGCTTGACCCCTGCGCGACCTACTCGCTGAGGATCGCGGCGGCAAGCACAGCCGTCTCGCACTCTCCGCTCGCGGCCGCGCGCACCGTCACGCTGCAGGTGGCGTGCCCTTCGGTGCGGGGTTTGCAGCAGACACTCGCAGGCCTCGGCTACCTGCCCTACACCTCGCGCTCCTCCCCGCGCGCAAGCGAAACGACCAGCGCGGCCGGGACCGGCGCAGAAGACTCAACGGGGACGGCTGGCGCTGCGAGCGCAGTCGGCACAACCGACACAGCGGACGACGCGAACACGACAGGCAACGCGAACGCAACCAGCACGGCGAGCGCTGCAAGCACGACCGGCGACGCGAGCGAGGTGAGCGCGCACGAGGCCAGACGCGCCGCCGCAATCAACGCATTCGACCCATCCCCCGACCCACCCCGGCCGCGCGTCAGCGAAGCGCCTCCGCTCGAATACGGGCAACTCGACGAGACCACCAAGGGCGCGCTGATGGTGTTCCAGTCCGAACACGAAATAGAACCCACCGGCACCCCCGAAGCCGCCACCTGGAAGGCGTTGCTGCACGCGAGTGAGAAGCACGAACGCAATCCCTCCCCCTACACGTTCGTGACCGTCTCAGAGGCGCTGCCGGAGACGCTCGATGTCCACCGCGACGGTCATGTGGTCTTCTCCACGCCAGCCAACACCGGCGTGCCGGGCGCCGAAACCGCAGAGGGGATCTTTCCGATCTACTCCCGCTTCACCTCCACCACCATGACCGGCACCGATGTCGATGGCACCAAATACACAGTGCCCGACGTCCCTTGGGTCAACTACTTCAACGGCGGCGACGCCGTCCACGGATACCCTCGCGCCTCCTACGGCTTCCCTCAGTCCAACGGCTGCGTCGAGCTCCCAATCGAAGCCGCAGCTCAGGTTTACCCGATGCTCAAGATCGGCGACATCGTCGAGGTCAGCTGAGCCGGGCACTGCTCGCGCCCGCCCAGGCTTGAGATCCAAGCCTGCGGATCCCATCGCATACCGCCAACGGGATTCGAACCCGTGTTACCGCCGTGAGAGGGCGGCGTCCTAGTCCCCTAGACGATGGCGGCTAGTTACTCGGGTCGAGGCTAGCAAAGCGGAGCGTCGAGCGGCGGTGGCGGGCCCTGAGCGGCAACGATGTCAAGGTCGGCGAGTCGCGCTCCTGCACGCGGCGTCCGTGCGATATCGTCGCATCCCCGACACGCGGATGTGGCGGAATTGGTAGACGCGCGGCGTTCAGGTCGCCGTGCCCGTCAGGGCGTGGAGGTTCGAGTCCTCTCATCCGCATTGGCTGAGCTCGGCCCATCGCTGATTCCCTTCAGCGTGTATTCGGCGGCGCCGGAACGGCGAGCTGCTGGCATATGGCCCGGGTCAGGCCTAGCCCGATCTCCTTGTGTCGCGGGAGAGCCGAGACCTCACCGGCCGGCCCACGCCACTTGGCATGCTTAGAGCCACCGACCTCACGGCAGCCATGCTCACGCAGATGGCGTTCCAGATCGCGACGCTTCACGCCGCCGCGACAAACCGCAGGTGCTCAAGGCTCTCACTAGAGAGTTGCCCGGAGAGCTCGCCGTCCGGCGTGAGCACCGTCTGCAGCGCATCGAGAACGTTCTCCCGCGCCTCCGCTCGCGTGCGGCCCTGACTGAGGGCTCCCGGCACCTCCAGTACGCGCGCGACGATCCAACCGCCCTCGTCAGGCTCGTCAAAGGCGATCGTGAAGTCGATCGATGGCACCACAGCGACAGAGTAGCGTGCCGGCTGCCGTCCCAGACGCCGAGTCCCAGACGCCGAGTAGGTCAGCATCACCCGCACTAGGCGACCGGTAGGTCGGCGCTAGGCTGCTTGCCGTGGCAAAAATCCTCGGCAAGCGCGTGTAGTTTGCGCCGCCTGCAACGACCTCATGTGCTTGGCGCGTCGTGCCGGAGTCGGTAGCAACCGCGTGCGACCCGCTCGAAGCGAGGCTCGCCCCCAGCGCTCCGGTGGATAGGCAGCAGTTGATCGACCCTTCGACACCGGATGGTCGAGCAGGCCCATCACTGCTCCCTGGGCCTCCAACACAGTCAAGGGACGCTGAGCCGATGCCAGCACTTTGAGGACAGCCCGCTGAACCACTCCCCATCAGCACCGCTACCTCCCCGGCTGCAACCGGAGGCCCGCCTGTCGTGAAACGCCCTCGCACTGGCTACTCTTGACGACCGTGACCACCGGAAGACTCATCGCAGCGACCCTCGCGTTCGCGACCATCGCACCCACAAGTGCCGCCGTTGCGGCAACACCCGCCCCCTCGGGCACTGGGGCCGCTCAGACAACGCCTGCCACCTCAACACCCGCTACACCCACCGGGCAGACGACGCCCTCAACGCCCGCGACCACGCCAACCACACCTTCAACGAGCTCCCCACCCACCAAGCCCGTGGCGCACACCCTCATCACAGGCTTGCCGTCGGGAGCGATCAACGACGGCACCGAACCGCTCCGTGTGCGGTTGTCGGCCCCGCCGGCACCCGATTCGCCCGCGCCGATGTTGACCCCGAGCGTGGCCGGCAAGTGGAGCGTGACCGGGGACGTGGTGTCGTTCACACCGACCTCGACGCTTGAGCCGTGCTCGACCTACACGCTCACCGTGTGGGCCGGGACAGACGCAACCGGCGCGCCGCCGCTGGGCACGAGCCGCAGGCTGACGCTGCACGTGGCATGCCCCTCGCTGCGCGGCCTGCAGCAAGCACTCTCGCGCTTGGGCTATCTGCCGTATGCGATCGACGCGGCTCACGGCAGGAACAGCGGCAGTAAGCCGGAGGGACGCGCGCTGGCCGCTCGCTACGCCTTCAGCCCACCGGCCGCAAGGCTCGCTGCGGATGTGCCGGACGCGCCGGGCCTTGCGTATGGGACGCTCGACCCGACGACGCGCGGGGCGCTGATGGTGTTCCAGGAGGATCACGGACAATCCCCCAGCGGCGCGCCCGACGGTGCGACATGGGCTTCGCTGCTGGCAGCCGAGACGCTCGGCCATCGCGACCCGGAGCCGTACACGTTCGTGACCGTCTCAGAGTCCTCTCCCGAGACGCTCGAGGTGCACCGCGGCAGCCACGTGGCGATCTCGACACCGGCCAACACCGGCGTAGCGGGAGCAGAAACCGAACTGGGCACATTCCCGATATACGCCCGCTACGTGTCGACCACGATGAGCGGCACGAACCCCGACGGCAGCCACTATGAAGATCCGGGAGTGCCGTGGGTCAACTACTTCAACGGCGGCGACGCCGTGCACGGTTTCCCGCGAGCCTCCTACGGCTTTCCACAGTCCAATGGCTGTGTCGAGCTCCCAATCGGAACGGCGGCACAGGTGTATCCGCTGCTCGCGATCGGGGATCTCGTAATCGTCAGTGGTTGAGGTCTGAGCAGACGGACCGCCGGGATCGACCCGGCAGCCGTCTCTCAAAATGGAGCTTTAGCGCCCGAGGTCGCGGCGGCTACGCTGCGCGACGACAATCGACAGTCCGAGGCCGAGGAGCAGCACACCGGCGAGGACCACCCAGCGCAGATCGAGACCCGTGAAGGGCAGCGTCGTCGCCTTGGCCGTGGTTGCGGTCGGTTCGGTCGTTTTTGCCGGTTCCACCGAGCTGGCGGGCGTGCTGGAAGTCGGCGTGCTGGACGTGCTCGACGGGGACACTCCGCTTTTGGGAGTGGACGTCGGTTCCGTTTTTGCCGCTGGGGTAACCGCGTTCGTGGTTGTGGTTACCGGAGGTGTCGTTGTGGTCGTCGGGGGCGGCGCGGTGTTCGTCGTGCCATAGCCCGAGGTCGTTGTGGTTTCCGCCGCGAGGGCAATTGCCCCGGGGGCGATCAGCGCGAGCGCGAGCGGAAGAGCCAGGAGCCCGCGGAGCGCCGCTCGGCGCCGGCGCGAACGTCCACGTCCGATCGATGCTGCACTTGCCGGCTGTGACCTCTGGGAGGCCGTCACGTCATTTCGCATCTTGCTGTCTCCCGCGTCCGGTGGTCGCTTGGGCCTCCTTTAAACGAAGAGGCCCCTCATTTCCTTGAGAGCGTCGCAGATTGCTCGGCGACGCCGCAATTGGGCAGTCTATCCCACAATCCTTTTACTTTCGGGCTCGATTCTCCTGCATCGATGCTCCGGAATTCAGCCCGCACAGACGATGGGTGGCTCAGGCGCCCACCTTGACGCGCCCCCGCAGCGTGTCCTCAGCGAGCTGGGAGCGCAGCACCTTCTTGTCGAACTTGCCGACGCTCGTCTTGGGCACCTCGTCCACAAACGCGAACTCGTCGGGCAGCCACCACTTCGCGACGCGGCCGCGCAGATGCTCCAGCAGATCATCGGCGGACAGCTGGGCGCCGTCGCGCAGCACCACGCAGCAGAGCGGCCGCTCGGCCCACTTCTCATCGGGCTTGGCGATCACCGCCGCCTCGACCACGTCGGGGTGGGCCATCACCTCGTTCTCGAGCTCCACGGAGGAGATCCACTCGCCGCCGGACTTGATGACGTCCTTGGAGCGGTCGGTGATCTGGATGGCGGCGTGCTCGTCGATCGAGGCGATGTCGCCGGTGCGCAACCAGCCGTCGTGGAAGCGCTGTTCGCCGGAATCGTCGTTGAAGTAGCGCGCCGCGATCCACGGCCCGCGCACCTCTAGCTCCCCTGTGGACTGCCCGTCCCACGCCACCTCGACACCGTCGTCGTCCACGAGTCGCGCCTGCACCCATGGCAGCGGCTTGCCCTGCTTGGCACGCTGATCCCAGTAGTGCTCGTCGTGCCCGCCAGACTCCTGCGGGCGCGAATAGGAGGCGACCGGGCTCGTCTCGGTCATTCCCCATGCCTGGAAGACGCCCACGTCGTGGCGCTCCTCGTAGTCGCGCATCATCTGCCTCGGCACCGCGGAGCCACCGCAGGCGGCGTTGGTGAGCGAGGAGATGTCCACCTCGTGGGAGTCTGCGTAACGCAGCAACTCGGAGAAGATGGTGGGCACACAGCCCATGATCGTGGGACGCTCAGCCTCGATCAGCTTCGCGAGCGGCTCCGCTCCCAGGTTGCGGTCCGGCAGGATCAGA
Organism: Solirubrobacteraceae bacterium; assembly: GCA_049591495.1. GTDB lineage: Bacteria > Actinomycetota > Thermoleophilia > Solirubrobacterales > Solirubrobacteraceae > Palsa-744. Next base: position 19,058 of record JBAWFB010000023.1, read on the forward strand.
TCGGCGCCGGCAAGCGCCGCGCCATGCGGGATGCCCCAGGCATTGGCGTGAAACATCGGCACCACAACCAGCGCGCGATCGCGTTGGGAGAGACCGAGTGCGTCGGTCATCAGCGTCGCTGTGGAATGCAGCGAGATCGAGCGGTGCGAGTAGAGCACCCCCTTTGGGTTGCCGGTGGTGCCGCTCGTGTAGCACAGCGCGGCAGCCTGGCGCTCATCCACCTCGGGGTACTCGAACGGTCCGGGACCAGCTTCCTCCAGCAGCTGCTCGTAGTGCAGCGCGTTGGGCAGAGAATCGATCTCACCGTCACCGGAGCCGACGGAGTCTCCCATCAAAACGTAGTGGCGCACCCCTTCGAACGTGGGCGCCAGCTCCAGCAGGATCGGGACGAGCGACTCGTCGACGAAGATCACCCCGTCCTCGGCGTGGTTGACGATGTAGGTGAGCTGCGAGGCGTTCAGGCGAATGTTGAGCGTGTGCAGGACGGCACCAACGCAGGGGATCGCCATGTAGAGCTCGAGATGGCGCTGGTTGTTCCACGCGAACGTGCCGACACGATCTCCCTGTTTTACACCGAGACGCTCCAGCACGCGCGCGAGGCGGTCGACGCGCTCGGCCACCTCTCCGTAGGTGGCCCGCACAGTGCCACGATCGGTGAGCGTCACCACCTCCGCGCCGGGGTGCACGCTGCGCATGCGGTGCAGCGGATGGTGAAGCGTGAGCGGAAAATCGTCCTGCATCAACCCTTCGAGCATCTGCCCCACTCCTCTACCGTCGCTTGCGTTGGTTGTCGGTCAATAGCCAAGATTGCACAACCGCATGCGAGCCATGCCCTCAGGCCACTCACGAGTGGCCACCCCATCAGGGCCCGCGTCAGGCGCGCTGCTGAGCGCGACCGCCGGCAAGTTCGCGGTAGACGCCGACCGTGCGCTGTGCGACGTCGCTCCAGTCGAAGCTGAGAACGTGCTCGGAAGCCTCGGTGACGAGCCGATCGCGCAGCTGCTCGTCGACCAGCAGCCGTTCGATCATGACCCCCAGGTGTGGCGCGTCACCGCCGTTGAAGCGCAAGCCCACACGCTCGCCCGCAGGCACGACCTCGCGTAGACCGCCGGTGTCGGCAACGATGCAGGGACACCCCGAGGCCATCGCCTCCAGGGCGACGAGCCCAAACGGCTCATACAGCGACGGGACAACGCAGAGATCGGCTATCCGGTAGAGCGAGTGCAGCGCGTCGTCGCCGATCCAGCCGAGGAACACGCCGTGCTCTGAGAGTCCGAGTCGCTGCGCCTGCTGCTTGAGCTCGGCTTCGTGGGTGCCGGAGCCGGCGACGAGAAAGCGCACATCGCCCACTTTTGCGATCACGTCGGGGAGCGCGTCGAGCGCGAGCTGAAAACCCTTCTCGTAGACGAGCCGCCCGACGAGCAGCACAAGCCGCTGCTCGGGTTGGGCGAACTGTGCTCGCAGCGACTGCAGATCGTCGACGGGGCGCAGGTCGGCCGGATCGATGCCGTTGGGAATGACCGTAATGCGGCGCTCGTCGATGTCGTAGATGTCGGCGACGTGGCCGCGCATGTAGTGCGAGCAGGTGATCACCGCGTCGGCGCGGCGCGCCATCCACAGCTCGATCGCATGGATATCGGACTGCGGCGATTTATCGACCCAGCCCTGATGGCGGCCGTGCTCGGTGGCGTGGATCGTCGTGACGTAGGGCACATCCAGCAGGTCGGAGAGCGCCGCGGAGGCGTGCGCGACGAGCCAGTCGTGGCCGTGGACAAGGTCGTAGGAGTGCTCTTCGGCGAGCGCGCGGCCGATCGCGAGCATGTCGTCGTTCATCTGGCGAACCCACCCCAGGAAGCGGTCGAGATCGCGCGGCCAGCCGGGCTCACGCACGCGGTGGACGTTGACGCCCCGCAGCTCCTCAACAGTGGTCTCAAGCGCCGCCGTGTGCTGCTGGCCCCCCTTTCCTCCGCGCTCCCCTCCGCGGGTGAGAACGTCGACGACAGAGCCCTGCGCGACCAGCTCCTCAGCAAGCTTGCGCACGTGACGAGCGAGGCCACCCTCGATCACCGGTGGGTACTCCCAGGAGAGGATCAGAACGCGGCGAGCCATCGCCTGCACCCTATCTGGCCGCGTGTCCAGTTGGGGTCGTGCGGGATACGCCCAGAGGAGCGGACTGCCGTCCCGGTAGGATCTCGATCCACTGCAGGGCGCGACCGCACAGCGCGCGCCAACCACCGGGCGGGGCCGATCGCAGCGCCGACTCGCCCGCGGGTCCGGAAGGCG
>JBAWFB010000024.1:0-1638 GCA_049591495.1 Solirubrobacteraceae bacterium
CACCAAGCCATACGAGCGCACCAGATGGCTGGCCCCGAGAATGATCTGGGTGATGAGCGGCAGCGAGCCGTGCAGGTTGTTGAAGATGGCCTGTAATTTTGGGATGAAAAAGGTGAGCAGCAAAACCAGAATCCCCAGCGCCAGCACCAGCAGGATGCACGGATACAACATCGCCGTAAGGACTTTTGACTTGAGGTCCTTTTCGCGCGCCTGAAATTCCGCGATCTGCGCCAGCACCACGTCGAGGAAGCCGCCGGCCTCGCCCGCCTCGACCATCGCCACATAGACGCGCGGAAACGTGTCCGGCGACTTGCTCATGGCCGTGGCCAGCGACATGCCGTCCACGACGAAGTCATGAATTTCCTTCCACTTGGCGCGGGCCACCGGGGCCGAAGCCTCCTTGGTCAAAATCACCAGCGCCCGGCTCAACGGCACGCCCGCCGCGAGCAGGCTGGACAGCAGGCGCGTGAAGTTTTCCAGTTCCTTGGCTGAAACGGTTTTGGATTCAAACTTGAAGGAAATATTTCCCGGCAGGGCGGGAACGGCCTTGCCATTTTTCGCCGCCGCCTGCTCCGCGAGGCTCACCGGACGCAAGCCCAGAACTTCCATTTGCCGCAACGCATCCGGCCGACCGGGCGCGTCCAACTGGCCCACGGCAATTTTGCCGTCGGTTTGCAAGGCTCTGTAGGAAAAAGTGGGCATCTGGGTTAAGAAACATTCAATGCTGAACTTCCAAAGAGCGGCCACCCGGTCTCGTTCGGCGTTGGGTGGTGCCGGTTAAATGTTGAATGTTTTTTCATTTATCTTGCCACCGCGATGCTCGCGGTGGATTCAACCGTTTCACTCTTGGTTGCACTTTCAACTTCCTTCGCCGTGGTGACGCTCAAGACTTCCTCGACGGTTGTGACGCCGGCGGCGACCAGGCGCCAGCCATCCTCGGCCAGCGTGCGCATGCCCCCCTTGCGGGCGGCGGCGCGGATCTGGTCGGTGGAGGCCGATTTCAAAATCAACTGGCGGATTTCTTCGTCGGTGTCCATCCATTCAAAGATTGCCTGGCGGCCGAAAAATCCCGTGTTGCGACATTCGCGGCAGCCGGTGGATTTATAGATGGTTTTACCCGCCGGAATGCACAGCTTGGTTTTGAACGCCTGCGCCGTCGCGGAGTTGTCCGCCTGCTTGCAATGCAGACACAGCACGCGAACGAGGCGCTGCGCCAGCACGGCTTCGAGCGACGAGGCGACGAGATATGGCTCCACGCCCATGTCCACGAGGCGGGTCAACGCGCCGGGTGCGTCGTTGGTATGCAAGGTTGAGAAAACCAGATGGCCGGTGAGCGACGCCTGCACGGCGATCTGCGCCGTTTCGGCATCGCGAATTTCGCCGATGAGAATCACGTCCGGGTCGTGGCGCAAAATGGAACGCAGTCCGCGCGCAAACGTCAGGCCGGACTTTTCGTTGACCTGGATTTGATTGACGCCTTTGAGCTGGTATTCCACCGGGTCTTCCACCGTGATGATTTTGCGGACGGCGTCATTGATCTCGTTCAGTGCGGTGTAGAGCGTGGACGTTTTGCCGGAACCGGTCGGGCCGGTGACGAGAATGATCCCGTGCGGCAGGCCAAGCACATGCTGGAAATGC
>JBAWFB010000025.1:0-15970 GCA_049591495.1 Solirubrobacteraceae bacterium
GAGCGCATGGAGAACGTGCGCTCGGTGGCGCTCGGCTTTTGGATCGGCACGGGCTCGGCGATGGAGTCCGAAGATCAGGCCGGCCTCTCGCACCTGCTGGAGCACATGCTGTTCCGTGGGACCGACAGCTATCGCTCGGAGGAGATCGATCAGATCTTCGACGCGATGGGCGCGGAGATCAACGCGGGCACCGATCGCGAAACCACCTCGCTTTACACGCGCGTGCTGGACCGTCACCTGGAGCGTGCGTTGAGCGTGATGGGGGAGATGCTGTGGAAGCCGCGCTTTGAAGATCTCGCGGCTGAGCGCGAGGTGGTGCTGGAGGAGATCGCGATGTACGAAGACGACCCCCAGGACCGGGTGTTCGATGTGCTCGGCGAGGCGGTGTTCGGCTCGCACCCGCTCGGGCGCGCGGTGATCGGTCGCGCCGAGGTGGTGCGTGCGATCGAGCTGGACGGGCTGCGTGCGTTTCACGCAGAGCGCTATCCGCCGGGCGAGATCGTGGTGGCAGCCGCGGGCTCTGTCGACCACGATGAGCTGGTTGGCATGGTGCGAGCCGCCGCCCCGCAGGCCCTCTCAGACGGCACGGCGTCGCAGAATGCGAGCGCCAACGGAACGGGCGGGCTTCTTGGGGAGCTGCCGGCGTTCGAGCGGCGCGTGCGCTTCCTGCGCAAGGACACCGAGCAGTACCACGTGTGTCTGGGTGGGCTCGGCATCTCCCGTCACGACGAGCGCCGCTTCGCGCTGCGAGTGCTCGAAGGTGTGCTCGGCGGCACCTCCTCCTCGCGCCTGTTCCAAGAGGTGCGCGAGAAGCGTGGGTTGGCCTACTCGGTGTTCTGCTTCTCAAACCTGCACGCCCACATTGGTGAGGTGGGCCTGTACGTGGGCACGCGCCCAGACAATCTCGGCGAGGCAATCGCGACGATCGCGAGCGAGCTGGAGCGCTTCGTGGAGGATCCTGCCAGCGAGGAGGAGCTGACGCGCTCACGCGAGAACGTGAAGGGGCGCGTGGTGCTGGCGCTGGAGTCAACCGCCGCGCGCATGAACCGGCTCGGATCTTCATTGCTGAGCGAGCTGCCGATCCTGTCTGTGGATGAGATCATCGAGCGGATCGACGCGGTCGAGCTCTCAGACCTGCACGAGCTGGCCGGCGAGCTGTTCGCGCGTGAGCGGCTGTCGGTGGCGGGCGTTGGAACGGACAAGGACACGTTCGACGCGGCACTGAGACCTCTTGAGGGTGTGGCGTCGTGATTGCCGTCGCGGTCTCAGGCGCGGCCGGGAGGATGGGCCAGACCGTGTGCGCCGCCGTGGAGGGCGCCACGGACATGGTGCTTGTGGGTAGGGCCGATCCAGCGCTGCAGAGCACTCTGGAGCAGGTGCTGTCCGAGCGCGGGCCTGAGGTCGTGGTGGATTTCAGCCGCCCGGACACCGCGCTTGCAAACGCGCTCGCCTGCGTGCGGGCCGGCGTGCACGTTGTGATCGGAACGACCGGCTTTGACCTCGACGCGTTGCGCGAGCAGGCGCGCGCGATCTCCGAGAAGCTCCCCGGCGCCACCGGGAACATCTTCATGGCGCCCAACTTCGCGATCGGAGCGGTATTGATGATGCGCTTCGCCGCGGAGGCCGCGAAGTACATGCCGAAGGCCGAGATCGTGGAGCTGCACCACGACGGCAAGCTGGATGCGCCCAGCGGCACCGCGGCACGCACCGCGCTGCTGATGGCCGAGGCCTCCGGCGGCGAGCCGCCCGCGATCCACTCGGTGCGCCTGCCGGGGTTGGTGGCAAACCAGGAGGTGATCCTCGGCGATGTGGGGCAGACGCTCACGATTCGCCATGACACGACCGGCCGCGAGTCGTTCATGCCCGGTGTCCTGCTGGCCGTTCGCAGCGTCCGCGAACTCGACAGCTCCCCTGTCGTGGGCCTTGAGCAACTGCTCTTCAAAGGCGAATAGGGACCAGGTTGTTGGCGAGCGGCGTGGAATACTGCACACGATGAACACCCTGGAGGGCACACCGCAAGAAGGCGGGCAAGCGAACGGACTCGGCACGATCCTCACGGCGATTATCACCCCCTTCGACGCGCGGGGCCGAGTCGACGAGGAGTCCTTCGTGGCCTTGATGCACCATCTCGCCGCACACGGCTCGGACGGTTTCGTGGTGTGCGGCACAACCGGCGAGGCGGCCACGCTCACCGACGAGGAACACCTCGGCCTGATCGGACTGGCCGCAGGCGAGCGCCCGCCTGGCACCACGATCGTGGGGGGAACCGGCTCAAACGACACCCATCATGCGATTCACCTCACCGAGGGAGCCACCGCGGCCGGAGTCGACGCGACCTTGAGCGTAACTCCCTACTACAACAAGCCCAGCCCACGCGGGATCGTGCGCCACTACGAAGAGGTCGCCAAGGCCACCGACAAGCCGATCCTGCTCTACAACATTCCCAGCCGCACCGCCGTCAACATGGGCCCGGAATTGCTTTCAGAGCTCGCCCAGATAGAGCACGTCAGCGGCGTCAAGCAGGCAAACGAAGACGAGCTCCGCTTGATCGACGGCCTCGATCTGTATTCCGGCGACGACGCCACCTTCGCACGCACGCTCGACATGGGCGGGGCCGGGGGCATTCTCGTCGCCAGCCACATCGTGGGCGATGAGATGCGTCGCATGGTCGAGGAGCCCGAGCGCCGTGCCGAGATCGACGCGAGCTTGCAGGACGTGTACGAGACGCTGTTCATGACCGCCAGCCCGACGTGCACGAAGGCGGCGCTCAACATGCTCGGCCACAAAGTCGGCGGATTGCGCTTGCCGCTGATCGAGGCCAACGACGAGGAGCTGGCGGCCGTGCGCGACATGCTCTCTCGCCACGGGCTACCGATCACGGATCGGCCAGCGAGCGCACACGCGTGAGCGCTCTGCGGGTCCTGCCCCTCGGGGGGCTGGGGGAGATAGGCAAGAACATGACCGTCGTCGAGTACGACGGACGGATCATTGTGGTGGATGTCGGCCTGCGCTTCCCAACCCCGGAGATGGTCGGGATCGACCTGGTGCTGCCGGACTTTTCCTATCTGCGCGAGCGCGCACAGGACATCGAGGCGATCGTGGTCACACATGGCCACGAGGATCATCTGGGTGCGCTGCCGTGGGTGATCCGCGAGCTGGGCGTGCACGACGCGCCTCCCGTGTATGGGGGCCCGCTCACGATCGCGATGGCGCGCTCCAAGCTTGAAGAGCACAAGCTGCGCGACGTCGAGCTGAACGACATCTCAGCCGGGGAAATGCTCGATCTCGGGCCGTTCTCGCTTGAGATGATCCACATGACTCATTCGATCCCCGACGCGAGCGCGGTGGCGCTCGGCACCGATCTCGGCACGGTGCTGGTCACCGGGGACTACAAGTTCGACCAGACCCCTGTCGACGGGCTGCCAGCCGACGTGTCACGCCTTGCGGAACTCGGGCGCGAGGGCGTGCTGCTGCTGTGTGGCGACTCCACCAACGTGGACCGCCAAGGGTTCTCACCGTCAGAGTCGCTCGTGGGGCCGCACCTGGAGGAGGCGTTCGCGCGTTGCGAGGGCCGCATCGTGGTGACGAGCTTCGCCTCGAACATCCACCGTGTGCAGCAGGTGATCGACGCCGCAGCCGCGCTGGGACGCAAGGTCTCGCTCGTGGGGCGCTCGATGCGAAAGAACGTTGGCATCGGGCGCACGCTCGGCCACGTGGAGGTGCCCGAGGGGATCCTCGTGGGCACCCGTGAGATCGAAAACTTCCCCGACGAGCGGATGGTGATCATCTCGACCGGCTCCCAGGGCGAGCCGCTGTCGGCGCTGCGGCGGATGGCCTATCGCGACCATCCCCAGGTGAAGCTGCGCCACGGCGACACGGTCGTGTTCTCGGCAACGCCGGTGCCCGGCAACGAGCGCGCCGTCAACGAGACGATCGACCGGCTCTACCACATTGGCTGCGACGTGGTGACCGCCCAGGACGCACCCGTGCACGCCTCCGGGCACGGCTACGCGGAGGAGGTGAAGCTGATGCTCAACCTCGTCAAACCGCGCTACGTGATGCCGTTTCACGGCGACTTCAAGCGGCTGCGCCTGCACGCTCAGTTGGCGGAAGCCGTGGGCGTCGAGCCGCAGGACATCTTCCAGGGCGAGAATGGCCTGCCGCTCGACCTCGACGAGCGCGGAGCGCGCTTCAAAGAGCACGAGCAGTCGGGGATGGTGTTCGTCGACGGCGTGGAGATCGGCGACATGGCCGACGTCGCGCTGCGCGACCGGCGGATGCTCTCGGCAGACGGCATCTTCATAGTGGTCGTGACGATCGCCGAGCAGGACGGGCGCTCGGTGGCCGATCCGGAGGTGATCTTCCGTGGCGTGCCGTTCCTGGATGAGGCCGGCGAGCTGGTCGAGGAGATCCGCAGCACCGTCGACATGACGCTCGCGCGCGCAGCCGGTGAGGAGATCCGCGAGGTGGACCTGCTCCAGCAGGTGCTGCACGACGATCTGGCGGGGCTAGTCTACGACCGCCTGCGCCGCCGTCCGATGGTGCTCCCGGTCGTCGTTGAGGTTTAGAGCCGCCGCTTCGCCACCAGCGGGCAGCGTCACTACAAAGCGTGCGCCGGGGTGCTCCGCTCCTGGGTGCGTCTGCTCGAGGACCACAGTGCCGCCATGGGACTCGGCCACCGCCTGAACTATCGCGAGGCCGAGTCCGAACGAGCCACCACGGTCGCCGGCGCCGCGCACGAAGCGCTCGAACAGGGTTGAGCGCAGACGCTCGGGCACCCCGGGGCCGTCGTCCTCGACGATCAAACGCGCCTCACCTGCAGGCGGACGCGCGTCAGCGGCTGGCGCGAGCTCGGTTGAGACGCGGATCTCGGTGCCGGGCGGGGTATGACGTAGGGCGTTCTCGATCAAGTTGATCACCAGGCGGTGGAGCTCGTCGCGCGAGGCCTGCAAGATAACCGGTCCCGCCCGCCCGACGTCGAGGGAGATTTCGTGCTCGGCGCTCACCGGCCCCAGCTCGGCGGTGGCCTCCACCACGATCTGCGCGAGATCGCACGGCTCGCGCCGCACGACACGACCCACGTCGGTGCGCGCGAGCAGCAACAGGTCGGCCACCAGGCGGCGCATGCGCCGTGAGGAGCGCAGCGCCGAGCGCGCCGCGTCGGCCTCTTCACCGTGCAGCGATTCCGCGAGCAGCTCGAGGTTCGCGAGCACGCTGGTCAGTGGCGTGCGCAGCTCGTGCGAGGCGTCCGCCACGAACTGGCGCTGGCGGGCGAGCGTCGCCTCGGTCTCGGCGTGGGCGGCGTCCAGCTCGTGCAACATTCCCGCGAGCGTGCGCGCGAGCTCCGCCACCTCGTCCTTTGCCTGCGGCTCGGGCATGCGGCGCGAAGGGTCGCGCGTGCGCGCGATCTCCTCGGCGGTGCTTGTCAGCTCCGCGATCGGCGCCATCGCGCGGCGCGCGATCGTCATACCCGCGAGCAACGCTAGGCCCGTGCCGGCGAGCACCCCGAGCAATAGCAGCAGCTCGACGCGCGCGATGGTGGAGTCGAGATCTGACAGCCGCCGGCCGTATTGGACGATCACCACACCGCCAGCCGGACCGCTCAGCGGCACCGCCTTCGTGTACACGCGGTAGCCATCGACGTTGGCTTCGTTGGCGAGCCCCAGTTCGGGCGCGCCGGTGGTGCTCACAAGCACCTTCCCCGATTCGTTGAGGATTCGCACGACCGCGTCCTCGGAGGTGGCCAGGTGGTCGAGGTTGGGTGGGTTGACGACCTTCAAGCGGAAGCCCTGGATGTAGCTTCCCGTGACTTCCACCTGCAGCAGCCCGGCCAGGTTGTTGGCGGAGACGGCGACTTCGCGATCGAAGTCCGAGCGAATGCGATGGACCGTGACCGAACCGACGACCAGCGCGAACGCGCACAGGATCGTGAAGGTCAGCAGCGCCGAGACGCCCGCCAGCCGTACACGGATCGGCTGGCGGTCGAACACCGCCGACACGCGCGCGCCTGTACGCGCCGCGGATGAGCGCAGGCGCGTCAGGGGCTGGCTACGCTCTGAGGACGTATCCGGCTCCCCGGATCGTGTGCAGGAGACGAGGCTCCCCCTCGGCCTCGAGCTTGCGGCGCAGGTTGGAGACGAACACCTCGATCGTGTTGGTGGTGGAGAAGGGGTCATAGCCCCACACGTCGTCGAGCAGGCGTTGGCGGGAGATCACGATGCGCTCGTTGCGCATCAGGTACTCCAGCAGCTCGAACTCGCGCTGGGTGAGCTCGATCGGGCGCTCGCCGCGACTGATCTCGTGCGTGTCGACGTTCAGCGAGAGGTCGCCGACTCGTAGCGGCGCCGACCCGCGCGGCGGACGGCGCCGCAGCAGAGCGCGCATGCGCGCGAGCAGCTCCTGGCGCTCGAATGGCTTGACCAGGTAGTCATCAGCGCCGGCGTCCAGTCCCTCCACGCGCGACTCGAGCGCGTCACGGGCGGTGAGGATCAGGATCGGCACGTCGTCATCGCCGCGCAGCCGGCGCGCCACCTCGATCCCGTCGAGCTCGGGCAACCCGAGATCGAGGATCACGAGATCGGGGGCGAAGGTGCGACCGTGCTCGAGCGCCGCGTTGCCATCGGCGGCGGCGCGCACCTCATAACCCTCCATGCGCAGCGAGCGTTGCAGGGCCTGGGCAATGTCCTCGTCGTCCTCGACGACAAGCACGCGGGGGGCACGGGAGAAATCGGTCATGTCAGTCAAAGTATGTAGCGCTTTGCACTAAAGCGATAGTAAGGGGCTGGCGCGCGGACGTGCGGCTACGGCCCGCGCCACCCGTTCAACGGAGCGCGCAAACGCACCTTCGACAGTGTCTCAGGCAGGTTCGCGGGCGCCGATGTCGAAGCCCGCCCTGATGGCAGCCACCCGTAAGAGCGCGAAGCGTCAGCCCGCACGCCGTAAACCGGCTCGACACGCGACGAGCTCGAGCGCACGATCGCGTGCACGGCGCGGTGGGCGCCGCGGCTCGGCGAGCCTGTTTGAAGGCTTCGCGCTGCGCTGGCCCGTGCTCGATCAGAACCAGCGCGACGTGCTCGGCCTGGCGCTTGCGGCCGTCGGCGTGTTCATGGGTTTCGTCCTCTACGGCCATTGGAACGGCGGGCGCGCCGGACACGGCCTGGCGGTCGCTCTCGGCTGGTGCATCGGCGAAGCGAGGTCGCTGGCCCCGGTCGCGTTGATCGTGGGTGGCGGCGCGCTGCTGCTTGCGCAGATGATTCCCGCCCGACGACCGTTGCGCACCGGTGGGCTGTGTCTGTTCGCGGCCGTCACGCTCGCGTTGGCGGCGGGCACGCTCGGACTCAGCAGCGGAACGCCGGCTCATGGGTCTTCCTCTGCTCAATGGCACTCGGCCTTCTTGCAGGCTCATGGTGGAATCGTGGGCCAAACCCTCTATTGGAGCGCCCACAGGCTCGTGCAAACGGTGGGAGTGGACATCCTCGTCGTGTTCCTGGCGCTGGTCGGTGTCGTGCTGTTGACGGGCGCCTCGCTGGCAGCGGTGCTGCGTGCGACCGGCAACGGTCTCGTTGACACCACGCGCGTGGTTCGCGCGCGCGCGGCGGCGCTCGAGCGCGCTTCTCAGGGACTGCTGGACGAGCGCGCGGCACGCAAGCAGCCCGGCTCGGCGAGTGCGGACGGCGCCGCGATACGCCCGCCCGAGCCCTCCCCCGAGGAGCTGATCGTGCGTGCCACTCATGTCGAGGCACCGTCGGTGGACGGGGTGCCGCCCGAGATCGACGAGGTCGATCCATGGGATGCGGGCATGGAGGAGCTGGGCCAGCACGCCGACTCCGATCGCGAGCACGACCCAGAATCCAAAATCGGAGAGGACGGGTCCTTTGCAGCCGTCGACCTGCGCGCCGCGGGCGAGCAGGACACATCAGAGGACCCAGCCGCACCAGAGCCGCTGGACGAGTCGATGCTCACCCCGCAGGGCCGTCTGCGCGACGTGGTGACAGACGACCCGAACTTCGTGTGGGAGCTGCCGCCCGCCGAGCGCATCCTGACGCGCTCCACCGCGGAGCAGTCGCGCCCGGACACCGCCGGGCAGGAGCGCACCGCGACGAGCCTGGTTGAGGCACTCGGGCACTTCGGCGTGCAGGCAAAGGTGATCGGAACGGTCGCCGGGCCGCACATAACGCGTTATGAGCTGCGCCTGGCGCCGGGCATCAAGGTCGGGAAGGTGGCCCAGCTCAAGGACGACCTCGCCTATGCGCTGGCGGCCACCGACATCCGCATCCTTGCGCCGATACCCGGCAAGCAGGCGGTGGGGGTCGAGGTGCCGAACGCCAAGCGGCGCATGGTGCGCCTCGGCGACGTGTTCCAGCAGCCGCCGAAGGATTGGTCGCCGCTGACGGTGTGGCTCGGCAAGGACGTCGCGGGCAAGGCGATCGGCGCGGATCTGGCGAAGATGCCGCACCTGCTGGTTGCCGGCACAACCGGTGCCGGCAAGTCGGGAGCGATCAACGCGATGCTGTGCAGCGTGCTGCTGCGCGCCTCCCCGCACGAGCTGCGGCTGGTGCTGGTGGATCCCAAGCAGGTGGAGCTCAATCACTACGAGTCGATCCCGCATCTGCTGACGCCAGTCATCACGAGCCCGCGCATGGCGGCCAACGCTTTGCAGAACCTGGTGCGCGAGATGGAGCAGCGCTACGGGATCATGTCGCTGTCGCGCACGCGCAGCCTGGTGGAGCTCAACAAGTCGCGCGAGCTGCGCGATGAAGCCCCGCTGCCGTACATCCTGTGCGTGATCGACGAGCTCGCGGACCTGATGATGGTGGCGCCGGCCGACGTGGAGGATTCGATCATCCGCCTCGCGCAGAAGGCGCGCGCCGTCGGGATCCACCTGGTGCTCGCCACGCAGAGCCCGCGTGTGGACGTGATCACTGGAATGATCAAGGCCAACGTGCCCTCACGGATCGCCTTCTCGGTCTCCAGTCAGACCGACTCGCGCGTGATCCTCGACCAGAACGGCGCCGAGTCGCTGTTGGGACAGGGGGACATGCTGTTCAGTCCGGTCGGGTCCTCGCGTCTGCAGCGCATCCAGGGCGCCTACATCGACGAGTCGCAGATCGCGAAGCTCACAGACCTGTGGCGCCGCCAGGGCGAGCCGGAGTTGCGCGAGGAGCTGCTGGAGGAGGTCGAGCCCGCCGAGCCGGAGAAGGGCGAGAGCGACGAGTTCGACCCCGACGAGGACCCTCTGCTGCGCGACGCGATCACGCTGGTCGCAGAAATGCAGACCGCCTCCACCTCGATGTTGCAACGGCGTCTGCGTTTGGGCTACACGCGTGCCGGCAGGCTGATCGACATGCTCGAGCGTCGCGGTGTGATCTCCGGCTATGAGGGCTCAAAGCCTCGAGCGGTGTTGATTGGAGAGGGGGACGTGCAACGTGTACTTGCCATGCTCGGCGAGCCTGGCGGCAGCACGCCAGCCGACCAGTCGGCCCCCGTCAGCAGCTGAGTGCGCTCATGCCGCTCGCAAACCATCCCGCCCGACGGAATTGTGCCGGTATGCCGTTGCGCGTGAGCCGTGCGCGAGTAACACCTCCGATCCCGTCAGTCACTAGCCTGTTGCGCTGATATGACAGAGATCGGAGCGACACTGCGGGAGGCGCGCATGCGTGCCCGCATCGACGTGTCCGAGATAGAGGCGCAGACGAAGATCCGCGCGAAGTATCTGCGAGCCTTGGAGAACGAGGAGTGGAACCTGCTTCCGGGACCCACCTTCGTGCGCAGCTTCCTACGCACCTACGCCCAGGCACTGGACCTCGACGCCAAGGCGCTGGTCGACGAGTACCGTCTGCGCTACGAGCAGCCAAGCGAGCTGGAGCATCAGCCGGTGGTATCGGCCCCCCGCCGTACGCGCAGGCGTCCGACCCACAGCGCCGGCGGACCCTCACGTGGCTACACGATCGCGGTGGGAGTGATTGGGGTGCTGATCGTGCTGCTTGTGGTGGGCTTGCTGTCGGGCAAAAAAAATGGCGGCTCACCCTCCACGACGAGCAGCTCGAGCGTCCATGGCGCTCATGGCTCCACACACGGCGCATCGAGCAACACCCATTCGACCGGCTCGCACGCCGCTGCGAGCAACCGTGTGGCGCTCTCACTGCAACCGACTGCGCCTGTGTACGTGTGCCTGATTGGCGACAATGGCCAAATCAGGATTCCGGGGTTGATCATCCAGCCGCCGTACACGCCCGTCACCTACCACGCCACGCGCTTTGAGATCACGCTCGGCAACAATGCGGTGACGATGTACATAGACGGCAAACCGATGACCGTGCCGGCGTCGGCCTCGGCAATCGGATACTCGATCACCAGCAGCGGTCGTCACACGCTCGCGGCGAGCCAGCAGCCGACTTGCAAATGAGTGCCCGCCCGTCCCGCGCCGGAATTCTGGTCACCGGCACCGAGGTGCTGACGGGCAGGGTGCGCGACCGCAACGGCCCGTGGCTCTCAGACAGGCTGTTCGAAGTGGGGATCGACCTCGCCCACATCATGATCGTCGGCGACCGCCCTACCGATCTGGAGGCGGCGTTGGGGTTCATGGCGCGTGAGGGTCTCGACGTGGTGCTCACCAGCGGTGGCCTGGGACCGACCGCCGATGATCTGACGGCGGAGGTGGTCGGTCGTTTCCAAGGCCGGGAGATGGTGGTCGATGAGGACCTGGAGGGTCGGATCGCGGACATCCTGCGCCCACTTGCGGCGCGTTATCCGGATCTCGACCGCGAGGCGATCGCTGCCGGCAATCGCAAGCAGGCGACGATCCCACGCGGCGCGAGCGTGCTTGAGCCCGTTGGCACGGCACCGGGACTGGTCGTGCCACCTGCCGAGGGCCGCGACGGACCTTCAATCGTCGTGCTGCCGGGCCCTCCGCGCGAGCTGCAGCCGATGTGGCGCCAGGCGGTCGCCACGGAGGCGTGGCGCTCCGCGGTCGCGGGAGCGCGGGTCTACCGCCAGCAGATGCTGCGCCTATTTGGGATACCGGAGTCGGAGATCGCCGAGACACTGCGCGCGGCCGAACGCGATGGGGTGAATCTCGCAGCGCTTGAGATCACGACGTGCCTGCGCGGGGGTGAGATCGAGATCGTCACCCGTTATGAGCCCGACGCACAGGAGACCTATGACGCGTTTGCGCGGATCGTGGGCACGCGTCATGCCGACACGCTGTACTCGGTGGACGGCACGACGGTCGACGAACAGGTGGCCGCTCTCTTGCGTGGAGAGGCTGCCGCTGCAAGACGGACGATCGCGGTGGCCGAGTCCTGCACCGGAGGGCTGCTGCTTGGACGCTTGACCAACCCGCCGGGCGCCTCGGCGTACCTGCTGGGAGGCGTGGTGGCCTACTCCGACGACGTGAAGCGCGCTCAGGTGGGCGTGGCGGGCGAGACGATTGAGCGCCACGGCTCGGTCTCCTGTGAGGTCGCTCGCGCGCTTGCGGATGGGGTGCGGGAGCGACTGGGAGCGGATGTGGGGGTGGGCATAACCGGAATCGCGGGGCCGGACGGCGGCAGCGAGGAGAAGCCGGTCGGGTTGGTGTGGCTGAGTGTTGTGGGTCCTGACGGCAGGAGCTTGACGCGCTCGGTGCGCCTTCCGGGAGGGCGCGTCGATGTGCGCGAGCGGGCCGTGCTGGTCGCGATGCACATGATCCGTCGTCTGTTGACCGGCGAGCGGGATGGAGAGCACGACTCCCAGCCGACACGGCAAGGACCGCTCCTGCGATAAGCCCTCCGCACAGCCGAGATCCGACGCGCCACCGATACGAACAGGTGTTCGGATCTTTCCGTCCGAGGGGAGGTCTACCTTTGACGCTCCAACTTCAACCGGAGGAGCAAGACGATGGCCGTGACCGACGAGGAGAAGGCTGCCAAGGCCCGTGACGCCGCGCTGCAAGGGGCGCTCGGCCAGATCGAGCGCGAGTTCGGCAAGGGGTCGGTCATGCGCATGGGGGACGAGGGGGCCCAGGTCCGCTGTGACGCGATCCCGACGGGAGCACTCTCACTTGACCTGGCGCTTGGCATAGGCGGCGTTCCCCGCGGGCGCATCGTCGAGGTGTTCGGCCCGGAGTCCTCGGGCAAGACGACGCTGATCTACCACGTGCTCGCCGAGGCGCAGAAGCTCGGTGGAGTGTGCGCGTTCATCGACGCCGAGCACGCGATGGACCCGTTGTACGCGAAGGAGATCGGCGTGGACATCGACGAGCTGCTGGTCTCCCAGCCCGACTACGGCGAGCAGGCGCTTGAGATCGCCGACATGCTGGTGCGCTCCGGTGCCGTTGATGTCGTCGCGATCGATTCGGTGGCCGCGCTCACGCCGCGGGTGGAGCTGGAGGGCCAGATGGGCGACCAGACGGTGGGCTCCCAGGCGCGCATGATGTCCCAGGCGATGCGTAAGCTCGCGGGCAATCTGAACCGCACGCAGACACTGTGCATCCTGACCAACCAGATCCGCGAAAAGGTGGGCGTGATGTTCGGCTCGCCCGAGACTCAGCCGGGCGGGCGCGCACTGAAGTTCTACGCCTCCCAGCGCCTGGACATCCGGCGCATCGAGACGCTCAAGGACGGCACTGAGGCGGTCGGTAACCGTGTGCGTGTGAAGGTCGTCAAGAACAAGGTCGCGGCGCCGTTCCGCCAGGCGGAGTTCGACATCGAGTTCGGCAAGGGAATCTCTACCTCAGGCTGCCTCGTGGACCTTGGGATCGAGCACAACATCGTGTCGAAGTCGGGGTCGTTCTTCTCCTACGGCAACGAGCGCCTCGGTCAAGGTCGTGGCAACGCGAAGGCATACCTCACAGAGAACCCGGCGATCGCGAAGGAGATCGAGCGCAAGATCTACGCCGCGCTTGGGATCGACCGCGAGAAAGTCGCCTCGATCGAGGATGCCGCCGACACCCCGCTGGCCGTAGCCCCAGAGCCGGCGACAGACAAGCGGGCTGCATAGAAGCCGTGTAGGTCCCGGGCGGTCGTGCCAAGCGGCCGTCCGGTTAACCTGTTGGGCGTGGATTACGCCGGAAGTAGCCCCCCCTCAGATGCGCCCTCAACCGGCTTGAGCTCGCGGCGGAACTCCTCATCGCGCTCGTGTTCGTATTCGGCGATCCAGTCCGGCGGGGTGCGGGATACTTGCCGGCCTTGAGTGAGAAGGTGCTCGCCAACGGCGGGTGACGCGCCTCCTTCAGGTTAGGGCTTTGGTTGCGGATGATTCTGTAGAGTCGTCGCCGCGACTATGGCAGTGGAGATCAAGCCCGTGACTTCTCGGCGTGAGCTTGAGACGTTCATCAAGTTGCCGTGGCGGCTCTATCGTGACGAGCCCAACTGGGTGGCCCCGCTGCTGATGGATCTGAAGAAGCGGCTGGATCAGAGCAAGAACCCCTTCTTCAAGCACGCCGAGGCCCAGTACTTCCTCGCCTGGCGCGAAGGTCGTGCGGTGGGACGCATTAGCGCCCACGTGGATCGCAACTTCAACGAGTTCCAGGACAACGCGTGGGGGCTATTCGGTTGGTTCGAGTGCGAGGACGACCCCGAGGCCGCCCGTGCGTTGCTCGGCGCCGCCGAGGGATGGCTGCGCAAGCGCGGGCGCGACCGGATGGTGGGCCCAATGGACTTCACGACCAACGACGAGATCGGGCTGCTGGTCGAGGGGCACCAGTATCCGCCGATCATCCTCTGTCCCTGGCATCACCCCTACTACCAGCGCATCTTCGAGCAGGACCTCGGCATGGCCAAGGCGATGGACCTGTATATGTGGAGCCTATATGTGGACAAACGAGAGCAGGTTCATCCCGCGATCTGGGAAGCCGCCGACAACCTCGAGTCCGAGCACGGGATCGTCTGCCGCAACTTTCGCAAGAAAGATCTACAGGCAGAGGTGACGAGATTCCTCGAGGTCTACAACGCCGCCTGGGAGAACAACTGGGCCTCCGTACCGCTCAACGAGGAGGAGGTCCGTCACTACGCCAAGGACCTCAAGCCTGTGCTGGACGAGAACTGGGCAATGGTCGCCGAAAAGAAGGACACAGGCGAGGTCGTGGGGGCGGCCTTGACGCTGCCGGACTTCAACCAGGTGCTGGCAAAGCTCAACGGGCGGCTGCTGCCTTTCGGCTGGCTGACAGCGCTACGCGCAAAGAGCAAGATCGACGCGGTGCGGGTGTTCGCGCTAGGCGTCAAGCCGGAGTACCAGCACACCGGGGTCGCGGCGCGCTTCTACCAGATGCACTTCGATGCCGCCGAACGCACCCCACAGAAGGGCGGCGAGATGGGTTGGATCCTAGAGGTCAACAAGCCCATGAACCGCGCCATGGAAGGCATGGGTGGTGAGATCAAGCGCCGCTACCGGGTGTACGAGCGTCCGTTTTAGGGGGCATTGAAGCCGCCACCGCGAGATAGGGGTGACAACGCGTCACAACGTACTATCGCAATTGCATATAGCGGAACTTGGCCCATTTTCGCCGGACGTTTCCCGGTGAGATCGGTTGTCTCCGATATCGGCTACCCTGGAGCGGTGAGGCACTCAGTCCAGAGCACCATCCCGGGACCCGAGAGGCCGTCGCTGAGCGATGAGGAGCGAGCCGAACGTTTGCGGCGACTCAGCGAGCGTATGTTCAGCCCAGACGGGCTCGATCACGAGACGCTTAAGCACATTGAGCAGCTGACTGGTGAGGACTCGTAGCGACCGCAGTGGACGTTCTCGAACTGTTGAGCGGCGAGGTGCCCTTTGTTGCGGACACCTCGGCTTGGTGGCGGTTCTCCTCGCTCCCTGACGAGCTCGCGGGACTCATCCAGGCGGCGGTTGCCGCCGAGCGGATGTGGATTACGCCGATCGTGCGCATGGAGATCCTCTACTCCGCCCGAAGCAGCACCGAGTACATCGCGTTCGAGACAGACCTCGACGCGCTGCGAATCCTGCGCAACGATCGTGCCGTCACGAACGCCGCGATGAGCGCTATCGGCGAGCTGGCGGAGCGAAGCGACGGATACCACCGCGTGCCATTCACGGACGCGCTTATCGCAGCGGCCGCCGCAGAGCACGGAGGTGTCGCATTGCTCCATCGTGACACGCACTTTGAAAAGCTTGCCGAGGTTCTCACCTTCCAAGGCGTTCAGCTACCAGCGTCCTGATTTCCGGTTCTCGCATCACGCAAGGCGTAGCGGAACCTGACAGTTTGGCAACGATGTGCCGAGATAGAAGCGTCTAACAGCCGGTGCGGGTGGCCGTGGTAGTGCTGTACGGCTACCCTTCGAAGGCGATGCAGACCTATCACCTCACGACCTTTGGCTGTCAGATGAACGAGCACGACTCTGAGCGCATGAAGGGGATGCTGGAGTCGCTTGGCTACAGGGAGGTGCCCGAGCGTGGGCAGGCCGACCTGATCCTGTTCAACACGTGCTCGATCCGTGAGAGCGCCGACAGTCGCTTTGTGGCGCACCTTGGCGAGGCCAAGCGGCTGAAATCCGAGCAACCCGAGCGCATCGTCGGCGTCGGCGGTTGCTGGGCGCAATCGGTCAAGGACGAGGTGTTCGCGCGCTTCCGGTTCGTCGACGTGGCCTTCGGCCCCGGCCAGGTTCACAAGCTCGCCGAGTTCCTCACGAGCGATTCCCTCACAGCCCAGGGCTACTTCGAGTTCGAGGGCTTCACCGGCCACCTGCCCGCGCGGCGAGCGCGTCCGTTTCAGGGCTGGCTGCAGATCTCGGTCGGTTGCAACTGTGCGTGCTCGTATTGTGTGGTTCCTTCTACTCGCGGCCGCGAGGTCAGCCGGCCACAGGACGAGCTCATCGCCGAGGTCCGCTCGATGGCCGCCGACGGCGTGCGCGAGGTCACGCAGCTCGGCCAGAACGTCCACTCCTACGGACGCGACCTGCTTGTGCCCCGTAATGGGGTGCCTGCCTGCGCCCCTCAGGGTGGGCCCAGGGATGGAATGCCCGCCCGCCCTGTGCGTGCT
>JBAWFB010000026.1:0-9731 GCA_049591495.1 Solirubrobacteraceae bacterium
GAGCGGCTGGGTCGGCTGCGGCTGGCGCTGATGGATCGCGAGGGCGCGCTGCGGGCGCTGGATCGCGCGCTGAAACTCGGCGCGGGCGGCGAAGTGCACGATCTCGTGGCGCAGGCGCTGGCGATCGAGCCACGCATGACACAGACGGCTTGAAGAACCGGCCTGACGCGCGTCGCCTCCAGTTGTGTGCGGTGAGGCGATGGCGCGCGTGGAAGCGGGGCGTGCAGGCGCCGAGTGGCTAGGCCACGGCGCGCAGGTGACGGTAGGGCTCGCCTGTGAGCTCGCGGGCGAGCGCGTCGACGATTCCCTCCTCGCTCTCCTCGAGTCCGTCGGTGACGGCGCCGATCACCGCGCGCTTGCGCTCCAGCAGCGTGGCGATCGTCTCGTCGATCGTGCCGGCGGCCAGCAGGTACCAGGCGTTGACGGCGTCCTGCTGGCCGATGCGGTGACAGCGGTCCTCGGCCTGGTCGTGCTTGGCGGGGGTCCAGTCGAGCTCAAGGAACGCGACGTTGGAGGCCTGTGTGAGCGTGAGGCCCTGGCCGGCGACCTCGAGCGAGCACACGATCAGCTGGTTGGAGGAATCGTCGGCTGCTTGGAAGGCGTGCAGCGACGCGTCCCTGGCGGCGTGGCTGTCTGCGCCGAGTATGTGCAGCGCGGAGGGGAAGCGCTCGAGCACGGCGCGCTGGATCTCGCGATGGCGAGCGAACACCACGAGCCGCTCACCGGAGGAGCAGAAGTCGTGGATCCACGCGAGCGCGGCGTGCAGCTTGCCACGCGCCGCCAGCAGCTTGAGCGCGTTGAGGCGCACGAGCCGCTCGGCGCGCAGCGCGGCGGCGATCTTGGCGTCGAGCTCGCCCAGATCCAGCGGGCGGCTGCGCAGCCATGCGATTACGTCTTGCTCGGCGAGCCGGTACTCGGGCTCGTTGTCGAGCTCGATCGGCACCACCGTGCGTGTCTTTGCGGGCAGCTGCGGCAGCACGTCGGCCTTCAGGCGGCGCACGAAACAGCGCGAGCGCAGGTGCCAGTGCAGGCGCACGTGCGCGTCTGCTCCCTTGAAGCGCCGTCCGAACTGGGCGCCTGAGCCGAAGTCGGCGAGCCGCCCGATGATGCGCAGCTGGGAGATCAGCTCGGGCGGGCGGTTCATCACCGGGGTGCCGGTGAGCGCCAGCACGAGCGCCTCCTTCGGCAGGCTTGCCGCGAGGCGCCCCACGGCTTGGGTGCGCTTGGCGGCGGCGTTCTTGCAGTAGTGCGACTCGTCGAGCACGAGCGCCCTGGGGGCGATCGCGGCAAGCGCGGGCGCGCGCGCGGCGAGGATGTCGTAGTTGACGACGGTGATGTCGGCGGGAGGGATGCTCGCGCTTGCGGCCTGCGCGCCCACAACGCTCTCGCCCATAATGCCTTCGCCCGTAATGTCCTGGCCTGCAATGCTTTCGCTTGCGCCGTGTCCATTAGACGACTGTGCGTCGGCTGCGTCGCAGTTACCACGACTGGGCGAGCGTCCTCCCATCCCGCTGAGCGCCTGGGCGGTGCGACCCGGCAGCCAGCGCTCGATCTCGCGCATCCAGTTGAGCTTGAGACTGGCGGGGCACACCACTATGGCCGGGTAGGCATTGTCGGCCTGCAGCGCTGCAAGCGCCTCGATCGTCTTGCCGAGCCCCTGCTCGTCGGCGAGGAACGCGCGGCGTTGGTCAAGCAGATAGCTCACCCCGGCGCGCTGGAACGGCTTGAGCTCTCCACCCAGGCCCGCCACTTCGAGCTGGGCGTCGGTTGCGGAGGACAGCGCCACGAGGCCCGCGGCGTGGGCGTGCTGCTCGCGGATCTGCTGCAGCACCACAAGCGCGTCGGGGTCGATCCAGATGTGGCGCGCGGCGAGGAAGCTGTCGAGTTCCTCCACGCAGAAGGGATCGGCCCGGATCGAGGGGAGCTGACCGTGATCGCCGCGTCGCGTGGGAGCACTCCGCGTGGAGCTGCGGGGCTGATGGGGCGTGGCGCCCGCCAGCGTGCCAAACGCTTCGAGCTGCTCCTCGTCGTGTCCTGGGGCCAGCACGAACGTGGGGTCGTCGTGGATGGCCGACAGCTCCAGCACCGCGGGCGGAGCGGGGCGGCCCTCCTTCAGTGCCGCGACGCAGCGTCGCGTGGCCGGGCTCGTGAAGCTGCGCAGCGGCTCGATCGACCGCCACGAGTCGAGTGTCAGCGCCACGGTGGCGCCGCCCGGCGCGCTCACGGCGCGGTCGCGCAGATCGGGCGGCAGACGGTTGGGATCCCCGAGCAGCAGGAACACGGGATCCTCGGGCGACCCCGCCACGTCGACCGTCCCTCGCCAGGTGGTGGCGCGTGCGAGCCAGCTTTGCGCGCGTGGGTCGATGGCGGCCAGCTCGAGCTCGCCGAGCAGCTCCGCGATCAGATGCGCGTCGCGCTCCACGGCGGCCAGTGCGAATGTCCCCTCGGGGCCCTCCAGCGCACGTAGATCGGCTCGGCCGGCGAGTACGCGCGCGAGTGGGGCGTGCCCGGCCGCGATCAGCAGCCAGTGTTCCTTGCGGCGGTCGCGGCGCAGCTCCACGTCGTGTCGCATCGCGCCCGCGCGGGCGGCCGGACGCTGGGATATCTCGGTCAGCGCGTGGGCGGCGTCTTCGGTGAGGCGCAGGCGGCCGGTCCCAGTGGGCAGCGTGTCCACCAGTCGCGCCGCGTTGGCGTCGAGCGGGATCACGGCGCGACCGAGCACCGGTAGCTGCTGGGCGTCGGGGTGCTCCAGCAGGGCGGCGACGATCTCGGGCGCGTGGTCGGTGGCGAATGTCAGCCACCAGCTCTCGTCGGGGCGTGCGACGTCGAGCACGCACTCGTCGTGGGCTCGACGCGCGCGCTGGCGGGTTAGCGCCCGTGCGAGCGGCTCGCTGAGGACGGGTGTGCTGGGCAGGTGCTCGAACAGCTGCGCCAGCGCCTCGGCGCGCTCGGGGTCAAGCGGTACCACCCAAGCGCGCTCGGCCGGGTCCCAGCGCCGTCCTGGAAGCGAGCGCAGCAGCCGGCGCAGGCGGTCGTCGTAGGGGAAGCGCAGCATCGCCTCGCCCTGCTCGAGCGAGGCTTGAAGAGAAGCGTCCATGACCTCAGCACGATAGGCGGCCACGGGGATGGCTGCGGGTGGGGATGGCGCATGAAGGTCGGTGACCGCGGAGCGCTCGGGCACGACTGTGCGCTCGCTGCCGGCTCAGGTGGCGAGGACTCAGGTGGCGAGGATGTTTACGGCGCGCGAGACGATCAGCCCGATCGTGACGAGTGACACGAGCGCCTGGATGCCCATAGCGCCCTTTGCGAGCGAGCTGAGCGGCATCGTGTCGGTGGGGGAGAACGCGGTGGCGTTGGTCAGTGACACGTACAGGTAGTCGATGAACTTCGGCCGCCACGCGAGCGGCTCGATGCGGTCGTCTGACATCTGTGGGTAGAGGAAGTCCGGTGGCCCGTCGTGCCCGGCTGCGCGCCGGCCGGGGCCGCCGCGGTCGATCTCCCAGTACCACAGCGCGAAGATCAGGAAGTTGGTGAGCCAGATCAGCACACCCGAGACGACCAGCTCGTGCCCGTTTGAGATTTTGCCGTGCAGCAGGAGATGGCTGAGCGCGCCGAGCGAGTAGATGTTGGCGGCGGTCACAAACGCTGTCAGTCCCAGCGCCACACGGCGGCGGCGGGGGTGCTCGTGCTCGAGCTGGCGTGGCGTGGCCATGAACATTCCCAGCAGCAGCACCGCCTCAAATGCCGGCACGAGCCAGGGGGGCCCGGCGGTGAGCCGTTTGGGCAGCGTGACCTGTAGGCCGATCGCGACGAGGATCGTCACCTGCGCCGGCCAGAACGGCTCCGAGGCCGGCGGTGGCGGGTAGGGACGGCCAGGCTGGAACGGGTAGGGACGGCTGGGCTGGGGCGTGCTCTCCTGCGCCACGGCCATGAGAGTACGAGCCGTGGCGGCGGCCAAAGCGCGCGATGCACGCTATCGGCGGCAGGGCGCGCTAGCCTGACTTGTTGTGGGAATCGACAGTCCCGTCCACCTGCTGTTCCTCGGCGCCGTCGCGCTGCTGGTGCTCGGCCCCAAGCGTCTGCCCGAAGTGGCGCGTGCGCTCGGCAAGGGCATGCGCGAGTTCCGCGAGGCGATCAACGTCGACGGCACGCCGACTGAGGTGAGGACCACCCCGGAGGATCGCGAGCACCACACGTCGTAGCGTCGCGGGTGGCCCCGCTGGCCGCCACCTGAGAGAACGGCAAATGCCCGTCGGTAGTTGCGGCCATCGCACGCCGTGGATCTCAGCCGCCAGATCTGAGATCCGGCTCACCGGATACCGTCCGCCGGTGCGTTTGATCGTTGCCCGCTGCGAGGTTTCCTACATCGGCCGCACCACCACCGTGCTGCCGGAGGCCGTGCGGCTCTTGATGTGCAAGGGCGACGGCACGTTCATGGTGTGGGCCGACGGCGGCTCGCCAAACGTGAAGCCGCTCAACTGGATGACCCCGCCGACCGTGCTTGAAGAGGAGCGCGATCCCGACGGGGTGCTCACGCATCTGGTGGTTCGCAAGCAGCGCGCCGAGGAGCGGCTGGAGATCGCGGTTGCTGAGGTGATGGACGACATCGAGCATGAGGTCGACGCATTGGCCTCGCTTGAGAAGGAAGGACTGGAGCGCGAACTGCAGGAACTGCTGGCCGGCGCGCCCCATTGGTGCGGGGAGGGCTTCCGGCTAGTGCGCCGCGAGTGGCCCACCGACATCGGCCCGGTCGACCTGATGTGCCGCGACACGCAGGACGAGTGGGTGGCGGTCGAGATCAAGCGCATCGCCACGATGGAGTCGGTGGAGCAGCTCACGCGCTACCTGGAGCGCATCCGTCTCGACCCCGCGATGGCCGCGTGCCGGGGCGTGCTGGTGGCGAAGTGGATCAAGCCGCAGGCACGTGTGCTCGCCGGCGCGCGCGGCATCGACTGCGTGGAGGTCGACGTGGAAGTGCTGCGCGGCAACCGCGAGCCGGAGTTGCGGTTGTTTGCGGCATAGCGGCTCTGGCTGGGCTGCACGAGGACCTGGTGCGGGCGGGCGGTGTGAGAGAGCGTGATTGCTGGGTGGCGCGCTCACATACGCCTCGCCGGACGGATACCCTCCAGCAGGTGAGCGACGTCGAAGCAAACAACGAACCCGCGGTTCTCACCGAGCGACGCGAGGGCGTCCTGCTGATCACCCTCAATCGCCCCGACGCGCGCAACGCCGTCAACCTGCCGCTCGCGCGAGGCATCGCTGCGGCGCTGGATGAGCTAGACGGAGAGGACTCCCTCAGCGTTGGGGTGCTGACCGGCGCCGGCAAGGGCTTCTGTGCGGGCATGGACCTCAAGGCGTTCGTGAGCGGCGAGCGTCCCTGGGTCGGCGACCGCGGCTTTGCCGGG
The DNA here is from genome assembly GCA_049591495.1 of Solirubrobacteraceae bacterium. GTDB lineage: Bacteria > Actinomycetota > Thermoleophilia > Solirubrobacterales > Solirubrobacteraceae > Palsa-744. The sequence goes on from JBAWFB010000026.1 coordinate 5,406, forward strand.
ATCGTGCGGCGCGGACCGGTCAAGCCGCTGATCGCCGCAATCGAGGGCTTCGCGGTCGCCGGCGGCCTGGAGGTGGCGCTCGCGTGCGACCTGATCGTGGCTGCTCGCGGCGCCAAGCTCGGCATCCCCGAGGTCAAGCGCTCGCTTGTGGCGGCCGGCGGTGCGCTTTTGCGCTTGCCGCGCTCGCTGCCCCACAACGTGGCGATGGAGCTGGCGCTCACCGGCGATCCGATCACCGCCGAGCGCGCCGCGGAGCTTGGGCTCGTCAACCGGCTCGCCGAGCCTGGCGGTGCGGTGGAGCAGGCCCTGTCGCTGGCGGGCGAGATCGCGGTCAACGCTCCGCTTGCGCTGATCGCCTCCAAGCGCATTCTGCAAGAGCAGTGGGACTGGTCGGCGGAGGAGATGTGGGACGCGCAGAGCGCCATCTCAGACCCGGTGTTCGTCTCTGAGGACGCCCGCGAGGGTGCCACCGCGTTCAGCGAGAAGCGCCCGCCCGTCTGGCGTGGACGCTAGCCGCGCATCCGCTTCTTGCGGCGGCGCTGGCGCCAGATCATCATGAAGCGTCGCCACAGCATCGGCCTCTAACGCTCCCCTGGAGTCTTTTTCGGGTACTGGGACACCGGCACGCCGAGATCCAGCGCGGTCCTCACAATGCGGCTCTGCTCCTTGATGTGCGCGGCCGGGTAACCCTCGCCTGGGCTCGCGCGCTCAGGACGCCCGACGAAGCCGAAGTGGATGTCCTGCGGCATGATCTGCATCAGGCGCGGGAACATGTGCGCACGGGCGCCCACGTTGCGCGGCTCCTCCTGTACCCACAGGATCTCTTTCAGCTTGGGGTAGCGGCCAATCAGCTCCCTGATGTTGCGCTCGGGGAACGGGTACAGCAGCTCCACTCGGCCGATCGCCACGCGGTCGTTGTCCTGGCGGTCTGGGTGACCGGCGAGGTCGTAGTAGATCTTGCCCGTGCACAGCACCAGCCGTGTCACCGACTCGTCGACGACCCCCGGCTCGGCCAGCACCGGCTCAAAGCGCGAGCTCTCGGCCAGGTCCTCGACCGTGTTGCTTGCCTGCGGCAGCCGCAGCAGCGACTTCGGGGTCATGATCACAAGTGGACGCTGCTTGGCGATCAGTGCCTGACGGCGCAGCAGGTGGAAGTATTGGGCCGGCGTTGTGAGGTTGGCGACGCGCATGTTCCCCTCCGCGGCGAGTGCCAGGAAGCGCTCCAGCCGCGCCGAGGAGTGCTCGGGCCCAGAGCCCTCATACCCGTGTGGCAGCAGCAGCGTCAGGCGTGATGTCTGTCCCCACTTGGCAAGTCCTGAGGCGATGAACTGGTCGACGATCACCTGCGCGGAGTTGACGAAGTCGCCGAACTGCGCCTCCCACAGCACGAGCGTCTCTGGCGCCTCCTGGCTGTAGCCGTACTCGAAGCCCATGCACGCAAGCTCTGAGAGTGGGCTGTTGTGCAGCTCCATCGGGGCCAGCGCCTCGGGCAGGCTCTGGATCGGGCAGAACGCCTGGCCGGTCTTTGCGTCGTGGAGCACCAGATGGCGCTGGCTGAAGGTGCCGCGCTCTGTGTCCTGGCCGGTCAGTCGCACGGGCGTGCCTTCGGTCAGCAGCGAGGCAAACGCCAGCGCCTCGGCGTGCGCCCAGTCGATGCGCGCCTCCGTGTTGCCCTCGCCGAGCGCGTCGCGACGGCGCTCCAGTTGCTTGACGAGCTTGGGGTGCACGGTAAATCCGTCGGGCGTGCGCAGCAGCTCCAGCCCCAGCTCGCGCACGCGCGCGGCGGCTACGGAAGTGTCAACATCGGGGCTCGGTGTGCGGTCGAGCTGATACTCGCCCGTGCCGTGATCCACCCCGTCCTGCTCGGCGGCTGCCGCGATCTTCGCCTTCAGGCGCTGGTGCAGGATCGTCAGGTTGTCCCACACCTCCTGGCCGAGCCGCTCCACGTCCTCGCGGCTCACCACGCCGTCGGTCACCAGTTGCTCGGCCCACAGTTCATAGACGCGCTTCTTGGTCTTGATCTTCGCGTACATCTCCGGCTGGGTGTAGGCGGGCTCGTCGGACTCGTTGTGGCCAAAGCGCCGGTAGCCGATCAGATCGATCAGCACGTCGTGGCCGAACTCCTGGCGGAAGGCGAACGCGAGGTGAACGGCGCTCATGCACGCCGCTACGTCGTCGGCGTTCACGTGGATGATCGGCACGTCAAAGCCCTTCGCCAGATCCGATGCCCAGCGCGTCGAGCGGGCATCGTCGGGGTCGGTGGTGAATCCGATCTGGTTGTTCATGATCAGGTGCACCGTGCCGCCGACCTGATAGCCGTCGAGCGCCTGCAGGTTCAGCGTCTCGGCGACCACCCCCTGTGCGGGGAACGACGCGTCGCCGTGGATCACGATCGGGACGGCCGCGTTGGTGTCCTGATGGGCGCGCGGCCCGCTGCGCGAGGTCTGCGCAGCGCGGGTGGCGCCCTCAACGACCGGTGAGACATACTCGAGGTGGCTCGGGTTGGACTCCAGGTTCACGCGGATGGTGCCGCCGTCCGGCAGCTCGTAGGAGCCCTGTGTGCCGTGGTGGTACTTGACGTCGCCGGTGCCGCCCTGGGGGATCGTCGTGACTGCCTCAAGCGTCGAGGCGCCCTCGAACTCGGCGAAGATCGTGTCGTAGGGGCGCCCGAGGTTGTGCGCCAACACGTTCAGCCGCCCACGGTGGGCCATCCCGATCACGACCTCCTGGCCGCCGATCCCGGCCGCCAGCTGGATCAGCTCGTCGAGCATCGGCACGGTCATGTCGAGTCCCTCGATCGAGAACTGGTGCTGGCCGAGGTAGGCCTTGTGCATGAAGCGCTCCAGCGCGTCCACCTCGATCAGGCGCTTCAAGAGTGCCCTGCGCGGCTCGATGCCGAGCGGCTGGCGGAACGCGCCCGACTCGATCTGCTCGCGCAGCCACACGCGCTGACGGTGGGAGGAGATGTGCTCGATCTCATACGCGATCGTCCCGCAGTAGGTCTGGCGCAGGGCCGGCAGCGCCTCGGCGAGCGTCTCGCCCGGCACGTACATGCGCAGGATGCGCGCCGGAATCTGGGCCATCACCTGCGGTGTCAGCCCTGCGGTTTCGGGATCCAGCTGCGGCTCGCCCTCGGGCTCGGTCCCCAGCGGATCCAGGCGTGCCGCCAGATGGCCGTGGCTGCGGAAGCGGTGTACCAGCGTGCTTGCCGCCTGCACCGCCTGCAGCATCTGCTCGTCGGGCGCGCTGGCCTGTGGTGCCGTGGGCACAGGCGCTGCCACCGCCGGCTTCGGCGCACTCGGGGCGGGGCCGATCTCGACGCCGAGTGAGCCAAACACGCTCTCGTAGAACTGCTCCTTGCCCTGCAGGCGAGCTTCCACCAGTGCTAGGAAGCGTCCCGACTCAGCCCCTTGGATCACACGATGGTCATAGGTGGAGGTCATCGTCATGACCTTCTCCGCACCGATCTGCTCGCCAATGTTTCCGAGGCCGACGGGGTAGGCGATCGAGCCGGTCGCCACGATCGTCCCCTGACCGTTCATCAGCCGTGGCACCGATGCCACCGTGCCGATCCCGCCGGGGTTGGTCAGCGTGATGTTCGCGCCCACCAGGTCGTCCGCTGTCAGCGTGTTGGTGCGCGCCTTCTCCACCAGCGCGTCATACGCCGCCACGAACGCGTCGAAGGGCATCGCTCCGGCGTCGCGGATCACCGGCACCATCAGCGTACGGGTCCCGTCCTTCTTCTCGACGTCCACCGCCAGCCCGAGATTCACCTGGCCGTCGTTTACCCGATAGGGCTTGCCGTCGACCTCGGCGAAGTGATGGGTCATGCTCGCCATCTCGTTCGCCGCCTGCGCGATCGCGTAGGCGATCAGATGTGTGAAGGACACCTTGCGTCCCGCCGCCTTCAGCTCGCGCCGGCGTCCGTCCAGCACGGTCACCGGCAGCGTGCGGAAGCTCGTGGCGGTTGGGATCTGGCGCGACTCGTCCATGTAGCGGGCCAGCATCGCCGCGGCGCCCTTCATCTGCTGGCGCTCGCCGGCTTGTGTCCCCGAGGGTGCGCTGGCGGCGCCGTTGGTCTGCGCCGCGCCATTCCCGGCTGCTGCGCTCAGCACGTCGGCCTTCACGATCCGTCCCGCCGGACCGCTGCCTGCCACGCCCGACAGGTCAACGCCCTCGGCGGCCGCCACCCGCGCCGCCACCGGCGACACGCGCTTGCCGTCTGGCACCTGTAGGACTCCGTCGTCGCCCGGCTGGGCGACGACATCGCCTACCGCCCCGTCGCCTGTGGGCGACGCGGCGGTCGTGGACTCGGGCGCGGCTGAG
>JBAWFB010000027.1:0-14093 GCA_049591495.1 Solirubrobacteraceae bacterium
GCCCCGGTGCGACCGCGTTGGAGCGCACCCGGTAACGCGCGGACTCGCGTGCGATCGCCTTGGTGAAGCCGATCACGCCGGCCTTGGCGGCCGAGTAGACCGAAGAGCCCTGCGAGCCGACGCGGCCGGCCTCGCTGGCGACGTTGACGATCGAGCCCGAGCGACGCTCCTGCATCGAGGGCAGCACGGCGTGGGTGACGGCGAGCACGCCGCGCAGATTGACTCCGAGCACGAAATCCCACAGCCCCTCGTCGGAGTTGACGAAGAAGGAGAACAGGTCGGTGCCGGCATTGTTGACGAGCACGTCCACCGGACCCAGCTGCTCCGTGATCGTGGCCACGGCCGCGCGCACCGACGTGGTGTCGGTGACGTCGAGCGCGCAACCCAACCCGTCGAGCTCCCCGGCGAGCTCGCGGGCGCCATCCTCGTTGACGTCCCCGATCGCCACGCGCGCCCCTTCGGCCGTCAGGCGACGCGCCGTGGCGGCACCGATCCCCGAGGCACCACCTGTGACGAGCGCGATCTTTCCCTCCAGCCGCATTCGCAGAGCGTAGCTGTGCGCGACGTCCCACGACGCGCGACTCGCGCGCGGCGGCGCTCATATACTCCGCCGCCGTGGCCCCCTCCACCACCACAGACCCGGTTGCGATCGTCGGCGCGTCCGGTGCGCTCGGGTTCGGGTTGGCAGTGCGTCTCGGTCGCACGGGTGTGCCGGTTGTGATTGGCTCGCGCGACGCGGCACGCGCGGTCGAGGCGGCGGACAGGGCGCGCGAGGCGGTGCCGGACGGCGAGTTCACGGGCGCGGAGAACGCACAGGCGGTCCAGGCGGCCGACATCGTGATCCTGAGCGTCCCGTTCCGCAATCAGTCCGAGACGCTCAAAAACGTGAAGGAAGCGCTGCGCGACGGGCAGCTGCTGATCGACGCGACCGTACCGCTCGCGGCCGCCGTGAGCGGCCGCGCCACGCGCATGCTCGGCGTGTGGCAGGGATCGGCTGCACAGGCGGCCCTTGAGATGGTGCCCGACGGCGTAAAAGTGGTGTCGGCGCTTCACACAGTCAGCGCCGCGTCGCTGACCGCGCTCGACCACGAGCTTGGGCAGGACGTGCTCGTGTGCGGGGACGCTCGCGAGGACAAGCGCCGCGCGGCACACCTGATCGAGCGGATCGAGGGGCTGCGCTGCGTGGACTGCGGGAAGCTCGAGATGGCGCGCATCGCCGAGTCGATGACCGCGCTGATGATCTCGATCAACGCCAAGCACAAAACCCACGCCGGCATCCGCGTCACGGGCCTGCCCGACGACTCGTGGGAGTAGGACCCGGCTCGCCCGCTGGTCCCCCCACGCCGGGGGACCACCAAAGAGGGAGCGTCGTGCTGCTTGCCGGCGGCACCGGCGGGGCGAAGCTCGCGCGCGGGATGCTCGACGTGGTGGGCCCCGACGAGCTGGTCGTGATCGCCAACACCGGCGATGACATCAACATTTACGGCGCACACGTCTCACCCGACCCCGACCTGGTGTCGTTCTGGCTCGCGGATGAGATCGACGAGCGCGGGTGGGGACTGGACGGCGACACGTTCGTCGTGATGGAGGCTCTCCGAGCGCTCGGCCGGGACGTGTGGTTCAACCTCGGGGACCGCGATCTCGCGTGGTGCTTGGAGCGCAAACGCATGACCGACGAGGGGTTGCGCCCCACAGAGGCGCTCGCGCGCCTGAACGAGACGATCGGAGTGCGCGCCCGCGTACTGCCAATGTGCGACGAGCCGTTGCACACACACGTGCGTACCGACGATGGTTGGCGAGACTTCCAGAGCTTCATGATTCGCGAGCGCACCCAGGGCACGGTGCGCGAGGTCGCGTTCAGCTCCTCCGCCGAGGCGCGTCTTGTACGGGCGGATGTGTCACCTACCACTTCCAACTCGCCCGCTCCCCATCCCACCCCGGAGGTGTTGAAAGCGCTACGCGACGCGCGCGCGGTGATCGTCGGTCCCAGCAACCCAGTGATCTCGATCTGGCCGATCCTGCACGTGCTCGGTAAGACGCTCGCGGACATCTCCGCGCCGGTGGTGTGCGTGAGCCCCGTCGTCGGCGGGGAGATCGTGAAGGGTCCCACCGCCGCCTTCCTGGACGCCTACGATCAGCCCGTGAGTGCGGCTGGAGTTGCCGCTTTCTATGAGACCGTCGCGCCCGGGCTACTCGGCGGGATCGTGGCCGATGAGCCCGTCGCGGGTATGGCCACCCTCCAACTGGACACCGCGATGGCCGATGGCGATTCGCGCGCCCGCGTCGCCGAGCGGACGCTCGCGTTCGCCGACTCGCTCGCCGGGTAGCCTCTCCCCATATATGCGCACCGCCGCGATCCTTCCCGTGAAGCGCTTCCCGATCGCCAAGCAGCGTCTCGGCATGAGCGTCGCCGACTCACTGCGCGCGGATCTCGCGCGCGCGATGGTGGGTGACGTGCTGAGCGCGCTGCGCGAATGCCCAGCGGTGGAGGCCACGATCGTGGTCACCCGCGAGTCGATGGTGGCCGCCGCCGCGCGCTACACCGGCGCGATCGTGATCGAGGACTCGGCCGAGAGCGGCCAGAGCGCGGCGGTGTCGCTGGGTCTTGCCAGAGCGATCGAGGAGGGCTTCGAGCGCGCGCTGTGCGTGCCGGGTGACTGTCCCACGCTCAACCCGGGTGAGCTGACACAGCTACTCGACGGCGAGCCCAACCGAGTGGTGATCGTGCCCGACCGCCACGGCAGTGGCACCAACGGGCTCTTGCTCACGCCACCAGACGCGATCTCCCCCAGCTTCGGGCCCGACAGCCGTGCGCGCCACGAGCGGCTCGCCGAACAAGCCGCGGCGAGCTGGCGAATCGAGCAGCCCGCGTCGCTGCTGCTGGACATCGACACCGGCGAGGACCTCGCGGTGCTGCGCGAGCGCCTCGCCGGCGAGCGGGTGCGTGCGCCGCGCACACGCTCGGTGCTCGACCGCTCGGGAACGACCAGCCCTCCAGGGTCTGCCTCCGGCAGTGCCTCCCGGGCAGCTTGAGCCGATCGTGAGCAGCCTGTCCGCCAGCAGCCTCCCTGGGTTGCCCGAGGTGACGGCGGGAGCGGATCTCGCCGAGCTGATCGTCGCCGGGCTCGATGCCTCCCGGCCTGCCCGCCCGCTGCGCGATGGCCAGATCGTGGCGATCGCCCACAAGGCCGTCTCCAAGTCCGAGGGAGCGGTCGTCGACCTGCGCGAGGTCGAGCCCAGCCCACGCGCTCTGGAGCTCGCCGCCGAGATCGCCGTTGGCGGTCGAGCCCCCGCGAAGGACCCGCGCGCCGTGCAGGTGGTGCTCGATCAATCTCAGGAGATCCTGCGCGCGGCCAACGGCGTGCTGATCTCCCGCACCCACCATGGCTTCGTGTGCGCCAACGCCGGCGTGGACGCCTCCAACTCGGCCGACCCGGACACTCTGATCGTGCTCCCGCGCGACCCGGACGCCTCCGCGCGACGCATCCGCTATCGCCTGCGCGAGCTGACGGGGACCGATGTGGGTGTGTTGATCAGCGACAGCTTCGGCCGCGCGTGGCGCCACGGACAGTGCGATATCGCGATCGGCTGCGCCGGCCTCACTCCGCTTGAGGACTGGCGCGGGCGCACCGACAGCGTGGGGCGCGAGCTACAGGCCACCTGGCTGGCGGTGGCTGACATGATCGCCGCCACCGCCGATCTCGCGCGCGCCAAGGACTCGCGCGAACCGGTCGTGATCGTCGAGGGCTTGGAGCGCTTCCTCAGCGAGGAGGATGGGCCGGGAGCGGCTGCGCTGCTGCGCCCGCTCGACGAGGACCTGTTCCGATAGCGCGGCGCGCGTGCGCGAGCCCTGCAAGCGGCAACCCCGTGGCAAGCATCCGCACCGGTCCGATATTGCGCGTCCCAAAGGCCTCGAACACCCTTCCGGTGCGCTCGTCGTAGCTGGCTGCGGAGAAGATGAACTTCTCTGCTGCGCTGATCTTGCGCCCGTCCGCGTAGTCGAGGATCATCCTGGTGTGGCCCCCGAGCCCGCGGGCGTGGCGGCGGCGATAGCGCTTGAGCCCTCGTTCCAGCGGCTCTGCGCCGCCCAGCGCAGGTGCAACGCTGTCGGCGAGCCATTCGGAGGTTTGCAGCGCAAAACCGCAGCCGATGCCCCATAGGGGGTCGAGCGCGCCGGCGGCGTCGCCAACCAGCGCAAGGCCGGGCGCGGTCTGCGTGTGCATGACGTTGGTCATGTCGACCTTCCCCTGCACGGGCTGGGTCAGGCGCGAGGTGAGAATCGGCGGTGCGTCAGGGACCTCCGAGACCATCTTCTCCAGGGCTGCCTTCGCATCGGCGCGGAATTCAGGCAGATGCTCCTTGGTCGGCATCACGGCATAGAACGTGTGGCCGCTGTCGGTCGGGAATGCGCCCACCATGTTCGGATCCAGCAGCCACAGCGCTGAGGCGGGGGCGCCATCGTAGGCGGGTCCTTCGTAGTAGCCGCCGTAGGCGATGCGTCCGTGCTCGACCTTGCGCGCGTGCACGCCCGACAGCTTGGCCACACGCGAGTCGCGACCGTCGGCGCCGACCACGAGCCGCGCACGCAGCTCAACCGTCTGTCCGTGAGAGTCACGTGCGCGAACTCCCGACACACGCTCCCCTTCGTGCAGCAGCTCCTGCACGGTGTGCCCGAGCAGCAGCTCGACACCCGGGGTTTTGCGGGCCAACTCGCGAATTAGCGGATCGAGGCGTTCGCGGCGCAGATTGATCCCGCTCGGAACCTTGCTTCCGCGCGGCTTCTCGATCCACCCCCAGCGCGTCCACGAACGGATATCCGAGCGCACGGCGCCCGCCTGCATCATCGGCTCGATCATTCCCAACCGCTCCAGCGTGGGCACGGCGGAGGACTGGATGTAGTGGGTGCAGATCTTCTTGTAGGAGTGTGGGTCCGGGCTCTTCTCCACTAGCACTATGCGAGCGCCCGAACGGGCCAGCATGATCGCCGTGGCGCATCCGGCGAGGCTCGCGCCCACGACCGCTACGTCATAATCGGAGCGGGTGGGCGCACCACTGGAGGGGGCGACGCCGGGGAGAGGCGTCTCGTGGTTCGGGACGTTGGAGAGGATGTTCTCTGCATGCGGTTGATCGGCCATCGAATCGAGCTCCTCGCGCAGGCACGCTCCCGCCGCGACGGGACGCACGTTCTATAGTTCGAGCCGAACTATACAGGACGAACTATGGAAAGCAAGTCCAATCGACAATTCCCGCCAGCACGAGCCAATCGACAAACCATCAAACCAAGTGCCCGCCAATAACAAGCCCATCCGTCTGACCACCACCTCATACGCGGTGATGAGTCTGCTCGACATGGTGGGCGAAGCCACCCCCTATGACCTCAAGCAGGCACTGGAGCACTCGATCGAGAACTTCTGGCCGGTCCCGCACACCACCTTCTATGACGAGCCTTCGCGGCTGGCGAAAGGTGGGTACCTCTCACAGAGCCAGGAGGAAGGCGGCCGTCGACGCAAGGTATACGCACTGACCGATGCGGGCCGCGAGGCGCTGCGCGCGTGGGCGGACTCGCCCGGCGCGCCACCTTCGCAGTACCGCGATGAGGGCATGCTGAAGGTGTTCGCCGGTGCGGACCCAATGGTGGTGTTCGCCGGTCGCGCCGACTGGCACCGCGCGAAGCTGGCGGAGTTCGAGGGCTACCTGGAGAGCCTGCGAGAGTACGAGCCGGACAACGGTCAAGGCCGTCCGTCTGGTCCCGAGGCGACACTCATCGGGGGCATCGAATATCACCGCCAGATGGGCGCGATCTTCGAGCGCCTGGTGGAGGGTTGATCTATAGCCTGCATCGCGTGCGCAGACCAAAACGCATCGGTGGATTCCTACTAGCCGTCGTGGCAGCACTCGGGATAGCCGTCATCGTGCTCAACTGGACCTACGGGCGTCTGCCCGTCGAGCCCAAGCCGACCGGCTCGTTCATGCAGGTTGGCAAGCTGCGCATCCACTACATCGAACACCCTGGCAGCGGCACTCCAATCGTGTTGATCCACGGCCTGCCGGGGACGGCCGAGGACTGGGAAGACGTGACGCCGCTACTGGCGGGGCATCGCACGATCGCCATCGACCGGCCCGGCTTCGGCTACTCGACCGGCGGCTACGTGCCGTTCGATCGCCAGCTGGAAGTGATCCACGAACTGCTGGTGAAGCTGAACGTAGAACAACCGATCCTTGTCGGGCACTCCTATGGCGGCACCATCTCGTTGGGCTATGCAGAGCGCTACCCCGACGAAGTGGGGGGCTTGGTGCTCGTGGACGCCGCTGCCGCCGGGCAGAAAATCGACGCCTTCAGCAAATTGCAGGCGCACGTCGTGAAATTCCTGCAGCTTCCCGTGATCAGACAGATCGCCAATGCCACGTTTGGGCAGTTGCTGATCACCGTGTCGGTTAACCAGGCAGACGCCGAAGCGTTTCACCCGCTGCCGGTCGTGGCGGCGCATCGCCGGCGCGTGCTCGAGATCAATATGACCCACGGCAACCTCGAAGCGTGGGCCGGCGAGATGCTGGAGGCCAATGGCGTGATCGTCCGGATCGACAAGGGACTGGCGGGCATCAGCGTGCCCGCGGTCGTGATCCAGGGCGAGCAGGACGAGCTGGTGCATCCCATCTACGGCCGTCGTCTCGCCGCGGCGCTGCCCCACGCCAGGCTCGTGATGCTCTACGGCGGGCACATGCAGCCCTACGATCACCCTGCGGCGATCGCCGCCGCGGTGCGAAGCGTCTCAGCCGAGGCCACCGTCGAAAGTCAGCGGAACTTCGATGAGGTACTCCTGAAACTGAGGCGGCGGGGCGTCCGCGGGCGCGAGCGGAGCCATCGGGACGCGGTAGATCAGGCGGCAACGGTGGGCCGCTCGACACCCTCCAGTGGGTAGCGTCGCCTGATCCCGTACAGCGTGCTGCGCTCGGCCGCCGGACGTCCCGCCGCGTGCGCGGCGGCGATCAGCTGCTCAGGGTCGAGCTTGGTGCCGTGGTAGGAGCCGGCAAGGCGGCTGATCGACTCCTCCATCAGTGTGCCCCCGAGGTCGTTGACGCCCCAGCGCAGCGACTCGGTGGCGGCGTCAAGACCCATCTTCACCCACGAGGCCTGCAGGCTTGGAATCGTGCGCCCGAGCGCGAGGCGGAACACGGCTGTGTGCTTGAGGTTCTCCTCGCGGGAGATCTCCTCCACACCGTGGGTGCGCCCGAGCAGCGTCTGAAACGGGATGAACGACAGCGGCACGAACTCGGTGATGCCGCCCGTGCGCTCCTGCAGCTCGCGCACGACGCGCATGTGCTCCGCCAGCTCCCACGGCTCCTCGATGTGGCCGAACATGACCGTCGAAGTGGAGCGCAGGCCGGCGGCGTGAGAGGCTTCGATGATCTCCACCCAGCGCGCCACCGGCAGCTTGTTGGGCGAGATGCGCTCGCGCACCCCGTCGTGCAGCACCTCGGCGGCGGTGCCGGGGGTCGATCCGAGCCCCGCGTCGCGCAGACGCGCGAACACCTCGGCTGGGGGCAGCACTGAGATGTCGCACATGTGGGCGATCTCCATCGGGCTGTAGGCGTGCAGGTGCAGGTCGGTGTCCGCCTCACACGCGACCGCCTTTGCGAGGCGCAGCCAGCTCAGGTAGTCGTCGAGCTCCCAATCGGGGTGGATGCCCGACTGGATGCACAGCTCGCTCGCGCCGTAGTCGATCGCCTCCAGCACCCGCCGGCGGAACTCGGCCTCGTCGTGCTGATAGGCGTCGGGCGAGCGCTTGCCCTGGCCGAACCCGCAGAACGCACAGCCGACGGTGCACACGTTGGAGATGTTGATATTGCGGTTCACGACAAACGTGACGGTCTCCCCCGCAAGCTCGGCGCGCAGCTCGTCCGCGGCGACGCGCATGTCCTCGATCGCCTCCGGGCGCGTCTCGGCGAACATCGCCGTCAGCTCCGCCTCGCTCAGCGCCGCTCCCTCGCGGCCCTTCGCGATCGCGCCGGCCACCAGATCGGGGCGGATCGGCGCCGGTGGGTCGGTTCGGCCGGAGCCACGACGCGGGATGAAGCTCCAGTACTTGAGCTTGATCGTGTCGAGCACCCCCTGCGCGACCCACTCGGGATCGATGTATTGCGGGTACACGCACAGCCGCTCGGTCAGCGCCACCCCGTCGGCCTGCAAGCGCTTGCGCACCTGGTGCGGCGAGGGAAACGGGTGCTCGGGGGAGATGTGATCGCCGTTGGCCGACAGTCCGCCCAGATCGGTGGCGCCTGCGCCCACCAGCTCGCTCCACCAGTCGGCGAGGTTGGGCGGGATCTGAATGCCCACATCGGGCATCAGCCGTCGCGTCTCTGAGATGAGGTGCTTCATATCGGCGATCGACACAGGCCCTGCGCCTTCGGTGGCCCACGCCGGCAGCGGCAGTTCGGGGTGCAGACGGACAGGCTCGTCCCCTCCTGGACGGCGCTCGTGCCCGACGTCCCCGTGCCCACCCGCCTCGGGGCCGACGCTCCCCTCCACGCCGGTGCGCCAGTACGCGCGCGCGGCCGCGTCTGCGATCTTGGCGGGCTCTTGCCCGTAGTAGCTCTGGTGGGGCACGAAGTTCTGCAGGATCACCTCCTGAATGTGCCCGTACTCGGAGTGCAGCGCCGCGATCGCCTCCAGCGATTCGATCCGCTCCTGCGCGGTCTCGCCGATCCCGACGAGGATGCCGCTGGTGAACGGGATCCTCAACTCGCCCGCCGCTCGGATCGTCTCCAGGCGACGCTCGGGGTGCTTCGTGGGCGAGCCGGCGTGCACGGTCTGCATCAGCCGCTCGGAGACCGACTCGAGCATCAGACCCTGCGAGGCGCTCACCTCGCGCAGACGCGCCAGGTCGTCGCGCGAGAGCACGCCGAGGTTGGTGTGCGCCAGCAAGCCACGCTCCAGCGCCCGCTCGCACGCCCACACGACGTATGCGGTGAAATCGGCGTGCCCATAGGAGTCCAGCCGCTCCCGCACCTGCGGGTTGACCTCCGGATGCTCACCGGTGAGCACCAGCAGCTCCTTGACCTGCCTGCGCGCCGCGCCGTCGAGGATCTCGATCACCTCCTCAGGGGAGTACAGATGCGCCTTGTGCGTGGCGAACGCGCAGTACTTGCAATAGCAGCGACACGTGCGCGACAGCGACAGCGTTAGGTTGCGCGAGAAGGTGACGCGACGGCGCATTGGGCAAGTGTAGGGTCCGTCCGACCCGGCTCGTAGCTTTCGCCTCATGTCCGAAGACACTTTGCGTCGTGCCGTGGCCGAGATGGTCGGCGCCTTCACTCTCACTTTCATCGGTGCCGGTGCCGCAGCTGCCGCCGGTGTCGCCCACGACCCCACTCTGATCGGCGTCGCGATCGCCAACGGCCTCGCGATCGGCGTGATGGTGTGCGCGCTGGGGCACATCTCCGGCGGGCACTTCAACCCCGCGGTGACGTTTGGGTTCCTGGTCGCACGCAAGATCAAGCCGGCGCTGGCCCCCGTGTATTGGGTCGCGCAATTCGGCGGCGCCGCGCTGGCGGCGCTGCTGGTCAAGCAGCTGCTGCCGCGAGCGACGACCGAAGCGGTCAAGCTCGGTGTGCCGGCGCTCGGCCACGGCGTCGACGCCAGCTCCGGCTTCCTGCTCGAGGCGATCCTCACCTTCTTCCTCGTGTTCGTCGTGTTCGGCGCGGCCGTGGACGCACGCAACCAGTTCAGCGTCGTCGCCGGGCTGGCGATCGGCCTTGTGATCGCGATCGACGTGCTGTTCGGCGGTCCGTTCACAGGCGCCGCGATGAACCCATCGCGTGCGTTTGGCCCACAGCTCGTGGGTGACCATTGGGCCAACGCGTGGGTCTGGTATGCCGGGCCGCTGTTGGGCGGCGGCGTCGCGGCCGGGCTGTACTCGTTCCTGTACCTGGGCAAGCGCGAGGTTAAGCCGGCCGAGCCAGCAGCAGACTGAGGCGACCTGAGCCCCGCGCGCGTCTATCTGGCCCGCCACGGCCAGACCGCCTACAACCTGGAGCGCCGCTTCCAGGGGCACCTGCCGGTCCCACTCGACGACACCGGCCGCGAGCAGGCACGCGATCTAGCCGAGCGTGCCAGCGCGGGGGCGGGCGGGGTCGGTGGGATTCCATTCAAAACACTGTGGTGTAGCCCTTTGCTGCGCGCCCGCGAAACGGCCGACATCGTCGCCGCGCGGATCGGTCTTGAGCCGCGCGAGGAGCCACGCCTGATGGAGACCGACGCGGGCGATTGGACCGACCGCCTGTTCGTCGACGTGCAGGCCGAAGACCCCGCCGGCTTCGCCGGCTTCATCGGTGGCGACCCGAGCTTTGCATTCCCTGGCGGCGAGTCGTTCGCCCAGCAGGGCGTGCGTGTGGCCGCGGGACTGGCCGATGTCGAGCAGGGAGAACTGCCAGCCCTGGTCGTCTGCCACGGGGTCGTGATCCGCATCGCCCTCTACCAGCGCGCGGGCCACAAAGTGGCGCTAGCCGAGCGTGTCCCCAACGCGGCGCTCGTCCCACTCGACCCGGACGAGGCTGAGCACACCGACCTCGGCGGCGGAGAGGCGTTGCCGCCGAGCTAGCTCAGTCGCCGCTGCCTGTATCGACCAATTGCGTAACGAGCACGGCTCCTTCGCGCGCCATGCGCGAGCGTGGGATCACCAGATCGAAGCCGGCGTCCTCGGCTCGCTGACGCGTGTCAGCCTCGACGTGGGAATAGAAGGCAAGCGTGCTCACTCCGTCAAGCAGGCTCTCCTCTGAGAGCGATTCGACCAGCTCGGCACGCCCCGACACCTCGTCGGTGAGATCGACGACCAGCGCGTCCGCGCCGCCCAGCGCGCGACGCACGGCGCCAACATCGCCGACCAGCTCAACCGCGTGACCGTCAGCCACCAGACCTGCCTGCACGCGCGACCCGAACAACAGGTCCGGGATGTAGGCCACGACACGCGCCATCGACCAGCTGCCTGTCCCGGCGGCTCGTGAGCGCTACTGCGCCCGCAAGCGCGCGAACTCCTCGCGCACCGACTGCGGGCGACCCCACATTTGAGTGACCTCGACACGCCCAGCGCGGTGCTCCCGCAAGACCATCTCACCCTCGATCCCGGCTTCGTCGAGCAGCCGCAGCGTGCCGTGGACCGTGGGTGCAGAGGCCGCATGACCGAAGTGGTGTGCGACGAGTAGCCGCCAGTGCCAATCGTGGCGCGAATATGGTCGCGCGTTACATGTGACGAGGTAGACGGACGCATCGATGTAGCGCGACTCGTCCGCGATGCGCAGATCGAGCTCGATGTCTGTCCAATCCTCGGGGAGCGAGTCGACGATTCGCTGGAAGGTGTCTGCAAGAGGGTGGCGCAGCCCGCCGGAGGCGGGCGAGGCAGGCCCCTCTGTCTTCCCAATCTTGTTCATCGACGTGAAGCCTAGCGTGGATATCCTCGGAGCCGTGGCTGCTACAGACACAACGCTGGCTGGTGAGTACGCGATGTTGACCGAGCGCTGCGGGCTGATAGATCGCTCTGAGCGCGGCAAGCTAGCCCTCACAGGCGCGGGCGCCGTGGAGTTCCTGAACGGCCAGGTGACCAACGAGCTGATCGGTCTCGAGCCGGGCAGCGGTTGTTATGCCGCATTCCTGACCCACAAGGGCAAGATGCTCGGCGACCTGCGCATCCTCGCGGTTGGCGACGATCCCAACGGCCAACCAGCCGAATTGCTGCTCGACACCGAGCGCATCGCCCTGCAGGCGCTGTTCGACATGATCCGCCGCTTCAAGATCGGCTTCGAGGTAGATCTGCACAAGCGCACATTGGAGAGCTCGCTGCTGTCGCTGATCGGTCCAGCCTCGGCCGATGTCGTTGAAAAAACGTTTGCGATCCAACCAGCTGGCCTGCCCGAACGAGAGGGCCAACACGTGCCGGCCGGCGTGGGGACCGTCATGGTGCGATTGGTCCGCACCGATGTGGGCTTCGATGTGCTGCTGGATGCGTCCTGCGTCGACATCGTGCACAAGGCACTGCAAGCAACCGGCGCCGTTCAAGCAAGCGAGGCGGCAGCCGAGATCGTACGCGTGGAGCGCGGCCGGCCGCGCTATGGGATCGACCTCGACGAGAGCACGATTCCCCAGGAGGCCGACCTGAACGAGCGCGCGGTGAGCTTCACGAAGGGCTGTTACGTGGGCCAGGAGACCGTGGCGCGTCTGTTCTACAAGGGCAAGCCGAACCGCCATGTGCGCGGCCTGCGCTTGTCCGAGCCGGTGGCCCCAGGCGCCGAGCTGCACCTTGGCGAGCGTTCCGTGGGACACCTCAGCAGCTCTGTCCTCTCCCCTGTGCTCGGCCCGATCGGATTGGCGCTCGTGCGCCGCGAGGCCGAGCCGGGCGCCACCGTCGCCGTTGGCGAGCACGACGCAAGCGCGCTTGTGTGCGAGCTGCCCTTCCGGTAGGAAGACCCCGGCCGTCCCCCCAGACAGCCGCGCCCGGCGCCCTCGGAGCCGCAGATGTGCGCGGCGGGTAGGATTGCAGGCCGTTCCCGGGTGGGCGGGCACTTCAATCATCGGAGGTTCAAGAGCACCGTGGCAATCGATCTTCAGCACGTATCAAAGGTGGACACCGAGCCCGGCGAGCTGCCGCAGACGATGGCCGCGTGGGTCATCCGCGAGGAGCGCCAGGGCGAACCGAAGGACGCGTTTCAGCTCGAGGAGATCGAAGTCCCCGAGCCTGGCGCCTTCGAGGTGATCGTTCGCGTGATGGCGGCGGGCGTCAACTACAACAACGTGTGGGCGGCGCTGGGCAAGCCGGTGTCGGTGATGAAGTACGGCGACCACCCGCAGTACGGGCACCACATCGGCGGCTCCGACGCCTCGGGGATTGTGTGGAAGGTGGGCGCCGGGGTGACCCGCTGGAAGCCGGGCGACGAGGTGGTGGTGCACTGTAACCAGGCGTCCTACGAGGATCCCGAGGTGCACGGTCTCGACCCGATGGCGGCGCCGTCGCAGAAGATCTGGGGCTATGAGACGACCTGGGGGTCCTTCGCCCAGTTCACGAAGGTGCAGGCCCAACAGCTGCTGCCCAAGCCGCAGGCGTTGAGCTGGTCTGAGTCGGCCTCCTACGGCCTCGTGTATTTCACGGCCTACCGCATGCTGATGACCCGCTGCAAGCTGCAGGCCGGCCAGAAGGTGCTGATCTGGGGCGCCGCGGGTGGGCTGGGCGTGTTCGCTACGCAATTGTGCGCGGCGGCAGGGGCTCACTGCGTGGGCGTGGTGTCCTCCGCCGAGAAGGGCGAGTTGGTGAAGCGCCTCGGCGCCGTGGACTACATCGACCGAGCCGAGTTCACCGGCATGATGCGCAAGGGTGGCGAGACCCCCGAGGAGGACAAGGCGCGGTTCCTCGTCTCGCGCGAGTTCTCAAAGCGTGTGAAGCAGATCCTCGGTGACGCTCCCGACATCGTGTTCGAGCACGTCGGGCAGGCGACCTTCCCCACCTCGGTGTTCACCGTGAAGCCATTCGGCAAGGTCGTCATCTGCGCGGGCACCACCGGCTTCAACCTCGACTTCGACGTGCGCTACCTGTGGATGAAGCAGAAGGAGATCCTCGGGTCGCATTTCGCCAACGCGTATGAGTGCATGAAGGCCAACGAGCTGATCGAGAGCGGTCAGATCCGGCCGGTGCTGTGGCGCACGCTCGGCTTTGAGGGCGTCGCTGAAGCGCACCAGTTGATGCTCGAAAACAAGCACCTGGGCAAGATCTCGATCCTCGTCGGCGCCGAGTCCGAAGACGAGGGGAAGACCGCAGACGGTCCAGGAGCTATACACGCCGAGGTTGGAGGCTGATGTCCGATAGCCGGCGCCATACTGTGTCCTCCCTCCCTCATGTGCGAAGCACATTTCGGTCGGTGCGTCCTTGTCTGGCTTGGCTCTCGAACATCAGAAGCTCAAGTGTGCAACGAAAGTGGAGGAATGACTGATGGCCGGCACTGTGATCGTCCCGTGGTACGCGACCGGTTTCCGGTCGGACGCGTTCGAGGGGGCGCTGAACGAGGTCGCTGCCGTGGCGTTGCGCTACGGGGCCAGCTCCTATGCCGTGTAT
>JBAWFB010000028.1:0-6438 GCA_049591495.1 Solirubrobacteraceae bacterium
GGAATCCGCTGGAGCGGAGTAAACCGCCAGCCCTGACGGGCTGGTTCGGTTTTTGACCGTCGCGGCCCGCGAGGGCATCTGATTTATGGTTGCTTGTGGGATGGGCCACGACGGTCAAAAACCTCCCCAGCTGGAGTGGTAGGAGGGATGGGGCGGGGTTGGCATAGGGTCCCGACGACTGCTGGCACGCAATGGTTGTGGTTACTGTCAGGTTGTTCGTCATCGCCGTATAGACCTCAACACAGTTTCTCTCCGTGTTGGTCATCGACGGACAGAACAGCAGCACCTAGGGGTGCGTGGATTGAGATTCCTTTAGCGCTTGTGTGGTCGGGCCACAACTGCAAGGTACGGCCACCGCGAGGGTCTCGGATTTGGTGGATGGGGGTGGCCCTCCACCTGAAACGCTGATAACGACCGTCTCGCCTCATATGCCTGCGCGGTTCGCTGTGCATCACGCATGCCATGTCCCACCGTCAGTGGTTAGTCGGAGTAAGCATCATGGACGTCTCACTTCATGAAGGTCGCGCTGCGACAACGTCCGTGGACGCTGTGTCATCTGGCTCTGCCTATCAAGCTCGCCTTGGAGTTGGATCTAGTTCATGGCCGCAAGGTGTCAATATCCGCCCGGCGGGCCACCGTGCGGGTGTTGCTGATCATCCTCGGTCGATGCCTCTGCTTGCTCGTGAGGGTTTGGAGCGGGCGCTATGCCGTGTTCTTGAGCGTCGTCATCCCGGTGTGCGGTTCGCCATGAAAGACGAGCTCGACGCGGCCGGGCAACGGGCTACGTCCTCGAGTAACGCGGACGGTCTGAAAGACCGCGCGTAGGACAGTAGTCAGCTCCTCGGGGGATAGGTTGCCCAACACCTCGACCGGCGGGATCGCGATGTCGGGAGTCCGCATCATGTCGGCATGTTCGCGATAGGCGATCCGTGCGGTCTCGGCGCGTTTGGCGCGGGTTCGCAGAGCAGCTGCCCATGCTGCCTCGCCCAGCAATTCGGCTGCGGTGGCATCTGACGCGAAGCGCTCGACCTCGTTCTCCGCTGCCTCTAGCTCGCGTTGAGTGTCCTCGAAGGTGCCATCTGTATCGATTGCATGAGTGCCGATCACAAGCGTGCCGCTCTGCTCATATGCCTGCTTTAGCCGTCCCACGAGGTAGTTCTCCAGGAGGTCGGCTAGGACGTTTGCTGGAGCAGGGCACGGGGAGCCATTCCAGCTCTTCAGCGATGCGCGGCAACGGTAGGCACGCCGCGAGTTGCCCTCTTTATCGACTCCTGCCCGTGAGCCGACCAGCACCTCGCCGCAACCAGCGCAGGTTGCAAATCCGCTGAGAGGAAAAACAGCGGCGGCTTTGCGTTTGGGTGCCTCCTCGCCGGGATAGGCACGCTCGAAGGTGACGCGATCCACGAGCGGAAGGTGTGAGTCGCGCACGAGCCGGTCTCCGTAGTGGGTCTCGCCAAGGTACGAGCGGTTGCGCAGCAGTCGCCGTACGGTGAACGCCGTCCAAGTGCGGTGATCGGGGGTTCGTTTGCGATGGACGCCCGGTCGAGTTGGGGACGGATCGACGGGGGCTGTCTTGCGCAGGTATTCGAGTGCCGCGTCTACTCCATCACGCGCCGCAAGCTTGAACGCTTGCTTGACGACTCGGGCCCACTCGGAGTGTGGTTCAAGCAATCCATCCTCGGTGCGCGCGTAGCCAAATGGTGTTGGTCCCATGCGTGCTCCCCGGTCCAGTGCGCGGGTCTTGGCCTGTTCCCAAGCCTCGCTCATGCGTCGTCGTTCCATCCGCGCTAGGGCCAACATGATCGTCATGCCGAACTCACCGAATGGGGTCGTCGGGTCGATGCCGAGGTCGAGGGCAGCAATCGATCCGCCAGCGTCGGTGATCTCTTCGACCAGTCGCAGCGCGTCGGCGACGCCGAGGCGACTGAGGCGGTCGAGCTTGGAGACGATGACCCCATCTGTCTCGCCAGCCCTGATGCGTGCCAAGAGGGCGTCGAGACCGGGACGATGGATCTTGCCACCGGACTGGTCTAGATCTTCATGGGTCATGGCTATCTCGACCCCACGGGATGCCGCCCACGCCACTCCCTGCTCTCGCTGAACTTCAGGAGAGATGAAGCTGTCGCCAGAGCGCCCGCCCACGCGACTGACACGCACGTATTGATCCATACGGCTAGGCTTGGTGCGTGTTTCGGACATACTACGACGATAGCAAGAATACGTGCTAGGCACAAATCAGTTCAAGAACGGCAACCACATCGACATCGACGGGGTGGTCTTCAAGATCCTTGAGTTCCAACACGTGAAGCCCGGCAAGGGCGGTGCGTTTGTGCGCACGAAGCTGCGGCGGGCCTCAGACGGTGCGGTGATCGACCGCACGTTCCGTGCCGGGGAGAAGTTCCGCCCCGTGCGCACTGAGGCGCGCAAGATGCAGTTCCTGTATGCGGACGGCACCGACGCGCACTTCATGGACAGTCAGTCCTTCGAGCAGATCGCGGTGCCCGAATCCAGTTTTGCCGAGGCGCTGCGCTGGACGACGCCCAGCAGCGAGGTGGATGTGCTGTTCATCGATGAGCAGCCCTCGGACATCCAGCTGCCGAGCAGCGTGGATCTTGAGGTGACGCAGACCGAGCCGGGCCTGCGCGGGGACACGGCCTCTGGCGGTGGCAACAAGCCGGCGACGCTGGAGACGGGCGCGGCGATACAGGTGCCGTTGTTTGTCGAGGTCGGACAGAAAATCCGCGTGGACACGCGTTCGGGCGAATACATGTCGCGGGCTTAGGCGGCAGATGCGCCGCTCCGAGCAGCGTCGGGCGGCGGTGTTCGCTCTCTACCAGCACGATCTCACCGGAAGGCCACTCGCGGAGACCCTGGGGGCCAACGCGTCGCTGCTGACGCGCGCGCTGGCGCACGCGGCCGCGGATCGCGCACCGGAGCTGGATGAGGCGATCGACCGTCACTCTCACGGGTGGTCGGTGCAGCGCATCCAGCCGCTTGAGCGCAGCATCATGCGGGTGGCGCTGATCGAGATGTTGCATCCCGATGTGGCCCCGGGGGACACTCCGATCCCTGCCGAGGGCGCGATCGAGGAGGCGCTTGAGAGCGCCAAGACGTTCTGCGGCAGCGATGCTCCCGCATTCGTCAACGGCGTGTTGGCAGCGGTGCTGCGCGAGGTGCGCCAGAATGCTTGATCACAGATGAGCTTGGAGCGGATCGACGACCTCATAGAGCAGCTGGAGCGTGCTGCCGAGCAGCTGCGCTCCGGCGAGCTGTCCTCTGACGCGGCGGCCACGATGGTGGAGGATTGCGCGGCGCTTGCCACACAGGCAAGCTCGGAGCTTGAGCGTCAGGCGCGCACCGAGGTCTCACAGCCCGTTCCGGGCCAGGACTCGCTCCTCTAACGGGCGCCGCTCGTGCAGGCAGCCTATCCGGAGCTCCTACGCGAGGAGGTGGAGCGCTACCTGGAGCGGATGCGCTTCTCTGAGGCCGCGCTGACCTCGGGGTTGGAGGAGGCCATGCGCTATTCGCTGCTGGCGGGCGGCAAGCGTATCCGCCCGGTGCTGGCGCTGGCGACCGCGCGTGCTGTCGGTCTCGGGCGTGAGCAGGCGATGCCGCTGGCGGCGGCGCTTGAGCTGATCCACACCTATTCGCTGATCCATGACGATCTGCCGGCGATGGACGACGACGATCTGCGCCGCGGACGACCCACGTGCCATGTGGAGTTCGGCGAGGACGTTGCGATCCTGGCCGGCGACGGACTGTATGCGGAGGCGTTCCATCACCTGCTGGGAAGCCCACTCTCGGCGCCTGAGCGCGTGATCGAGGCTGCTGTGGAGCTGGCGGCCGCCACGGGCGTGAACGGGATGGTGGGAGGCCAGTATGTGGACATGCGCGCGAGTGCCCCCGCGGGCCCGGATGGGTTGCGCCGTTTGCACGAGCTGAAGACGGGCAGGCTGATCGGAGCTTCGGTTGTGTGCGTGCTGTCCTTGGCCGACGTGCGCGGACCTGCGACAATTGCTTACAAGCGCTTCGCGACGGAGCTTGGTGTGCTGTTTCAGATCGTCGACGACATCCTGGACGTGACCGGCACCGACGATGCGCTCGGCAAGCCGCGAGGTAGCGATGAGAGGCACGGCAAGCGAACATATGTGAGCGAGTTCGGCATCGATCGGGCCAAGGAGCTGGCGGCCGAGTCTCACCGGACCGCCCGTGAAGCTCTTGCGCAGGCGGCTCGGGGACAGTCTGGTGCGCCGTCCACCGGTTCGGTCTCGCCCGAGCCGTCGGCGGAGCTGGGACAGATCACAGATTTCATCTACACACGGACATCTTGAGAGCAAACACGCAAACAGCAACGGGTCCTGAGAGTGTCATGGGGGGTGTGCGCGGATGAGCGCGCCAACGAATGACCACAGCACCGGCGCCCAGCGCGTCGGGTCGCTGCTGGAGCGGATCGACGGGCCTGCGGATGTGCGGACGCTGTCGGAGGAGGAGCTGTCACAGCTCGCCCAAGAGGTGCGCGAGCACATCATCGACACCGTGGGGGAGATCGGGGGGCACTTCGGCGCGAACCTCGGCACCTGCGAGCTGGCGGTGGCACTGCATTCGCTGCTGGACTCCCCGCACGACAAGATCCTTTGGGACGTCGGCCACCAGGCTTACCCGCACAAGATCCTGACGGGCCGCCGTGCCCAGCTGCACACGATCCGCCAGTATGGGGGTCTCGCGCCGTTCTGCGCGCGCGAGGAGTCCGAGCACGACATCATGGGCGCCGGGCACGCCTCCACCTCGGTTGGCTACGCGGTGGGGATCAAGGAGGGGATGCGTCACCTCGCCAAAGGCGCTGGCGGCGGCGAGGCGGCCAACGGCAAGGTGGTGGCCGTGATCGGCGATGGCGCGATGACCGGTGGCGTGGCCTTCGAGGCGATCGGCCACGCTGGCGGGTTGGGCACGCCGATGGTGGTGGTGCTCAACGACAACGGTATGTCGATCGCTCCCAACGTGGGTGCGCTGTCGCGCTACTTCAACCGGATCCGGTTGAGCCCAAAATTGTGGCACGCGCGCTCGGGCGTGGAGGGGGGGCTGACCCGCCTGCCGGGCGGCATCGGCGCCGCCTTCGAACGGTTGGGCCCGCAGCTGAAGGAGTCGATCAAGGCGTTCTGGGCCCCCGGCCTCTTCTGGGAGGAGCTGGACTGGGCCTACATGGGGGTGATCGACGGGCACGACGTGCGCGCGCTGCGCGTCGCGCTGCGCGAGGCGCTGGCCGCGGAACGCCCGGTGGTGGTGCACATCGCGACGGTCAAGGGCAAGGGCTTTGCGCCCGCCGAGGACGGTGGGCTGGAGGGGATGGAGAAGTGGCACGCCGCGAAGCCCAAGTCGATCGTCGATCGCGCGCCGGCGAGCCCCGTCAAGGCTGCCGCGCCGGCCGCCAACGGGAAGCCCACTCCGCCGCAATACACCCAGGTGTTCGGCGATGCGCTTGTGCGCGAGTGCGAACGCGATGCTCGCGTGGTGGGGATCACGGCCGCGATGAACTCCGGCACCGGGTTGAACATCCTGCAGAAGGCGATGCCCGACCGCTATTTCGACGTGGGCATCGCCGAGCAGCAGGCGATCCTGTTCGCCTCGGGCCTCGCGCTCCAGGGAGTCAAGCCGGTGGCGGCGATCTACTCGACGTTCCTGCAGCGAGCGTTCGACCAGATCGTGCACGACGTGTGCTTGCAAAAGCTGAACGTCGTGTTCGCGATGGATCGCGCGGGGCTGGTTGGCGACGACGGTCCCACCCACCACGGCGTGTTTGACATCGCCTATCTGCGCTGCCTGCCGAATATCGTGCTGATGGCCCCGCGCGACGAGGCGATACTGGTGCACATGCTGCACACCGCGCTCTGCTACGACGACGGGCCGGTCGCGCTGCGCTATCCGCGCGGGGAGGGGGTAGGGGTGGCGCTGCCGGAGCAGCCGCGCGCGATCGCGATCGGCTCGGGAGAGATCCTGATCGAGTCCCACCCGCCCGGCGCGCCGGCCACACCGGGCCGGCGAGTCGCGTTGATCGGCTACGGCAGTGGAGTCGGCAAGGCGCTGGAGGCAGCGGAGCGACTCGCCG
Source organism: Solirubrobacteraceae bacterium (assembly GCA_049591495.1). Lineage (GTDB taxonomy): Bacteria > Actinomycetota > Thermoleophilia > Solirubrobacterales > Solirubrobacteraceae > Palsa-744. Next base: position 6,104 of record JBAWFB010000028.1, read on the forward strand.
CACGCGGTATCGCCGCGACGGTCGCCGACGCGCGCTTCGCCAAGCCGATCGACGCGGGCCTGATGGCCCAGCTTGCGGCCGAGCACGACCTGCTGGTGACCGTCGAGGAGGGCGTGCTCGCGGGGGGCTTCGGCTCGGCGGTGTGGGAGACACTCAACGAGGCCGGCACGGCTCCGCCGCGGATCCTGCGCGTGGGGCTACCGGATCGCTACGTCACGCACGGCAAGCCCGCGCTGCTGCACGAGGAGGTCGGCTTCACCGGCGCGCGGATCGCCGAGCGGATCGAGGCCGCGATCCTCGCGCGCGAGTCGGCGCCCGTCGTCTAGTCGAACGGC
>JBAWFB010000029.1:0-16860 GCA_049591495.1 Solirubrobacteraceae bacterium
ACTGGTAATAAAGAAGAAACAGGCGTCGCTGAAGGACCAGCCACAATGACTACGACAGAATCAGGGACCACCCTCTCCGTCTCATCAACAGGATAACCTCTGACAGAGCTGGAACTATGGTGGCATAAATGCGTGGCGCTCGAACATGCGGTCTTGCTGTTCGAGCGCCACATTCGGGGTATCCATGACCGGGGCCCCATCACATGTAGTGCGATCTGGCGAGGTGGAGGATTTTAGGAGATGATAAAAAGCTGTGCTAGGGGGGAGATGTGTTTATGCCACGGTATGCTGGGTGTGCTCGGAACGGTTCTACTGACTGTTGGATTGGTAGCCTGCGGTAGCGGCGGCGCTGCGAAATCGTCTGGGAGCACTGTCGCTACCACCACGACTATCTCGACAGCTAGGACGACGAGCAGGCCGGCTCCGCTCGCCAGACCACCGGCCGGTGCTCACAGCTCGTCAGCCCATCCCGGTCATGTTGACGATAGCTCTGGCGATGGCGCCGCAGCCTTCAAGGTGTCAAACGGCGATAACAGCATCCCCGACTTCGGGGAAGAAGCGCGCGTCTCCGAACGGCAGCGCGCCACAATGGCGTTGGTGGCGTTCCTGCGTGCGCGTTCGGAGCACGATTGGTCAAAGGTGTGCCTCGACCTAGCAGTTCCTGTCCGCAAACAACTAGAAGGGTTCGCAAAGAGCCCTACAGCAAAGACTCATGGCTGTGCACCCATCCTTGCGAGACTATCGGCTAGTGGTCAAACTACCACCAGCACCCAAAACCTCAACATCGGTGCTGGTATCGCAGCCTTTCGAATCAAGGGGAAGATGGCTTTCGCCCTATTCCACGGTCCGAACGGGAGCAAGTACGTCATGCCGATGTTCAGCGGACGGGGCAAGTGGAAGATGACCCAACTCGCCCCAATCCCTTATCCGCTTACACCTGGTGCCACCGCACCATAAAACGATGCACACGCGAGCTACGTTTATCGCAAAGCATCCGTCAACCGATCTGGGAGCAGTGCTTGAACCCGGCGCGCTTAGCGACTTCGGTCAGCTGCTTGTGGATGCTCTCGGCCGTGTGGATTAGCGGTGTCGCAGAGCTGTAGTTGTTGGCTTGGGCATAGTTCGCGATCCGGTTGATGTATTCGCTATAGAGCTGATCGCTGCTTATGATCCGCGCCCAGTCGCTTGTCAGCGAGGCTGGTGGTACAAGCTTGCTCAGTTCTTTGAGCTCGATGGTGTTGTAGAGCGCTACCTGCGGAAGCACACGCGGGAATTCCTTATAAGATGCGATCGACACTGCCGAGAGCTTTGTGTTGGCGCGTGCGCATATCGCGTCTCCCTGGGCGATCAGCTTCGCGCGCGTAAGCGGTTTGCCCGTTGCGACTTTCGCCGCAGCTGTCGTTGGCGCGGGCGTGTCTGCGCTGGTTGTCGTAGCCGGCGTGGTCGTCGTGACTGGGGCCGTGGCGACGGTGGTCGTGGACCCCGCTTTGGACGATCCGCCGCAGCCGGAGACCGCCAGCGCGGTCGCCGCGAGCGCCAGCGCAAAGAGCTGCGTTTGTAACATCACGATCCCTCCCGAGAGTCTGGTTTAAGTCCTGCTGTGTCTCGAATAATTCTACAGGCGGGGACCCGCGTTTGTCGAGCAGATCGTTCTCAGGGGGTGGTCGGCGCGACCGTCGCGCCCGCCTCTGCCGTTGCCCGTTGTGGGCCGGGCGCGGGCCGTTCACGGTGCGTGACGATCACAATCGCATGCAGGTGCGGCACGAACGCGATCGCGCTCTTGCGCGCACGCTCAGAGCGAGGGTCGGCGGGTCGCAGGTCGACTTCCTCCACCACGGTGCCGATCACCTGCTTCATCAACAATTGCGCATAGCTTGCGGCCAGGCAGCGCCGTACGCCGCCACCGAACGGGATCCATGTGTAGGTGCCGGGTGGGTGCTCCAAGAAGCGCTCGGGAATGAAGCGCAGCGGTTCGGGGTAGATGTCCGCGCGGCGGTGGATCAGGTGAACACAGGGCGCCACGGTCGTGCCCGCCGGAATCGTGTAGCCACCGAGCTCCATCGGCGCCAGCAGCCTGCGCACGACGATCGGCGCCGCCGGACACAGCCGCAGCGTCTCCTTCACGACCGCATCGAGATACGCGTCGTCTTCGCCGGCGTCGCGCTCGACGCGCAGGCGCGCCAGCTTGTCCGGATGGCGCAGGAGCCGCTCAAACGCCCACGACAACAGACTGGAAGTCGGCCCGTCGGTGAGCAGCGTGACCAGTTCATCGCGCAGATCCTGCTCGCTCATCGGCGAGCCGTCCTCGTAGCGGGCTTCGCCAAGCATCGCGGCGATGTCGCTGCCGTCCGTGCAGTCGGGATCGTGTTGGCGGCGGCGCACCTCCGCCAACACCGACTCCTCCACCGGCCCCATCATCGCACCGTAGTCCTTGTTGCCGGCGAAGCGCGCCGGGCCGGCCGCCGCCAACAGGTTCAACCGTCGCGGATCGTTCATCCAGTTCGTCAGGTCCCGCAGTCGCCGGCGCAACACTCGCAGCGAGTCGGTTTCCACAGGCCCGAACACCACGCGCATGATCGCCTCGAGCGTTATCTCCTGCATTCGCGGCCACAGCTCAAACGGCTCACCAACGGGCCAGCCGGCAAGCTCACGGCGCGTGACCTCCGCCATCATCTCGCTGTAGCCCTTCATGCGCTCGCCGTGAAACGGCGGCAGCATCAGCTTGCGCCGGCGCACGTGCTCGGGCTCCTCCAGCAACATCACCGAACGAGGCCCCAGTAGCGGTCCGAGAATCGAATTGGCGACACCCACGCCGAGCACGGCGTGGTCGGCGGTGAACACGCGCTTCGCGTCCTCGGGATCGCTGAGAATCACCCACGTGCCGGAGTGGCGCACGCGGATCGTGAAGATGTCACCAAAATGTTTCTGACAACGCTCCAAAAACGGCAGCGGGCGGCGTGCCCAGGCGACAGCCTGCAGTGTGGCCGGCATGCGCGGACCGGGGGGGAGGCCTGCGCGCGAGGTCCGCACGAGCTGGGACTTTGTTGCAATGCTCATGATGCCCGTCGGGCCCGGTTTTGACAAAAATCTGACTGTGCGGCGTATCGGAAGATGTGATACTGTGCGGGCGCACAACCAACCCGTCGTGGGTGCCCGCTGACACGTCGGCGGGCACTCCGATTATGGTGGCGTGTGTCACCGGGCACCAGTACCTTAAGCGGTGAAAGGACCGGACTTAAAATCCGGTGATCCGGGTTCGAGCCCCGGCTGGTGCATGAGCTCGAAGGGCGCCTCATCGCTCACCGTCGCGCTCGGCCACTACGCCTGGGCTCCCGATCTGCTCGTCAATCGCGGCAGAGGCGGAGGCGCCGACCGGCGCCTCGATCAGCTCGTCCTCCATCTTGCAGGTGGCGGCGATCAACAGCTCAAACAGCGCTCCGGTGAAATCGGGCGGCAGGTTCACCTCCGCGCCGCGGGCGAGATAGCGTTCGCGCACCTGCACCACGCGCTCGGGCTGCATCATCGGGATGTCGTGCTCGCGCTTGTGGTAGGCCACCTGCCGGCACACCTCGAAGCGCTCGCCCAGCAGCCGCGCGATCTCCCCGTCGAGGAAGTCAAGGCGCCGGCGGAACGGCTCCAGGCCACCCGAGTTGCCGTGCGGCTCGCTCATGCGGTACTCCCCGCCAGCAATCCGCAGACGAACGCGTGGCTGCACTCCGCCAGCGCCTCCAGCGAGTAGCCGCCCTCCTGCACCACGCACACCGGCAGCTCCGAGTCGGCCAGTACGCCGCCGATCCGCTCGAAGATGGCCGGTGGGAAGTCCCACGAGCCATGCGGATCGCTGGCGACCGTGTCGTAGCCGAGCGACAACACCAGCGCAGCGTGCGAGCCCGCCAGGTCGTCGATCGCGTCGGTCAACGCCTGCACGTAGGCGTCGGCGTCGGGCGCCTGCGCGAACTCGACGAAGCGCTCGCGCTCGCCGGGCTCCACCCGCCGCCACGGCACCTCCGCGATCGTGGAGGCGTGCAGCGAACACAGGCTGATCTGCTCGTGGGGCTCGACGATCGCCGAGGTGCCGGTGGGGAAGTGAAAGTCGACGTCGAGGATCGCCACAGGCGCGAGCCCCCCCTCGCACAGCGCGTAGGCTGCCGCGGCGGCCGTATTGAGATAGCAGTAGCCGCCCAGCCACGCCGGGCCTGCGTGATGGCCCGGGGGACGACACAGCGCGTAGGTGAAACGCTCGCCCGCCACGATCCGCTCGGCCGCCGTTATCGCCGTGCGCACCCCCTCAAACGCGGTTGTCACGACGCCCGCCCACACCGGGCTGTCGGCCGGCAGCCCGGGGGGCGCCCACTCCGGCATCATCGTCGGCTCCTCTGAGCTGACCCGTCGCAACGCGTCGAGATACTCGCGCTGGTGCAGCGCGTCGAGGATCCGCTCCACCTGCTCGCCCGACGCATCGGATGCGGAGGCGCTCACGCTCGGGTGGCGCGTCAGCCCGCTGCGCAGCTCCGCGGTGCGGCGGCGGTCGTCGTGGCCGCGCATCTTGCGCCCGTGACGGTCGAGGATCCACGGCGCGCCGTCGCCGTCTGACTCGCTCTGGCGTTGCTCGACCATCACCAGCACGTCGCTCACAGCAGCCGCCTCATGCGCGTGCCGATCGGCTCGAAGCCGTTGTTGACATAGAACGCTTCGGTGGCTCCCAGATTACGAAAATGCGGGCTCGGCAGCCCCACCTCCAGGCGCTTCATGTCGCGCTCGCGCGCGAGCTCGTATAGAGCCACCAGCAGGTCTTCGCCGATCGCCTGCCCGCGCCAGGCGGGGTGTACCCACAGCTCCTGGATCAGCCCGTAGCGGCTCTGCACGCGCATGGCGAACTGCCAGCTGGCGCCCAACAGGCCGACCGTGTGGCCTTCGTGGTCGGCCACCAGCAGCGCGCCGGCCTCGCGGTCGTCGATCAGCGTGCGCGCGGCCCGTTCCAGCGCGTTGGTCGCCGCTGGGGTGGCGCCCAGCTCGATCAGCAGCTCGGCCACGCCGGCGGCGATTTCGCCCACATCCCCGGGCCGGGCTGGGCGGATATTCCAGTCGCTCGCGCTCACCCCGGACTCCGAATCGGTTGGAAGGATCCCGCTCACGACACGCTCCCCGTCAGCTCGGCGTGGCGCGGCTCGAGCTCCACCGTCCACGCCGCGCGCGAATCGCTGCCGGTGACCGCGCGCGCGATCGCCGCCATTGGCGCGCGCGCCTTCAGCAGGATCTCCTCGAACTCCTCCTCCGGATCGGACTGCATCACGATCGCGCCGCCCGCGCCGATCGTGGTGGCGCCCGCGCGCAACACGATCGTGCGGATCACGATCGACAGGTCGACGGTCCCGTCCGCGCCGAAATAGCCGATCGCGCCCGAATACACGCCGCGCGCCTCGCGCTCGATGTCGTCGATGATCTCCATCGTGCGCAGCTTCGGCGCGCCCGTCATCGAGCCTCCAGGGAAGCACGCGCGCACGCAGTCCACCGGTGAGCGCCCGCCCTCCAGCAACCCGGTGACGTTGGAGATCATCTGGTGCACCGTGGTGTAGCCCTCGATCACCATCAGCTCCGGCACACGCACCGTGTCGACCTCGCACACGCGCCCGAGATCGTTGCGCAGCAAATCCACGATCATCAGGTGCTCGGCAAACGTCTTTTCATCGCCCTGAAGCTCTGCGCGTGTCGCCTCATCTGTGGCCGGATCGGCCGAGCGCGGAGCGGTGCCCTTGATCGGGCGGGCCTGCACGTGGCGGTCACGGTCGACCGACAGGAAGCGCTCCGGGGAGCTGCTCACGAGCGCCACCTCGCCCAGCTTCAGATACGCGGCAAACGGGGCCGGGTTTGAACGCCGCAGCCCGCGATACAGCTCCCACGGATCCGGCGCGGCGTCGGTGTGGATCTGGTCGGTCAAGCACACCTCGTAGGACTCGCCGGCCGACAGTGCGCTCTGACAGCGGGCGATGTCAGCCAGGTACTGCTCGCGGCCGCGCCCCACGCGGAACACGACCGGTGTATTGAGTCCCACCCACCCGGGATCGCTGCACGTGCTGGTCGGCGTCATGTCCGGCGGCGGTGCAGCGAGCGCTTCGTGCACTGCCCGCTCTGCCTGCTCGAGCCAACGCTCGGCCTCCGGTTCGGACTCCGGGCCCGTGCTGAGCGCCATCACGTGAGTGCGGTGGCTCGCGTGGTCGACGGCGATCGTGCGGTTGGCGAACATCAGGATCGCGTCCGGCAGATCGGAGCTGTGCACGTTGGCGGCGCCGCAGTCCCCCTTGCACTCATAGCCCAGGTAGCCAACGAAGCCGCCGATCAGGCCGCGGCCCGGCTCTATCGGGGGCTCCAGTCCGCGCTTCACCAGTTCGCGGTCGAGCACCTTGAAGATCGACCCATTCTCCTTGAAAGTCCCGGTCGCGTCGTGGCGCGTCACGATCCCCTGCTCCACGTCGTATTCGAGCACCGCCCGGTCGGGGCCGCTGGTCGTGCCCATATAGGAGGCTTGCGCCAGTGGCGTGGGTGCGCCGCCGCTGTCAAGCCAGAAGGCGTGCTCGGCGTCTGAGAAGAGTGCTTCGAAGAGCAGCTCGGTTGGGGCCTCGCCCTCGATCGTGCGCACGCTCAGGGTCGTGCGGGAATCGCCCGCGGCGCGCTTGCGACAGCGCCTGGGCGGCACGCTCGGGCGGTTCAGGCGCCGCCGCTGTGCCGGCTTGCGCTCGGCTGCCAGCGCGTAGAAGTTCTCCACCAGCTTGTGTCCCTGCTCGGTTGAGATCGACTCGGGGTGGAATTGCACTCCCCACATCGGACGGTGGGCGTGTTCGATGCCCATCACCACCCCGTCGCCCGTCCACGCGATCTCGCGGCCCTCATCCCCTAGGGAGCCGCTGACAGCGAGCGAGTGGTAGCGCACCACTTTGAAGTCCTGCGGGATCCCCTCAAACAGGCCCGTGCCGGTGTGGCGCACCTCCGACAGGCGCCCGTGCATCACAGTCGGCGCGTAGGTGACCGTCGCTTTCAGCACGTGCCCGAGGCCCTGGTGGCCAAGGCACACGCCGAGCACCGGGATGTCGCTGGAGCGCAGGATGTCCGAGCACACGCCGAAGTCGTGCCAGCGGTCCGGACGCCCCGGCCCGGGGGACAGCACGATCGCGTCAAAGTCCCAGCGCGACAGCGCACGCCAGGAGACCATGTCGTTGTGCACCACGATCGGCTCCTCGCCGCTGACCGCGGCCAGCAGGTGGAACACGTTGTAGGTGTAGGAGTCGTAGTTGTCGACCAGCAGCGTGCTCATCGTCGCGTCCCCTCAACCCATGCCTCCCTTGGAAGGTACGACCCCCATCGGGTCGAGATTTGTGGCGTGCTCATCGCCCCGCCTCCAGCCCCAGCCCGCGTGCGCTGCGATCCAGCAGCGTGTGGATCACTCGCTCCACGTGGTTTGAGCGCTCGCGCTCCAAATACCAGCGTGCCAGGTGCCTCAAGTACAGCGCCAGCGGGGTCACGTCGTAGCGCTCCACCGCCAGGCGCAGATGGCGGCGATAGACCTCCGACTGCACGACCGCCGAGCGATAGTCCGGATCGTCGGCCGGGCGGGCGGTGCTCGTCGCTTCTCCGTGGCGCGCGCGTGCGCGCGCCAGATCCCAGCCGAGACTCTCGCGCTCGGTCAAGAGCTTGCCCATCTCGAAATCCACGCGAGGAGTCATCGGGTAAGGCAGGAAGTAGCCGAGGGCCACCTGTGCGGGGATTCGTTCGGGAGTGGGGTGCGCGCGACGCACCTCACGCATCGCAGGGTCCTGGTCGATCCGCGTCTCGATCCACTCGATCAGATCGTCGATCAACAAGCCCCCTTCGTCGCTCGAGCTCACCGCACGCTTCTGCTGGGAGACCATTCCGTGGAAGATGTCGTGCGTAGGGTGGATGCCACGGCTGGCCGCACCGTTGGCGCTTCCCTCCCCACTCGCGCCGGCCCCCTGGGGGCTGGCGGTCCCGTTCTCCCCCTGGGTGAGCTCGGTCATCAGCTTGCGGATGCAAGTGGAGTGCGCGACCCACTCGGTGCCGGTGATCTGAATCGTGGTCACGCCCTCGAGGTCCGGCGAGCCCATCCAGTAGGACACGGCGCGCATGTGCTGGGTGGTCTGACCGTCCGCACGCAGCAGCGGCATTTCCTCGAGATGCTCGACACCGGTGTCGTAGATCACAACACCGTCCACACGGCGCTCGAGCTTGCCTTCGCGCAGTCCACGATCGGTCAGCTCGTTGCCGTCCTCCAGGAAGTCCGACTCAAAGAACACACGGTCAAAGGCCACTCCGAGTCGCGCGAGCGTCTTGCGCTGTCCCGATATCACCCATGCGCGCGTCTTGAACCATAGCTCCAGCGCCTCAGCGTCGCCCTGCATTACGCGTTTGAGCAACTCGTCGGCGGCGTCGTTTTGCATCCGCAGCTCGCGCGTCAGCGAATCCTCGCGCTCGTCAATGCCCTCCTCGGAGAAGCCACCGGCCGCTACATAGTCCGCATAGCAGAGGCCAACGAAGTGGTCGCTCTTCTGATCGCCCTCCGGCCACGCCGAGGTGTGCTGGCCGCTGCGGATAATGCCCGCCATCGCCTCGCCCATGCTGCGACCCGCGTCGGAGATGACGCTGCGCCGCTCCACCTCGCCACCGCCCTGTTCGAGCGCCGCCGCCAACGAGTTGCCGAGCGCCAGGTTGCGCAAGTGCCCAACGTGCAGCGCCTTGGTCGCGTTCGCGTCCCAGAACTGGATCGCGTAGCGTCGCCCGCGGGCGAGGTCCACAAGCTCCGCTTCATCGCCGCCGCCCGCCTCCAGCGCCGCACCGGTCATCTCGATCCAGCTGTCGTCGAGGCGCAGCTCCACTCCGTCTGGCCTACGCGTCAGCTTGTCGACCCACGGCTCGCTTTCGATGCGCTCCAACGCCTGCAGTGACTCTGGGTCCCGTTCCCACTCCGGCGAGCGTGGCACGAGCTTGATGTCGAAGCTCTTGTTTGGGATTCGCGGCGCGCGCGCGGCCCATGGCGCTTGGGCGCCATTCTCGCCATCTACTTCCTCGAAATAGTCGAATAGGTTGGTTGTCATCAGCAAGCGAAGAAGTTCAACTCAGGATACCGAACGCAGCGCCGATAGTGAGAAACATAAAATGGCGGTTGAGACGGACTTTTCTCTGTGTCCATCAGGGATTCCGAGTAAGAAACAATTTTGTTGTTTTGCTTGCGCTGGGGTCACCAACCTGATAGGAAGACACGCAGCCCCTCCAGGCTAATCGGCGCCGGGACGTCTCTGACCTGAACACGACGTGCGTCCCGGCGTCGGTCTATAGATCCATCTGACCAACTGCCGAGAAAGGGTGCCGTGAAGGGATTTCTGTTGGCGATGTGTGATCGACGTATAGTCTTACGCCGTGCGTGAGATACGCCTGTACGACTCGCTCAGCGGTCAGCTCGTGCCGGTTAGCGCGGGGGACGCGATCAGGGTCGAGGTCCGCACCTCGCCGAGTGGCTCCGAGGGCGCTGTCGACGTCGAGTCCACGCGCCCGCTCGTACTGTTCAGCTTTCTCGAGCGATTCCTGCAACGCGAAGGCTTCGGCACAAAGTTCCTGTTTGACTCGCCCAGCGACGAGGACACCATGTACGAGCTCTCCGAAGAGCTCGAGCAGGTCCCCGAGCCCGACGCCACCGCCGAACCTCCCGACACCGAGATGAGTTTGCACGAGGTACCTCGCACCGACGTCGAGCGCTGGGTTAATGTCTGCTTCGGCGGCGGCCGCGACGGCGAGGAATGGCAGCACGTCCCGCGCGGGAAGCGAATCACCCTGACCGACGCGCTCAAAGAGTTCGGACACCCCGCGGTCGCCATGTACCTGCTCGGCACCCACTACTCGCTGCCGCTCGGCGACGCCTGCACGGGTCTTCAAACCGGCTCCAAGAACGTTCAGCGCCTGCGCGACGTGATGCAGACGCTCGCCCCCGACGAGCCCAGCCCACCCGACATGCGCCACCACGTCGAAGCCTTCCGCGACGCGCTGGCCGACGATCTCAACACCCCACTCGCGTTCGTCGTGCTGTTCGAATGGGTGCTCGAGGCCGAGCGCCGCGGCGGTGGTGTGGGCGACGGGGACCTACGCATCATGCTGGATGCGCTCGAGCTCGACGGCCTGGCCACGCCGGTGGGCGCACCGTAGGACGCATACACTGCGGGCTCGTGTCCCGCTTCCGCGAACCCCAGCACCCCGACTTCGTACGAATGAACACATCGGTCGGTTTCGACCGGCGATTGTGGCCGCAGGACGTTGCCCAGTCGCGCGCGCACGCCGCGATGCTGGCCGCTACAGGGATCATCACCGAGCAGGATCGCGACGCGCTGTTGGACGGGCTCGATCGGGTTGCACGCGAGCTGGAGGACGGGAGCTTTGAAGTTGTCGGCTTCGGCGGACGGGTCGCGCTCGGCGGCGCCGGGGGCGGCGGTGTCCTCACCGCCGCCGGGCGAGACGTCGCCGGGCGAGACGTCGTGCCCGACGAAGACATACACATGGCGATCGAGCGGCGCCTCACCGAGATTGTGGGGCCGGTCGGCGGAAAGCTGCACACAGCACGCTCGCGCAACGACCAGGTCGCGACCGATCTCGTGCTTTTCACGCGCGCGCGCGCGCGTGAGGCCCAGCAGGCGATAGAGCAGCTGATGGGTGTCCTGTTGAAGCGCGCCGAGCAACATCTCGACTGGCCGCTGCCCGGCTACACGCACCTGCAACGCGCCCAGCCCGTCTATCTCAGCCATCATCTGCTGGCCTACTTCTGGATGCTGGAGCGCGATCGTCAGCGTTTCGCGTTTGCCGAGCGCCAGTGCGCGCGCCTGCCACTCGGGGCGGGCGCGCTGGCCGGCGTGAACTTCGACACCGACAGGGAGATGGTGGCGCGCGAGCTGGGCTTTCAGGAGCCGGCGCCCAACTCGATCGACGCCGTGTCAAACCGCGACTTCGCGCTTGACTACCTCAGCGCGGCGGCCACCTGCGCCACGCATCTCTCACGGCTCGGAGCCGAGCTCGTGCTGTGGTCCAGCGCCGAGTTTGGATTCTGCCAGCTGCCAGACGCGTGGAGCGCCGGCTCCTCGATCATGCCCCAGAAGAAGAACCCCGACGCGGCCGAGCTGCTGCGCGCGAAGGCGCCGCGCGTGGTCGCCCACCTCGGAGGGCTGCACGGGGTGCTGCACGCGTTGCCGCTCACATACAACAAGGACCTGCAGGAGGACAAGGAGCACCTGTTCGACAGCTGCGACACGCTTGAGCTGGCACTGGCCGCCGCGCACGGGATGCTCTCCGGCGTCGTGTTCGACCGCGAGCGGCTCGCACAGGCCGCCGGCGATGAGCTGATCGCCGCCACCGACGTCGCCGACCTGCTGGTGCGGCGCGGGCTCCCGTTCCGCGAGGCCCACGGAGTGGTGGCGGCGCTCGTGCGCGTGGCCGTCGACAGCGACCGTCAGCTCTCAGAGCTGACACGCGAGGAGCTGGCCGCGCAGAGCGAGCTGCTGGACGACACCCCTGAGGGCGCGGGTGAGTACTACAAAGTGCTCGCGCGCGACTCGTGGCTGGAATCGAAGGTGTCGATGGGCGGCACGGCGCTGGCGCGCGTGCGCGAGCAGCTGGCGAGCGCTCGCGCGATCTTGGAGCAGACGCCGGAAGTCTGAGATGGGCACCGAGGCGGCGGGCGTGGGGCAGGGGAGAGCTGAGGAGCTGCTTGGAGGCCCCGCCGCAAATTCAAGAGGACGTTCGCGCCGACCCCTGTTGCCGTCGTTTGAGTGCGGACCCCTGTTGCGCTCGTCTGAGTTCTACGCGCGTCCCGTGCTTGACGTTGCACGCGACCTGATTGGGTGCATCGTCGAGCACGAGGGTGTGTCGGGGACGATCGTCGAGACCGAGGCCTACCACGAGAGCGAGCCCGCGTGCCACGCGTTCATCGGGGTCACTCCGCGCACGCGCACGCTGTTTGGGCCGCCCGGGTTTGCGTACGTGTACCGCTCCTACGGCATCCACGCGCTGTTGAACGCCGTGTGCGAGCCCGAGGGCGTGGGCGCCGCCGTGTTGATCCGCGCGCTCGAGCCGCTCCACGGCGTCGAGCAGATGCGCGCGCGTCGCGGCGGTGTGCGCGATCAGGACCTCTGCTCCGGGCCAGGCAAGCTCACACAGGCGCTTGGCGTCGAGCTGTCGGAGAACGCCACCAGCCTGATCGACGGGCCGGTTGTGATCCGCCCTGCCGAGCGTGGCGCGGCGCGGGCTCGGGTTGTGGTTGGCACGCGTATTGGGATCACAAAGGCGGTGGACTTGCGCTGGCGGTTTTGCGCCGCCGGCAACTCTCATGTGTCGCGTCCGCGGCCTGCGAGCTGAGCGGTGATCCTGGTGTGCGTCCGCGGCCTGTGAGCTGAGTGGTGATCCTGGTGTCAAACATGTACTTTGCAGGCACATAACACTTCATTTTGTAAAGTGTTATGTGGCCGTTTGGAAGACACAGCCGTCCCTCCTGATTGCCCATCAGCCACTTGGGCTGACGCCGCCCGTCGCGCCGGCTCCGCCGGTTGATTTCGATGACGGCGCGGATTCTGTCGCGGGACCTGCCGGTGCGGGTGTGGCGGGCGCCGGGGTTTCGGGGGCCGGCGTCGCCGGTGTTTCCGGTGTCGCTGGGGTCTGTTCGGTTTCGGCAGGAGCTTTGCCGGTGTGGGGTGTGGCGCCGGTCGGTTCGCCACCGCCGGTCTCGTTGCCGTGCGTCGTGGGCGCCGCACCCTGAGTTTCGCGCGTCCCGCCCGTGTGGCCGGCGCCGGCGGGTGCCGGGGTCGGGGTGGATTCGCCGCTGGAGGTCGTTTCGAGCTGGTTTGCGCTTGTGCCTTGCTTGGTGTGGGCACTCGCCGCCGCGTGTTCGGCGCGTTCGTGTTCGACCTGGATCGCGGAGGTCATGAAGTTGTGCCAGATCATCGCGGGGAACGTTCCGCCGAGCACGGGACCGCCGTCGTACTCGGTGGTCATCGGCACCAGGCTGTTGGGGAACCCGACCCACACCGCGACCGTGTACTTGGAGTCCCAGCCCACGAACCACGCGTCGCCATAGTTGGAGGTCGTGCCGGTCTTGCCGGCCGCGAACTGGCCTAGCGCGGAGGACTTGGCGGTGCCGTACTCGAGCACGGTCTCCAGTACCGAGGTCTCGGTGGAGGCGACTTCGGGCGGCAGCACCGACCTGGTGATCACCTGGTTGACGTCGTGATGATGGCCGTCTGGGAGCGTGTGTCCGCCGGCATCCACTTCCTGGATCCCGACCGGCTGCAGGTCTGACACGAGCGAGCCGCTCACCCGCTGTCCGCCGTGGGCGATCGTCTCGTATGCATGGGCCATGTCCAGTGGCGTCACGCCCACGTGCAGGCCGCCGATCGTCATCGCCGCGTTGGTCGAGATCGGCGTGGTGACGCCCATCTCGTGCGCGATATGGGCGATCCGGGTGGTGCCGACCTTCAGCCCGACTTCGGCGTAGATCGAGTTGTCGGAGTACGCGGTGGCTCCGGTGAGCGTGTTCTCGCCGGTGTAGGCGCCTTCGTCGTTGTGCACCACGAACTTTTCGGGGCCATCGGGGCCGACCACGTGGAATTCCTTCTCGCGCGAGGGCCACTCCGATTCGGGCGAGATGCCGTCCTCGAGGGCGGCGGCGAGATCGAACGCCTTGAACGAGGACCCCGGCTGGCGCTCGCCCTCGGTGGCGAGGTTGAAGGGGGTTTCGTCATAGTTGCGTCCCCCAACCATCGCGCGCACCTCGCCCGTGGAGTTTTCGATCGCCACGAGCGATGCCGTTGGGCCTTCCGGCCCCGGCAGGTAACCGTCGATCGCCTGTTCGGCGGCGCGCTGCAGTTCGAGATTGAGGGTCGTCTTGATGCGCAAGCCTCCGTCGAACACGCGCGGGGCGCCGTAGCGTTCGATCACCTGCTGCTGCACCCAGCTGGTGAAATAGCCGACGTCAACACCGTCGACTGTGGGCTCCTGCGGGGTCTGGATCTCCTGCGAGGTCGGCAGCGCCTGGTTGACGCTTTCGTCGTAGACCGCCTTGTCGATGTAGCCCTGCTGGAGCATCTGTTCCAGCACGACATCGCGGCGTTCTTTAGCCGCCACCGGATGGTTGGCCGGGTCATATTCGGTTGGAGACCGAATGATGCCCGCCAACAACGCCGCTTCCGCGGGCTCGAGTTCTTCGACGCACAGCTTGTGCCCCGGGGTGCCGCAACCGGGATGGACCGCGCCGAAGTAGGTCTGCGCCGCAGACTCGATCCCGTAGGCGCCATTGCCGAAGTAGATCGTGTTGAGGTAGGCGGTGATGATCTTTTCCTTCGACCACTTGTGCGACAGCTGGTAGGCGAGCGCCGCCTCGCGCAGCTTCTCGAAGATCGTGCGGTGCGACTGGGCCTGCAGCGCCACCTTGATGAACTCCTGCTCGATCGTGGAGGCGCCCTGCACGGCTCCTTTGTGCTCGATGTCCTGCACAAACGCGCGCGCGATCCCGCGGATGTCGATCCCGCTGTTGGTCCTGAAGCGCTTGTCCTCGATCGCGATCACAGCGTCCTTGACGAGCGTGGGGATCTCAGGCGGCGTGACGATCACGCGGTTCTGTTCGCTGAGCACGCCGATCGGGTGGCCCAGGTCGTCCAGCAAGACCGAGCTCTGCGCGTTCTTCAGCTGCGAGAACTTGGTCAGCGAAGGCAGGTCGGATGCGACGGCCACGAACATGCCGAACACAAAAGAGATGAGGCCAAGCAGCAGGACGGCGAAGAGGATCAGCAGGAAACGAAGCCTCTTCAAGCGCGGCCGGCCGCGGGCAGGCGATGCGGCTAGCTCCACCGGGACGCGAGAGTCTAGCATTGGGCCCGATGCCGAATGCCCGCCAAGCCAGCGTTGGGGACGCCAACCTCGAGGCGGAGGCGAGCGCTCACGCCGGACTGGGCACCGGCGCTGATGCGTCAGCCGGCCTCGAGGCGGAGGCGAAGGCTCACGCCGGACTGGGCACCGGCGCTGATGCGTCAGCCGACCTGGAGGCCGCGACGCGTCTGAGTGCCGCGACCGTGGACAGTCTGCCGGCTGGGGCGCTCGCGCAGAAGCTTGCCGGCGCCGCCGCGCAGAACCGTCCGCTACGCGTGAAGCTCGGGATTGACCCGACAGCACCCGACATCCACCTCGGCCACGCGGTGGTGCTGCGCAAGCTGCGCGAATTCCAGGACGCCGGCCACCTAGTGGTGTTGATCATCGGCGACTACACCGCGCGCGTGGGCGACCCGTCCGGACGCTCGACGCTGCGCCCGATGCTCTCCGAGGCTGAGATCGAGGCGAACGCCGCGACCTTCCAGCGGCAGGCGCTGAAGATCCTGGACGCCGACCCTGAGCGGCTGGAGGTGCGGCGCAACGGCGAGTGGCTGGACATGGCGATGGTCGATCTGCTGGCGCTGGTGCGCACCACCACCGTGGCTCAGCTGCTGGAGCGCGATGACTTCGCCAAGCGCTGGAAGGCCTCCGAGCCAATCTCGATGTTGGAGCTGATGTACCCGTTGCTGCAGGGGTATGACTCGGTGGCGGTGCGCGCCGACGTCGAGCTGGGTGGGACCGATCAGAAGTTCAACCTGCTGCTGGGCCGCGATGTGCAGCGCGCCTACGGGCAGCCCGAGCAGTCGATCCTCACGATGCCGATCCTCGTGGGCACAGACGGCCACAAGAAGATGTCGAAGTCGCTGGGCAACCACATCGGGATCACCGACGCGCTGCAGGAGATGTACGGCAAGACAATGAGCATCCCCGACGAGGCGATGGACGAGTATTACCGGCTGCTGCTGGGCCGCGAGCTCGATCTCGATCTGCCTCCACGTGAGGCCAAGCGAGCGTTGGCGCGCGAGATCGTCTCGTGGCTGCACTCGCCGGCGGCGGCCGCGGAGGCGGAGCGGCAGTTCGATCTGGTGTTCGTGCAGCGTGGGGTCCCCGAGCAGATCGAGGAGCTCGCGTTCGAGGCGCACGACGGAACGGTGCACGTGCCCGGGCTGATGGGCGACGCATTTGGGATGTCGCGCTCGGAGGCACGCCGGTTGATTGACGGGGGCGGCGTGTCGCTCGACGAGCAGCCATTGGCCGCCGGCGAGCACGACGTGGCGCCCGAGCGGCTAGATGGCGCGGTGCTGCGCGTCGGCAAGCGCCGTTTCCGCAGGCTGCGCGCCGGGTAGAGGTCCTTAGAAGTCGAAGCCGTACGCCGTGATACCGGTGGACAGCGTTGAGCTGCTCAGACCGTGCGGGGCCGGCTCTTCCTTCTGGTGACCGGGGCCTCGCCGTCGGTCATCTGCGCGATGCCCTATACTAACCGGGCATAGCAACTCGGCTCTGCGACCGAGGCGGTTGATTACGCTTCCAACACGGTCCAGGTAAGAGCGCTATACTGTACGGTCGGCCCGCAGGCGCCTCTGGGCGTGGGCCGAACGGTCTCCTCTCACGAGAAGTCCTCTCAGTAGAGGCTACGACGGTCTTTGAAAACTCAACAGCATGCGCACCTATGATCGAGAATCGATCGTGGTGTGCGTCCAGGTTCGACCCGTCACGGGACGCTTCGGCGTGCCGGTGACGGCAAAGAGTCAAGTAGAGAAGTACCCCGTCATGGACGGGACCACGGTGTATGGGTCCCAACCATCCATGACAGCTTTTCGTGTGAAGTACTTCACGGAGAGTTTGATCCTGGCTCAGGACGAACGCTGGCGGCGTGCTTAACACATGCAAGTGGAGCGACGAACCAGGGCTTGCCCTGGGGCAGAGCCGCGAACGGGTGAGTAACACGTGGGTTAT
>JBAWFB010000030.1:0-2702 GCA_049591495.1 Solirubrobacteraceae bacterium
GAACTGCTCGTTGACGATCATCGGCGAAGAGGAGGAGGTCGTCCGCGCGGCCGCCGAGCACGCCGCCTCAGTGCACGGACACGAGGACACACCGGAGCTGCGCCAGCAACTCCGTGAGTTTCTCGAACCGGCCGACGCGTACTCGAACGAGCCGCGCGCACAAGAGCCGATGCCAAGCTAGCCCCATTTTCCGCGTTATGACGCGGTAGGTGGGGTCGTCGTTCGCGGCTTGGTTGGACGCGTCGGCCCGGTGTTTGCTGGCATCGTGGGCGCGATGCTGGTCGGCGGCGTGGTTCCGCAAGCCTGGGGTGTAGGGCCAAACACTGGTACTGCCGGCTGCTCGGTTCGTGGGATAGAGCCGCGCGAACCGGGCGATTGTTCCGTCCGGCAGGTCGGTTAATGTAGGGCCAACATGTATGTCAAGCGTCACATGGTGCGTCGGGGCACGAAGCGCTACGTGTATCTCCGCTTGGTGCAGGCGTATCGCGATGAGCACGGGCAGGTGCGTCACCGGGTGCTGAAGACGCTCGGGCGGGAGGACGAGCTCAAAGCGTCGGGCCAACTCGAGCAGCTGATGGGCT
Source organism: Solirubrobacteraceae bacterium (assembly GCA_049591495.1). Lineage (GTDB taxonomy): Bacteria > Actinomycetota > Thermoleophilia > Solirubrobacterales > Solirubrobacteraceae > Palsa-744. The sequence goes on from JBAWFB010000030.1 coordinate 582, forward strand.
CGTTCGCGAGGTTGGATCCGCCGCTGGCGGGGGTCCGCCGCGACGTCGGGCCGCTGCTGCTGGCCGGGCACTTCATCACGCAGCTTGATCTGATCGGCACTGTCGACCGGGCGTTGCCGCAGCGCGGCCGTCAGCAGCTATCGGTCGGAGAGGCGGTCGCGGCGCTGATCTGCAGCCGGCTGTGCTCCCCCTCGCCGTTGTATGACATCGCCGGGTGGGCGTCCGGAGCGGCGTTGCAGGAGCTGCTCGGGATCCCCGCCGTGCTCTTGAACGACGACCGGTTGGGGCGGGCGCTGGAGATCCTCGCGGTGTATGCGGAGACGTTGCGCGGCACGCTGGCCGCCCGCGCGATCGAGACCTTCGGGATCGACGTCGGCCGGTTGCATGTCGATCTGACCGCCCTGCGAGTCTGTGGCGCGTACGAGAACTCGGCGTTGGTAGCGAACGGGTGGGCGCAAGGCCAGGGTGTCGATCGCCAGGTCCGCGCGTTGCAGGCCGCGACCGCGGATGGCGTGTCGCTGTACGTGCGTCCGGAGCCCGGGAACACGGCCGAGGTGTCACTGATCGCGCAGAGCCTCGAGCGACTCAGAGCGCTGTCGGGGCCGGGCGGGTTGCTGATCCTCGACTCCGCGTGCGGGCACCCCAAGACGCTGTGCGAGATCGCGCGCTCGGGTCTGTCGTTCATCGTGCCGTTGCGTGCTCAGACCGGGTTCCGGGAGCGGTTTTTGACCGACGTCGGCCCTGACGGGCTCAGAGCGCTGCGCTACGTCTCAGCACGCGAGCGAAAGCTCCCGGCCCAGCAGCGCACGAAGTATCGCGGCGCGCTCAGGGAGTGGGAGGTGACCGACCCAGAGACCGGCGGGCCGCGTCGTTTCCGCGTCGCGTATATCCACTCCTCAGAGGAGCACCGCGAGACGGCCGCCGCGCGCGAGCGCGCGCTCACGAAGGCCGAGGAGCAACTGCAGCGCGTCAAGAACGGGCTTGGCGGGCGCTACTACAAGACCCGCAAGCAGGTCCAGACGCGCGTCGCCAGGATCATCGCCCCGAACATCGAGGGGCTGATCACGACACGCACCGGCACCCGCAACGGCAAGCCGACACTCACCTGGACGCGCGACCAGGACGCGATCGACACGGCCGCCCGCACCGACGGGATCTACGCGCTCGCGACCAACCTCCCCAACAAGCGCCTGACCGCCGGGCAGATCCTGCGCGACTACAAAGGCCAGCAGATAGTCGAGCGCCGCCACCGCGACTACAAACAGACTCTCAAAGTCCGGCCGATCTTCCTCCACAACGACGACCGGATCTACGCGCTCACCAGCATCATCGGGATCGCGCTCCTGATCTTCGGACTGATCGAAACCGAGACTCGCAAAGCGCTCGGCGAGACAGAACTGCTCCCCGGCCTGCTGCCCGAGAACCGCTCAGCGAAACCCACCGGACGTAACGTCCTCAGCGTCTTCCAAGGACTCGGCCTCACCTACACACACGCCGGCATCCAGCTCGACCGCCTCACCCACACACAACGCCGCGTCCTCGAACTCCTCCAGATCACACCACCCTGGCCCGAGCAAACACCGGCCGCCCTTACTCTCGCCTAGCGCGGAAAATGGGGCTAGCCAGCGCGGACTTACGCGCCGCGTCATTACCTCCCGCGGGGTGTCGAGCCCTCGGCTGAGCTCCATATGCAGCGCATGCCCGCGCGGACGGCGCGCGACATATTCGCGCAAAGCCAGGCGCGCAACGACAGTGCGTTAGCTTCCGGTGATGTGTGCGTCGACCGAGGAGCCGAGCCGCCGCGCTTGCTCGTCAGCTCGTTTGCGTCTCGCAACGACCTCCGGGAGCAGCGCGGCTTCGGATGGACGGTGGTCGCTCGGATCGGCGGGCTGCGTCTCGCGAGGGTCGGGGTCGGGCATGACCCTGGAGAGTATGGGTCGACCCAGCGCTGACGATTGCTTCTGATGTCAGTGGACCGCCCCCGGTTCGGACGACACGTCCCTTAGCCGTTGTAGTTGAGGTTTGTATCAGTGAGTCTGCTCTTGGACTATTTGTCGGAGAGGCCAGGGAGTTCCGGTCGTTCCTCGATCCCCGTTCGTCGCGGCCTGAGCGAGGTCGGTT
>JBAWFB010000031.1:0-2629 GCA_049591495.1 Solirubrobacteraceae bacterium
GGAAAGGGTGGAGGCCATTGATTTGGCTGGACTTGGCTCAAAATTTAATCTTCGGGATATTTGACCGTTTCGCTGGTGCGCGGATTGGTGACGGAAAAGCTGCCATCGCGATGGCCCGTGAGCAGAAGATAGTGGCCGGCATCGTGGGGGCCGGGAAGGTTGGCGATTCGAGAATCGGCAACATTGTGTTCGCCGGGCAAAGTTCCGGTGTGAAGTTGCCAGAGGTCTTTGAGGCGGGGCGAGTGGTCGATGATGGTCCAGGCACCCGGCTCGTCACCTTTATGGGCTCCATTGTCCATGATGGCCACGCGCGGGGCGATGGCATCAACCAGTGCCGGACTGCTGCTGCGCTCAAAGCCGTGGTGCGAGACGATGTAGACATCGACTTTGCCTAGCTTATTAGTCGGGCACATGAGGAGGCGCTCCTTTGCCCAGGTGAGGTCGCCGAGATCGAGGATTCGGAGTTTGCCGAAAGTGATCATCATGCCGAGCGAACGGTCGTTCTCCGTGTTTTCAACGGCCTTGAGCGGAGAGGTGGCACAGGCCAGGTTGGGCTCTCCGCCTCCTGCGATGGGTTTGGCGATGACATTGCCGTCGGCACTGACCGCTTCCACACGCATGCCCCTCACAGGAAGGATGTCACCGGGTTTCGCGACCATGTGAGCGTAATGTCCATCGGCGAGGACCTTTTGGTATGCGTTCCATCCATCGACTGTGGCCTTGTCATTGAATTCCCGGTTGGGGCCATGGTCAATAAAGCGGACTACAGGAATCTTGGCAACAAGTTGCGGAACGCCGCCTACGTGGTCGGTGTGGTAATGCGTGAGAACCAGGTTGTCGATCTTCTTAATGCCAGCGAGTTTACAGAGCTCGACGATGCGGTCTGCGTCGCGGTTTTGATTGTCAGGCCAACCAGTATCGACGAGGAGGCTTTCGCCTGTTGGCATGACAAACAGTGTTGCCTGACCGCCTTCGACGTCGGCAAAGTAGACCTTAAGAGAGCTGGCTTTCTGGCCGAGAGCGAAGGTGGCTGTCATCAGTACTGCTGCTGCAAGTAGTCGCTTCATCCATATCTCCCGAGATGGTTGGTTCGGAACATGCGCCGACGATTCCGGCTGGCATAGGAATGATTGCACGATTTCGTTAGAAGTGGGGACTACCGTGGTGGCAGGGATCGCAGTAAAATGATCAGGATGGCTGGCTGTCTTCCCAGTACGAAGCGCTTTCGCCACGGTCGTCCAGACCGCGGACGCGGCCCACACAACCTCCCCTTCTGAGAGCTCCTCTAAAGTCTGATAGGTTTTAACCCGCCGCTGCCTGTGGGTGCAGAGATTGCGCCTGAGGTCTTTACATCGCGCCTGGAACGCGCCCCGGAGAAGAAACATGCCGACCCAATCGCATCCTGATTCGTTCAAAAGCCAAGCCACCCTCACCTCTTGTTCCACGACCTGCAATTACTTTCGACTGAAAGCGTTGGAAGGGACGGGCGTTGACCTTACACGGCTTCCTTTCTCGCTGCGCATTCTGCTGGAGAACCTGCTGCGGCATGAAGATGGCCGCGCGGTAACGGCAGATGACATCAAATTTCTTGCCTCATGGGACCCGAAGGCGGAGCCCTCACGAGAGATTGCTTACATGCCTGCGCGGGTGTTGATGCAGGACTTTACCGGCGTGCCTGCAATCGTTGATCTTGCGGCGATGCGCGACGCGATGCGCGTGCTGGGTGGTGATCCGGAGAAGATCAATCCGCTGCAACCGGCAGAGTTGGTGATCGACCACTCGGTACAGGTGGATGAGTTCGGTACGGTGCGGGCCTATGACATGAATGCGGCACTGGAGTTTCAGCGAAACCGGGAGCGGTATGCATTTTTGAAGTGGGGGCAGAGTGCGTTCAATAATTTTTCGGCAGTCCCGCCGGGAATGGGTATCTGCCATCAGGTGAACCTGGAATTTCTGGCACGGGTAGTATTTACGACGCAGCCCGACGCGGATGGGAAGGTTTATGCCTATCCAGACACGCTGGTGGGAACCGACTCGCACACCACGATGGTGAATGGGTTGGGTGTGCTGGGGTGGGGTGTGGGTGGGATTGAAGCAGAGGCGGCGATGCTCGGACAGCCAGTGTCGATGCTGGTGCCGCAGGTGGTCGGATTCAAGCTGACAGGCAAGCTGAAGGAAGGCGCGACCGCGACTGACCTCGTGCTGACCGTGACTGAGATGCTGCGCAAACTCGGCGTCGTGGGCAAGTTTGTGGAGTTCTATGGGCCGGGGATCGCGGAGCTAGCGCTGGCGGACCGGGCGACGATTGCCAATATGGCTCCGGAGTATGGAGCGACGTGCGGGATCTTCCCTGTGGACGCGGAGACGCTGCGGTATCTGCGGCTGACGGGACGCAGTGAGGAGCATATTGCCCTGGTCGAAGCTTACTGCCGCGAGCAGGGACTGTTCCATACAGCGGATGTGGCCGAGGCGCAGTATTCGGCTACCATCTCGCTTGACCTAACGACTGTAGAGCCGAGTGTGGCTGGCCCAAAGCGCCCCCAGGACCGTGTGCTGTTGTCCAAGGCGGCTGAGAGTTTCAAGGAGCAGCTTCCTGCTTTGTTGGGGCCGAATGGAAATAAGAGTGAAG
>JBAWFB010000032.1:0-17099 GCA_049591495.1 Solirubrobacteraceae bacterium
CGACCCCGCTTCGGCGGGGTCGCGGCTGTTAACGCTTGAATCGCGGTGCCGATCAGCTTTTGTGCCGCGCCCACCGAATATCGCAAGAACGAACAGACGGACCCCGTCAGGGGTCCCCTTCCCAAAACACCCAGCGGTAGGGACGTGTCAGCTTGCCTGGATCAGCCCGACCGGGCAGGCCACGCCCGTGCCGCCGAGACCGCAATAGCCGCCGGGGTTCTTCTCGAGGTACTGCTGGTGGTAGTCCTCGGCATAGTAGAAGGGCCCGGCCGGCAGGATTTCGGTTGTGATCTCGCCGTGGCCACTGGCCGTGAGCACACGCTGGTAGGCATCCCGCGATGCTTCCGCGATGCGCTGCTGGGACTCGTCTGCGCACAGGATGATCGAGCGGTACTGGGTGCCCACGTCGTTGCCCTGGCGCATGCTCTGCGTGGGGTCGTGGCCCTCCCAAAAAAGTCTCAACATCTCCTCGAAACTGGTGGCGGTCGAGTCGAACGCCACCAGCACCACCTCGGCGTGGCCGGTGCGACCGCTGCACACCTCCTCGTAGGTCGGGTTGGGAGTGTGCCCGCCCGCATAGCCAACAGCAGTTGTATACACACCGGGCGCTTGCCAGAAGATCCGCTCGGCGCCCCAAAAGCAGCCCATGCCGAACACGGCGATCTGCACCCCTGCTGGAAGCGCATTGAGATCCACCCGCAGCGGCGTGCCGAGCACGACATGGCGATCGGCCACCGTCATCGACTGCTCGCGTCCCGGCAGCGCCTGGTCGGCCTCGACGATGTTGGTTGCGCGTGGTTTGAACAGCAACACCACGGTTCAGGGTAGCGCGCCGCCCGATGTTCGAGGCGGCAAGGATCGTTGTCGGACAATCCCCCACGCTCAAGCGCTGGGTGATCGGATCCGAAGAGATAGACAAGCGATGCCAGACAACTCATCTCAGTCGCTCCTAGGAGGAGCGAGCCTCCTCGCAAACCCCTCGTCGCAGGCCCCTGTGGGATCTGTGTTGCTGAGCTCGCTCGCGCGTCGCATCGTCGCGCGCCGGCCGTCGATGGCCTGGGCGCTTGCACTCCTATTCCTGTTCAAGGGGCTCGTGTGTGTGGCGGTCGTGGCCTTCCCGATCAGCGCCACCGAGCCGTCTGCGCTGATCGGCGTCGCAGGAGCGCTTGCATTCGTCGGCGCTGTGGGTGTCTGGCTGTTTGCACGGCGTATTCCCACGTTCGGCTTCGAGCTGCTCGCGGGCTGCGGATCGATTGTGACCAGCTGTGTGGTTGCCCACGCCGACACCCACGGAGGGATGATGATCGCGGCCTTTTCCTACCCTTGGATCGCGATCTACTCGGCTCATTTCTTTCCACGTCGCGCGGTGATAGCCCAAGGCCTGTTGATCTCAGTCGGCTTCGGCGTGGGCCTGTTGTGGGGCGGCATGTCCCACGTCGCCATCTACTGGGTGATCGTGACCGTCACGATCTGGTCGATCTGCCTGGTGCTCGGGCATCTCAGCGAGAGCCTGCGCCGCCAAGCCGACACGGACCCGCTCACGGGTCTGCTCAACCGCAACGGATTTCTCGCGGTTGCCAACCGCGAGCACGCGATCGCTCAACGCAGCGGCAATCCGCTAACGCTGGCTCTGCTTGACCTCGACGGCTTCAAGCAGATCAACGATCGCCGTGGCCACGTCATGGGCGATCGAGTGCTGGCCGACCTCGGCCACGCCTGGAGCGAGCGTCTGCGCACCGGCGACATCCTTGCTCGCCACGGGGGCGACGAGTTCGTGTTGTTGCTGCCCGCCACCTCACCACAGGACGCCGTCGCCGTGTTGGACCGTCTGCGCGTCGAAGACCCGCCGGTCACCTGGTCGGTTGGGATCGGCGAATGGTTGCCTGGAGAGACTCTTGGTGAGTGTGTCGCGCGCGCCGACACCCACCTCTACAGCGTAAAGAACGCCATGCGCGTGCACGACGCTCGCGGTGGCAGCGTCAAGTCGCTGCTCAGCCCAAGCTGAGTGTGACCAACCGCATCGGTGTTTGACATCGGCTGCTTCGGGCAACACTCTTGTGAGGGCATCGTTCCTCCCTCAATCCCTCCCCGGATCGGCCCGCCACCGAGCGGGTCGATCTGTGTCTTGTGGCATCCGACGCCACCGCATCGGGGTCCGACCGTATAGTTGGCTGACCGATGAAGGGTTCGCGAGCACCGCTGCGCACACTGCTGATCTGCGTGGTGGCAGCGGCGATCCTCGTGGCGTTTGTGGTGGTTGGGCTCGCCGGCAGCAGCAGCAGCGATGGGCGCCCCGCCCCGCCTCTGCCGCGCGAACAGCTCTCTGGGGAGCCGGTCACGCTGAGCGCGCTGCACGGTCGCCCGGTGCTCGTCACGTTTTGGGCGAGCTGGTGCGGGCCCTGCGGAGAAGAGGCGCCTGCGCTCGAGCGGTTCTCGCGCGATTTGGACGGCCGCGCCACACTGGTTGGGATCAACTGGAGCGACCCGTCGCTCTCCAAAGCACGTGCGTTCATCAAGCAGCACGGATGGACGTTCCCAAACCTACGTGACTCGCAAGGCACAGTTGGGGCGGAATACGGACTCAGCGGTCTGCCCACCACCTTTGTGATCGACAGCGCCGGGACGGTGCGCGCCGCGTTGCGCGGCCCGCAAACACAGCAGACGCTCACGCGGGCATTGGCGAGCGTCAAATAGACAGATGATTCCCCGGAGTGTGCACAGGTGAGACGGACGGGAGGCTGGAGCGTGATCGTCGCCTACAGCTTGGTGTGCGCAGCGACGCAGGTGCTGTGGCTGACATTTGCGGCGATCACCACAGAGACCGCTCGACACTATGGCGTGTCGGTCGGCGCGGTGGGGTGGCTCGCGGAGATCTTCCCGCTGCTCTACGTGGCGCTGGCGATACCCGCGGGGATCCTGCTGGATCGCTGGTTTCGTCCCATGCTGGCGGCGGGAGGCGCGCTGGTCGCCGTCGGCGGGCTGCTACGTCTCGGAGGCGACACGTTCGCATGGGTGATGGCCGGACAGGTCGTAGTCGCGGTTGCACAGCCGGTGGTGCTGAGCGCGGTGAGCAAGCTCGCGGGGGAGTATCTCCCACTCGAGCAGCGCCCGGCGGGCATCGCGGTGGGGTCCGCCGGCGGTTTCGTGGGGATGCTGATAGCTCTGTTGCTGGGCCCCACCTTGGGAGCGCACGGGCACCTTCAGCGACTACTGGTCGTCGAGGCAGTGCTGGCGGTGCTGCCGGCCATCGCCCTCGCCGTCACACTGCGTCGCCCCGGTCAGCGGAGCACCGAGCACGCCGCGATCGCCGGCAACGCCGCGCACGCGCTGTGGGCGGTGCCGTCGATGCGCACGCTTTGCGGGCTGGTGTTCGTCGGCTTCGGCATATTCGTGGCGCTGGCAACCTGGCTGCAGACGCTGCTGCACCCCGCGGGGGTCTCGGAAACAGCTGCGGGCGCGCTGCTCGTCGGGATGGTGATTGCCGGGGTGATTGGCTGTGCTGTGCTGCCGCCGATGGTTGCCAGCAGGGGCATCGAGCGGGGCTTCATGCGCAGCGCGGTGGTGGTTGGATGCGTGGGCTGCGTGGCCCTGGGTGTGATTCCGTGGCTTGGCGCACGCGCGGCGGTGATCGTGGTTATGGGACTGTTCCTGCTGCCTGCCCTGCCGGTAATCCTCACCGCCACCGAGCGTCTGGCCGGATCGGCAGCGGGCACCGCTGGAGCGATCGTGTGGATGGCCGGCAATCTCGGGGGGCTTGTCGTCGCGCTGTTGGTGCAGGCACTGGTTCATCATCCGCTCGCCGCGTTCCTGGCGATGGCTGCCGTGTCGCTGCTGGGCCTCCCGCTCGCCGCGCGTTTGACCACTCCAACCGGCGAGGAGCTAGACGCTCAGCAACTGGCGATGAGCACGGGTTAGCGCCCGTCAAATTCGCTCAGACGGCTCGTCGCGCCGATCTCGCTGCTGCACTCATGGTCGGCTTCGGCGTCCTCCCGTCTCGAGTTCTCCTCCTCGCTTCTGCCCCGATCGCGAAGGATCGTGTGGGCCGGGCGTTGATCGCCATGGGAGGTATGGTCGATCAACGCGGCCTCCGCTTCCTCGAAGCCCTCGGCCTCGCCCCCGCCGGCCTCCTTGACCGGGCGCTCCGCAGGGTCGAGCCCCTCGTCCCCGGCCAGGCCGCCGATCGAGGCGGCTTCAGTGGCGGCCATGTCGGTCTCCTGCTGCTCATAACGAGGGTCAACACTCATCGCTTGTCACTTTCTTGGAGATCCGCTGTGCGGCCGGTTGCATGCTGTACCTACCCGGCCCCACAACGGCGAAACGAAGTTGGTGTTCTCACGCCGGTCACGCGGTCCTGGGAAGCTCGAACCACACCCGGGTTCCGCCGGTCACGCGGTCGACTCCCCATGTGCGCGCCGACTTGTCCACCAAGTACAGGCCGTAGCCTCCACGAGCCGTCCCAGGCCGACACGGGTGGGGAGCGAATCCCTCGCCAGCGTCGGTCCCGGTGACTTGCACGGCGTCCTTGACCATTCCCGCTGTGAGCAGAATAGGAGCCGCGGCCGGGCCGCTGGAATGCAGAACCGCGTTACTGACGAGCTCTGAAACGAGCAGCACAAGCGTGTGGCACCCGGACGGCGTGAGGTCAAAATCGTCGCAGTGCCCAATCACGGCGGCGCGCGCGATTGCGGGGGCATGCAGGTTGCGCTTCAACTCGAGCTCGAGGATGGTCGCGAACATCGACCCCCTCTCGCTCGGGCCGTTTGGGGAATGCACCATCATCGTGCAGGTCGATCTTCGAGGAAGGGCAGGTTCTCATTGCCACGGGTGTCGACGATCGACGCGCTCTGAATTGCAAGCTGTGCAGGCACGACCATGGGTGAGGTCTAGCTACCCGGCTGCGCGGGTGCCAATCTGTTTAAGGAACTCCCGACGCCGCGAAGACGGCGGCGAAGGTCGCATTGAACGATGCGAAGAAGTGTCGAGCTGAGCTTGCAGAAGATGTGAAGCTGCTTCAATAGCATGCTTGGGCCGCAGGGCGAGTGGCACAAAGGATCCGCGACAAGGAGCCGGCCGTGTATGGAACTTTGGAGCAACTCGACGACGGACGCTGGCGGCTACGTTTCATACGCGTGCTGAGTCACCCACCCGAGAAGGTGTGGCGGGCGATCACCGAGCCCGCTCAGCTGGCCCACTGGTTTCCGACCACGATCGAGGGCGAGCGTGTCGCTGGAGCGCACCTGCGCTTCTCATTTCCGCAGGGTCAGGCACCGCCGTTCGATGGGGAGATGCTGGCCTACGAGCCGCAGTCTCTGATCGAATTGCGGTGGGGCCCAGACATCGTACGGTTGGAGCTTCGGCCGGTGGATGAGGGCACCGAGCTGACGTTGCTGGACACGCTGGACCAGCAGGGGAAGGCGGCGCGCGACGGAGCGGGCTGGCACACGTGCCTGGATGCACTCGAGGCCAACCTGCGTGGGGAGGGGGGCGCCCGCGATGAAATGGGGGCGTGGCGCGAGGTTCATTCCCACTATGTCGAGGATTTTGGCTTCGAGGCCGCCACGATTGGGCTGCCGGAGGGGTTTGAGTGAGTAGGGCGGCGGTCGTGGTCGGGCCCGCGAGTCCCAGCGGTACTCGTCTCGTGTAGGCGACTGCCGGAGACGGGAAGCGACAGGTTGGCTGTGTGGCCTCCAGATCGCTAGGCTAAGTGCGGTCTGGGCGACGTGGCGGAGTGGCTACGCAGCGGCCTGCAAAGCCGTCTACACCGGTTCGATTCCGGTCGTCGCCTCTACGCCGCGTTGTCGCTTAGCTGTCAGGGACTGGCGCCCGGCGGGAAGGGAGGCTGGGGTCCGCCTGGGCCGTCCGGGAAACCATGGTGGTGGGCTGCCTGCAGGCGTCCCTGCCACACGGCCTTCGCGCCGAGGTCGCCGGTGCGGAAGACCATGTAGCCGGCGCCGATCGAGATCAGCGCGAGCACGACTCGCAGTGTCACGAACACCGACCGAGAGGACAGTAGGCCGTCCACGATGCCAAGACCGGTCGGCATGCCGCCAGAGATCCGCTGTGCGGCGAATGTGACGATCAGGGCCGCCGTGAAGAGCACGTAGACGTAGGCGAGGATGTGCGCGGCCTGCGAGTGTTCAGAGATCAATTTGGCGGCTTCGCCTTGCAGGTTCAGTTCGGCCCGTAGCGCGGCGCCGGCCTGCATCGTGAGGAAGATCGAGCTCATCGCGACGATCGACACCACGACCAGTGCGATCCCGTAACGCGAGAGCCACTGCGGCTTGACCATGAACACGACTGCCGCGAGGACAGTCGTTGGGATCAGGACCACCGGGACGTGGACGAACAGGGGGTGGGCTGGCAGGCCGCCGTAGATGGTCGTGATGCGGATTGGCAGCGTCACGAACCCCACGAACGCGAGCAGCGTCAGAACGAACTCGGCACGACGCCAGTCAACGCCGGTCCGGGGCGCCTGCGCGATCCCTGTACTCATCGCATCCACCCGAGCAAGGACAACGTTGTTCGGAGGGAGATCGCCGTCCAGAACATCAGTGTCACGAGGCTACAAATCGCAGCGAGACGCCGCAACGATCCAGAGGATGATCTTGCGCCCAGTTGCCTGCTACTTGAGGATGATGCTCTGAGAGAAGGTTCTCCCCGCGCTGATATGCCGCCGTCAGTTCAGCCACGCCGACAGCTCCTCGAGTGCGCCGGGCAAGACGTAGTAGTAAGCCCATAGGCCGCGGCGCTCGGAGTCCACGATCCCGGCAGCCCGGAGCTTGTTCAGGTGGTGGCTGAGGGTGGGCTGTGAGATGTCGAACAGCGGCACGAGCTCGCAAACGCAGACCTTCCCGGCGTGATTGCGCAGCACGTCTACGAGCTGGAGGCGGATCGGGTCGCCGAGGGCCTTGGCGACCTCAGCCATGCGGATCGCGTGGTCGCGCTGCACGTCGGGATAGACGACCGGCTCACAGCAGCGCTCGCCAGCCGCTCGCTTCTGCTTCGGGGCCAGCTCCAAATCGACGGACATCAATCTACTTATATCAATAAGACTCACGTCTGTCGATGTAATACGATCTCCGCATGGAGGCCCCCATCGTCCGCCGTTTGTTTGCAGAGCTGCTTGGCTCGGCATTCCTGACCGCACTCGTGATCGGCTCGGGGATCGCGGCGCAGACCCTCTCGCCGGGCGATGTCGGACTTCAGCTATTCGAGAACGCCGCCGCCACCGCGGCAGGGTTGTTTACGATCATCCTCATGTTCGGCCCGGTCTCGGGCGGGCATTTCAACCCGGTCGTCTCGCTCGCCGATGCAACCTTCGGCGGGCTTCGCTGGCGGGACGCGCTCGCTTACATACCCGCGCAGGTAGCCGGCTGCGTTCTCGGTGCGATCACCGCCAACGGCATGTTCTCCCTGGCGGCCGTCAGCATCTCAACTCACCACCGCGCCTCGCCTGCGCACCTGTTCTCAGAGGTCATCGCCACCTCTGGCCTACTGCTGGTGATCTTCTCGCTGGCCCGCACACGACGCAACAGCGTGGCGCCAGCCGCCGTCGGCGCCTACATCGGCGCCGCCTACTTCTTCACGAGCTCCGCCAGCTTCGCCAACCCCGCGATCAGTGTGGGCCGCACATTGTCCAACACCTTCGCCGGCATCGCGCCTGCGTCTGTGCCCGGCTTCATCCTCGCGCAGCTCCTCGGCGGCGCCTTGGCGATCCTCGTTATCAGGGCGCTCTACCCCGACATAACGCCAGCCGACGCAGCAGAAGCCGTCATGCCGCACCACCAACAGCAACCGAACGCAGATGGTCAGATCAGCCAACCGCTCCCCAGCTAGCTAGGCGCTGACGATGGCAACCGTCCTGTTCGTCTGTCTGCACAACGCCGGCCGCTCGCAGATGAGCCAAGCACTGTTCGAGCGCGCCACTGACGGCCGCCACCATGGCCTGTCTGCCGGCACTACACCGGCCGAGCACGTTCATCCCGAGGTCATCGAGGTCATGCGCGAGCTCGACATCGACCTATCCGATCGCACGCCACAACTGCTCACGCGCGAGCTCGCCGAGCAGGCAGATCTAATCGTGACAATGGGCTGCGGCGACCAATGCCCATACGTCCCCGGCAAGCGCTATCTGGATTGGAAGCTGCCCGATCCGAAGGGCCGTCGGCTTGCTGAGGTCCGCACGACGCGCGATGAGATCGACCGTCGCGTTCGAGCGCTCGGCGACGAGCTAGATCGGACAGCCGCCGGCTGAGTCGAGCCGCAGGCGCAGAGAATCGTTCCGTGGTCCACCTCGATCAGGCGGTCGGCGCATAGCCGGTCCACGGCTGCATACAAGGTGCCGGCACGCAGTCGCACGCGTCCGTCCGATATCCGCTCAACGTCAGTGATGATCCCGTAGCCGTGCTGGTTGCCGCCGGCCAACGCGGTCAGGACTAGGAAGGGGAGATATGTAACGCTCGACCTCTGGCCGGCCATAACACCAGTGTGCAGAGAAGAGTCATGTTCGAGTTGCTCTACGCGCGGCACGCCCCTACGGTCAAGGCCTACGCGCTGCGGCGCTCGAACGCTTCGTTGGCCGATGACGTCGTCGCGGAGGTGTTCGTCGTTTGCTGGCGGCGCCTGGAGGAGATCCCTGCCGAGGCGCTGCCGTGGCTGCTCGCTGTCGCTCGGCGAGTTCTCTCGACGCAGCGGCGCTCCGAGCTCCGGCGCGCCGCGTTGGCGGACCGTGTTGCCGCGCATTCGCCCATCTCGGCGACGGCAGACACTGAGATCGGGCCGGGAACGTCGGCGAGTGAGAATGGTGCTCTGAGTGGGGCACTGGCGCGCCTGAGCGAGTCCGACCGGGAGCTTTTGCTGTTGATCGCCTGGGAGGGTCTCACCCCGTCTCAGGCGGCGCTGGTGCTCGAAGTCAAGCCAGCCACCGTTCGCGTGCGTCTCTTGCGTGCGCGGCGGCGTCTATCCCATGCCCTTGAGCGCGCGGTCGATGACGCGCCCATGTGCTCCACGGTCTCGATGGAGGTTTCCCGATGAACGACGATCCGATGGCGCTCCTTGTCGCTGCCAACCCCGTCCCCCAGCCGCCGCCGGTTGACTCGCCCGAGGCTTTGCGGCGCCGAATCGAAGCCGAAGCCGAGCGCGAGCAAGCGCCGGGTTCTGCCGAGCGCCGGTTTGTGCGCACGGGCGAGCGCGGGCGCGTGCTGGGAGGTCGCGTGCGCTGGGTTCGACCTGCTTTCGGCGGACTGCTGTTGGCCGTTCTTGTGAGCGTCGCGGGCGTGCTGCTCAGCGCGGGCTCTCCCGGTCCCGGCTTGAATGTTTTGGCGGCCGTGTACGCCGCCACCATGCCGAAGCCGGGGATAGTCGAAACTGTGACACTCACCCGCAGTTACAGCGGGGCCGGTCGGGAGCGAACCGAGCGCCTGCGCGAATGGAGCGATTCTGGGTTGCAGTTCAAGCGGGGTCTGACCACGGTCACTGGCTCCCACATCCCCGCGAGTAACCCGAAGATCCTTGACGTGGTGTACACGCCGCGGGTGTGGGAAGCGTGGAGCAACACGCGCGGGTCTAGCCTGCTGCCTTGGAATGGCTCGCATCAGCCGAATACCGTCCACCGCATCGCCTGGTACCGGTCGTTTCATCCCGATGAGCAGCGGATGGGCTTCGCCGGTGAGGGCCTTGTCGGCGAAGCATGGGCGCAGCGCTTTCGCTCGCTCTATCGCGCGGGTCAGATGCGCGTCGTTGGGCACCAGCGCCGCGGCGGGCGCTCCTTGTGGAAGATCGAAGAAGGCGCTGCCGGGGCCAAGGCCCGCGCACGCGAAGACGGGACCCGCTACTACGTGCTCGTGGACCCCCACACATTCTTGCCCGTCTACACGCGCCTGATCAACCTTGCGCTGCCGGGTGACCCCGCCATCTATGAAACGGAACTGCTCGGCTATCGAACGCTCTCAGCTGGCGATGCCAGTCAAAGGGTGTTCGACCTCGCCGCTCAACACCCCAGCTCGCGGGTACTCGTGCAGCCCGGCAAGTCACCGCGTCGAGTACAGAAGGGCCACTGAGATCTAAGAAGCGCTCGATCGCGTTGGCTTCCGGATTGCGCTGTGCAACGCGCTGTTCGCTTGCCGAGTATCCCTTCAACTTGCCGATGCCGACGGCTGAGCCTGCCGGGTGCTGTTGGTAGTCTCCTCCGGCGTGAGCGTCTCACCTGCGGCGACCGCGAAAAGCAGCCGGTCGTGGCCTCGCCGGCACCGGCGGTCGCTGCTGCTCGGGGGCCTGCTCGTGGTGCTCGTTCTGCTCGCTGCGGCGGTCGGGGCGAGCTGGTACTTCTCATCCTTGGTCGTGGTTCCCGAGCATTCGTCCTGGCCTCTCGATGTCACGCTGGACGGGCTCGCCCCAGGCAGGGCGGTACTGTCGCGATCGAAAGAGACGCTGCGCCCAGGTGTTTATGGTCTCGAATGGCACACCGGGCACGCGATCGTCGGAGAAGTGCTCAGCAGTGACCCCCACACGGTCACGCGGCGCCTCAGCGCGGTGCGCGGCGCGCTCTTGGTGGGGATGAAAGTCGGGCTTGACCCCAATGTCTACAAGGGCAATCCTCGCCAGGCGCTTGGACTGCCATTCACCGAAGTGGAGGTTCCCAGTGAACTCGGGGCGATGCCAGCGTGGCTGATACCCGCACATAGCCGCACTTGGGCGATCGTCGTTCACGGCATCAACGGTGACCGCGAAGACGACCTGCGCATCACCCCAGCTCTGCACGCCGACGGGTTGCCTGCTCTACTGATCACCTATCGCGGAGATGTCGGCGCACCGGCGAGTCCGGACGGCTTGCACCACATGGGCCTGAGCGAGTGGCTCGACCTGCAGTCCGCCGTTCGCTACGCGTTCTCCCACGGAGCCCAGCGGCTGGTCCTTGTCGGCTATTCGATGGGTGGCGCGATCGTCAGTCAGTTCATGGAGCGCTCCTCGCTCGCGCGACGTGTAGCCGGGCTTGTGCTCGACGCTCCAGCGCTCGATTGGAAGGCGATCCTATCCTTCAACGCGAGCGAGATGGGACTGCCGTCATTCGCAGCGCTGCCCGTCGAGTGGATGATCGGGGCGCGGATCGACGCCAACTGGAACAGTCTCGACGCGCTCCAGCATGCCCGCGACTTTCACCTGCCGATCCTGCTGTTCCACGGCACCAACGACGAACTCGTGCCGATCTCCTCAAGCGACGCGTTCGCCAAGGAGCTACCCGGCTGGGTCACCTATTACCGTGTGCCCAAGGCTGGTCACACCGAGGCCTGGAACGTCGATCCGCAACTGTATGACCAGCGGCTCAGGGCGTTTCTTGCTCGCCTTGGCGTGTAACGGCCAGCCGGCCGCGGACGGTGAGCCCACTTATCGGTGGTTTCGGGTCTCGTTATCAATCATTTCAAGTGTCATTAGCGACAATTTCGGCGCACGTTAGAGCCCGTAGATGAACGATGCGCACACTGATACCCCGACCTCGGAGGTATCTCGTGAAACGTGTCTTTCTACCCATGACCGCCGCAGGACTCATTGGAGCGGTCCTCGCCAGTGCGATCTTTCTCATCAGTGGTGGTTCGAGCGGCCGAAGGGCCAGCAGCCAGGCCACCGGCAGCGCAAGCGTCTCCTCCGCGGCGTCCTCAACGGCTGGCACCAGACGGGAGGTCTCAACAACCACCCCAACCGCCACTCAGATCTACCAGCGGGACTCCTCCGGTATCGTCTCGATCAAGGCCATCACGGCTGATGGTGGGGACACCGGTACTGGGATCGTGCTCAACAACGAAGGCCTGATCCTCACTAACAACCACGTGATATCCGAAGGCACCAGCCTAACCGTGAGCCCTGGCAAGTCTTCGAATCTAAGTCGCACAGCGACGGTTGTCGGTGCGGACGCCAACAGCGATCTGGCGTTGATCAAGGTCAATCCCTCGGGCCTTGGACTCGAGCCGCTGAAGCTGGTCAGCTCGAGCTCTGTGGAGGTGGGGGACTCGGTATACGCGATCGGTAACCCCTACGGTCTGGATGAGACCCTCACGAAGGGCATCGTGTCAGCGCTGGGACGTGAAATCGCCGCGCCCGACGGAGCCGCCATCAAGGGGGCGATCCAGACTGACGCAGCGCTCAACCCAGGCAACTCCGGTGGTCCGCTGCTGAATGCCGAAGGCGACGTGATCGGGGTCAACTCACAGATCGCAAGTGACGCGGCAAGTAGCGCTGGCTCACAACCGGGTAGCACTGGCGTGGGCTTTGCGATCTCCTCCAACACCGTCTCCGAAGTCATCAAGACAATCGAGTCCGGCGGTGGGACCTCGAGCCAGGAGCAAGCCGAAGGCGGATCGAGCGTACAGGGATCGCCCGGGCGCGAATCTTCGCCCTATGGGACGGAAGCTCCATCGGAAAGCGAGAGCCCGTATGGAACCGCCGGGGCTGGCCAGAGCGAAGGTCGTGAAGTTGGTCCCTACGGCCCCGAATCGGGCTCTGGTGCCGAATCGGAAGCAGCCGGCGGGGTCGGCACGGAAGGCGCCGGTTCGGCTGGTGGGGAACAGACTGGTGGGGAACAGGAAGGCCGGGTTGTGATCGTGCCTTGACCCGGGAGCTTGGGCGTCGCCGCTCGGGTGACTTTGGGGTTGCCGGGCGGCGGTCTCGCTGGTAGTCCGTCGACTCTGGGGGAGCGCTGTCTTGCGATCCCCCAGCGGTCGCCGTTGATAGGCTAGTCCTGTTCCCAGGGCGATTAGCTCAGCTGGGAGAGCGCCGCCTCGACAAGGCGGAGGTCACTGGTTCGAGCCCAGTATCGCCCATGTAGGTCAAAGAGCCTTTGGTTACGGGCTTTTTGTTTGCGATGAGAGTATTGTCGTCAATCAAGATCTGCCCTTGGCGAACATCTGGCGAACATCTCTCCGACTTGCGAACATTGCGGATCGCCTCGGCGGAGCGTCTTGAGCCAGGATGGTTGTCATGCCGCTTGTTGAGGATTCGCTCAAGGGATTGCAAAAGCTCGTCCGGCTGCCGCCGGCGGCGGTGCCGGCGAAGTTCGTGCACACGGGCCGAATCCCTGACGACCTGGCGACGGATGAGGCCACAGGGCTGCACCTGTCTGGTGATGAGGCCGCGGCGCTCGAAGATCTGCAGGCCCTGTTGCCGGGGGATCTGCGCTTCGAGTACATGGAGAGGCGGGAACGAGAGGACGCCATGTGGCGGTTCGTGTGCTTGGCATCGCTACAGCGGAAGGAGGGTCACGTTGACGGGTTCATTGCGCGCTACGCACGCGAGCCCGAACAGCTCACCTGCTTTTATCCCGTGCTGCATCTAGCGGTCGCCGAGGACTTGCTCTTTCAGAACGCCCGGCTGATCCCGATAGCGGAGGCGCATCGGTCAGCGATAGTCGGGCCGGATCGTCATCCGTCGATGGCATCGGTGATCGCCGTTGAGTGCGAAGGCACCAACCGGAGTGCGATGAGCGAGCGAGCCGCCGAGGTCGCCAGGCATGCGCTCCGCCTTCTCAGGGCAGGATTGCGCGAGAGTCATTCCGTTGTTGATCGCCAGCTCCGTTTCCGGCTGGGCTCGGCTTACTGGTTCAGTGATGGCCTGAGCGGATTCAAGGTCGGACCGGAGGAGGGCTGGGGGTTCGAGCTCGATCTGGCCGGGCTTGAGAGTGTCGCTGCGCTGCCAGTCGCCGCGCTCCCGCTCACCGGAGGGACTGAGGTGGAAAGATGCGCCCGCCGTGCACTGGAGTGGTTCGAGCAGTCCCAGCTCGCCGTCGATCCGCTGATGGAGATCCTGCTCCTGACCTTTGCGCTGGAGACCATCCTCGGGCGCAAGTCGGAGAAGCTCAAGGGACGCCAACTAGCGATCCGCCGGGCGGTCCTGTCCCATCGCACGAGAGGAAACTTCGCTCACCCGCTGCGCTTCTACCTCGTCTACGACGAGATCCGATCGGTAGCGGTGCACGGCGGAGAGCCACCGCTGGTCGATGACGATCTCGTTCAGACCGTTGCGTGGGACGTGCGAGGCGCGATCAATGAGTTCCTTAAGTTCGCACGCTGCGGGGGCTATGTGAAGCGTGGGCGGATACTGACGGCGCTCGACAACGATCGCGACGCCACCGAGATTGCTCAACAGTTCCTTCCGCTACCGGGCGGCGAACCTGAGCCCGGCTGACGCTCTCCTCGGGCGTTTCACCGGCTCGCGCCCGAAATGAGAGACACGGCGGTCGTCACGCTTGGCGCACATCTAGCGAACATCCCTGCTGGTCGCGCGCAGCCCGGATCGCGTCAGCGGCCGATGTCCTTGGTTGGCCTTCCAGTTCTCGCAACACGCCGGCATAGTGGTTGGCGAGGGTCGCGACCGAGTGCCCCGCCTGCTCGGCGACGTAGGTCAGAGATCGGCCCTCCCACAGAAGCAACGAGACAAACGACCCCCGAAGTCGATAGGGACGCATGTCTCCGGTCACGCCGGCGGCCGTCGCCGCAGACTGGTAGATACGCCGGCGCCAGTTCTGCCAGTCGTGCAGCTGCCACTCCTTGCCGCCTCGGCGTGGGAAGATCAGCGCGCTACCAGAGGGCCGTCCCTGCGCTAGGCGCCATTCCGCCAAATCCTGCGCCAGCGGTGCGAGAACGTCAACCACCCGATCCTTCTCGGTCTTGCTGGCGTGAACGTAGAGGATGCGTTCACCGAGATCGTCCCATCGGGTGCCCGTCGCCTCGTCGGGGCGTAGGCCGCCGTATGCGAGTAGCGATGTGAGTGTGGCGTCTCGTTGTGAGAGGCCCGTGCGAATCGTCTCGACGATCAGCGGCGCAAGCGGCTGTGGACGCTTCGTAGGGGGCTGACGCGGCTTGTCCACGACGCTAACCGGGTTGCTTGGGATGAGTCCGCGCACGACAGCGCGGCGCAGAATCCCTTGCAGCATCATCACCGCCTTGCGCTGGGTCTGCACGCCGACATCGGCCGCTCGAAACTGAGCGCACAGGTCCTCTACGAGCGCGGGCGTGATCTCCCGCAGCTGATAGTCGCCGAGGCGCGGCAGCAGGTGTGTTCCCCACACCTCCAGGTAACGGCGGCGAGTGGACTCCTTCAGGTTGGGAACGGCATACCGCGGCCACCATTCATCCCTGACGAACTCGGCGAGCGTAACCCGGCTCTGGATGACGCCTGCTGCCAGCGGCCCGAGCTGGCGCCGACGCTTCACGTCGAGCTCAAACGCCTGGGCGTCGCCCTTCTTCGCGAACGATCTCGTGCGCTGTCGGCCGCCCTCGCGCCAGCGCACCTCATATTGACTTTGGCGGTCGTCTCGCTTGTGGATGCTCATGCCCTCGCCACCTTCCGCTCGATCTCACGCAGCTCAACAACGCTACCGGCCCGTGGCGTCGGACGGCGACGATCAGGGGCGGCCCGTAGGTTGGGAGTCGAGTCGGCCGCTACTGGCCGACTCTCGATCCAGGCGTAGGCATCGTCTTCTCGAATCAGCAGCTTGTTTGTCGGCTGAAATGCGCACAGCTTGCCTGCTGCTATAGCGCGCCGCACCGACTTGTGCTCGCAGCGTGCCATCGCGGCCACCTCGCGCACGGTTAGGTAGGAAGTCATGCCATAAGTGACCACGAGGAGGTGTGAGCGGCAATCGAATTTGTCGATTGCGACTCGACAGTCACTGGCCCCCCGGTCTATTGACGACCACGATCAGCATCGCTGTCGATGAGAAGAGCTACATCTTGCCTGGGCCGGCCTCTTCGGTGCCTGGGCTAGCCACGCTCGACGAGTCGTAGACGCTCGGTGGCCAAGTGCTGGCGAGGAGGTCTGCTTCGTCGCGCTCGTGCAGCGGCAGATCGTCGGGGTTGAGGGCTGCTCGGGCCCAGTAGGCGGCGAGCTTGATCTTCAGGTGCCGGCGAGCGTGCGGCTGAAGCTGCGCGACGCGGCGGGGTGGATCGCGCAGCAGCTCGTCCGAGACGAGTGTCGGGCGGAAGAGGCAGGTAACCTGCTCGCTCTCGAAGAGGCCAGGTAGGGACGGTAGGTACATGTAGGCGGTAATCGCGTCGCGGCTGCGCAGGAGGCCGATGCTCTGCTCGATCGCCGCTGTCTGCTGAACCACGAGATCGAGCGGCACAACCGGCACCAGCACGCGGTAGGGGTGTGCGACCTGGCCCGTACTGTGTTGCTCGGCCATGTCGCATGTGGGCGTGATGAGCAGGCCGTAGCCGAACGCGACCTCGCCGAGGAAGTGCTTGCTCGCCGCGTCGGCCGCCTCGGTGGTGTAGATGACGGTGGGTTGATCGCCGAAGGGGATGGCCTCGAAGAGATCGCCAGCGAACAGCGCTCGCGCCCACGGGCGCTGCCAGTACTCCTCGTCGTGTGGTCGATGCTCGCCAGGTCCCATTGCGTCCTCGCGCTGTGCGCAGGGTGGCGAAGCTTAATCCGAGGTGCGGCGGTCGTCTGGCTCAGTCAATGGAGTGGGCACGTGCGGGCGCAATGTCACCGTCGGCTCGCAATGGCGCGAACCCGCTGAACATCTGCTCGCGTACCGACTCGACATCCTCGGGGCGAAAGCGCCGAACGCCGCTCGGCAGCCGGACAGCGTGCAGCAAGCCTCGTTCCTCCCAGCGTCGCACGGTGTTCTCGTGAACCCCAAGCGCGCGGGCGACCTGTCGGACCTGCATGAGTTGGGCCATCTGTGCTCCTTTCCTCACATCACGCTAGACCATATGAGCCACAATGTCAACTAGGTGGAGGTGGTGGAGATGGTCTACTCGGGATCAGTCCGAATCGTGGCTACTACGGCGATGCCAAGTGCAGCGTCTAGCTTGCCAACATTCTCAAGATCGCCGATGCTCTCGAAGTACCTGCCTTATAGATCTCGCCTGCGCCGAGCGACTGCCCCACGAGCGCTGATAGCCACCTCGCTGAACCCCGGTCACAGCCCGGCCATTTTCAGGTCATCCGCAGACGCCGTTGCCACGCCATGGCTCACGTTGCTCCTACGCATGAAAGTCAAGTGCAGTTTGTGGGCGCTGTTGCTTGCCAGTCGGCGATGAGTCGGCGGTACGCGTGCTCGGCTTGTTCTGTGTGCGCGCGCTCTTGGGCGAGACGGTCGGCTG
>JBAWFB010000033.1:0-11616 GCA_049591495.1 Solirubrobacteraceae bacterium
CAGCCGACCGTCTCGCCCAAGAGCGCGCGCACACAGAACAAGCCGAGCACGCGTACCGCCGACTCATCGCCGACTGGCAAGCAACAGCGCCCACAAACTGCACTTGACTTTCATGCGTAGGAGCAACAGGTGCATGACGATTGCTACCTACCCCACATCACCTATCCACTATGGCGGAAGGTGTGGGAGTCGAACCCATCCGGAGGGTCACTCCGAAAGAACGAGTGTCAATCGTTTGCGACGACCACATCGCCGCACCTTCCTGTAGCGAATTGCATGCAATCGAGCGGACAGTATTCGGCTTACTACTGACCCAACAGATCCAGCAGCCCAGCCTCATCGAGCACCGGAACCAGCAGGCGACGAGCCTTCTCCAGCTTCGATCCTGACGCCTCGCCCGCGACCAGATAGTGAGTCTTCTTCGACACCGCGCTCGTCACACGTCCCCCTGCAGCCTGAATCCGCTCGGTGGCCTGCTCGCGCGAGAGCGTCGGCAGCGTGCCGGTCAACACCACAGTCTTGCCCGCCAGCACACCGCTGGTTGGCGCGGGGCCGGCTTCTGAGAAGCGCAGCCCGATCTCACGCAGATCGGAGATCAGGGCTTCCATGCGCTCGTCGTGTAGCTGCGCGCGGATCGCCGAGCCCATCTTCTCGCCGATGCCCGGCGTCTCGGCAATCTCCTCCACGCTCGCGTCGCTCAGCGCGACGATGTTACGAAAGCGCAGCGCAAGATTGCGCGCGGTGACCTCACCGACCTCCTCGATCCCCAGCGCGAACAGCACGCGCGCGAACGGGCGCTGCTTTGAGGCCTCGAGCGCATCCAGCAGCGCGCTCACCGAAAGCTCGCCAAAGCCCTCCAGCTCCAATAGTCGCTCACGGTGCTCGCGCAAGCGATAGAAATCGGCCGCGGTCTTCACCAGGCCCTCCTGCTGCAGCAGCCCAACCTGCTTCTCGCCAAGCCCGTCAATGTCCATCGCCGGGCGCCCCACGAAGTGCTTGAGCAGGTGCCACGCGCGATCTGGGCAATCGCGGTTGGGGCACTTGGTGAACACAGAGTCCTTCGGCTTGACCGTCACGGTCCCACAGCTCGGGCAACGGTCGGGCGGGCGCGTCACTGCGGGACGGTCCTTGTGCTCGACCACGTGCGGCGCAGGCGAGACCACCTGGGGGATCACGTCGCCGGCGCGCAACACGATCACGTCCTCCCCCGCGCGGATGTCCTTGCGCACGATGTCCTCCTCGTTGTGCAGCGTGGCCAGCTTGATCGTCACCCCGCCCACCGCCACCGGCTCAAGCATCGCGTAGGGCCGCAGATCGCCTGTCTTGCCGATATTCCACATGACCGCGTTCAGCCGCGTCACCGCGGTGGTCGGCGGGAACTTCCACGCCACCGCCCAGCGCGGGTCGCGACCCACAGAGCCCAGCCGGCGCTGCAGCTCAAGGGCGGACACCTTGATCACCACCCCGTCGATCTCGAAGTCGAGCTCCCCGCGGCGCTCCTGCCAGCGCAAGCACTGCGCGACCACCTCGTCCTCGCTGCGCAAACGCTGGATGTCGCGGTTCACGCGAAACCCACGCTCGCGCAACCACTCAAGCGCCTCCCAGTGGGTGTCGAATTTGAGATCCGGCGCCACCCCCACCTGGTAGGCCCACATCGACAGGGGACGTTCGGCCATCAGCGCGGGATCGAGCTGGCGCACCCCTCCAGCAGCGGAGTTGCGCGGGTTCATGAACGTCGACAGCCCCTCTTCGGCGCGCCGCTCGTTGACCGCGGCGAAATCCTTGAGCGACATGTACACCTCGCCGCGCACCTCCAGTAGCGGCGGCGCGTCCTCGATGTGCAGCGGGATCGAGCCGATCGTGCGCAGGTTGTGCGTCACGTCCTCCCCCACCTCCCCGTTGCCGCGCGTGGCGCCGCGCTCCAGCACCCCGTCGCGGTACAGCAGGCTCACCGCCAGCCCGTCCACCTTTGGCTCCACCACGTAGTCAAAGCGAGTGCGCACGATCCCTTCGCGTCCCAGGTGCGTCTTCATACGCTCCACCCATGCGCGCAGCTCCTCCTCGCTGCGCACGTTGCCCAGCGACAGCATCGGCTCCAGGTGCTCCACCTTCTCCAGACGCCCAACCGGCTCCCCACCGACGCGCTGTGTCGGCGAGTCAGGGGTCCGCAGCTGCGGGAACTCCGCCTCCAGGCCGCGCAGCTCGTCCAGCAACGCGTCGTAGGCGTCGTCGGCGATCTCGGGATCGTCGAGCACGTAGTAGCGATGCGCGTGGTGCTCCAGCTGGGAGCGCAGCTCCGCGACGCGCGCCAGCGTCTGCTTCGACGGTCTGCTCACGCGCTCCCGCCATCGAGGGCGGGCGCCAGCAGTCCGTGCAGATCGAACCCCCGCAGCGCCTCCAGTCCCCGACGGTCGGTCAGATCGAAGTGAATCGGCGTCACCGCGATACGCCCTTCTGCCACGGCCGCAAGATCGGTGCCCGGCTCGTCGTGGAAGCCGGGATCGGAGCCATAGATCCAATAGCGCTGGCGAGTGGGTGTGCCATCGTCACCCGGCACCACCTTCAGCTCGTCGCGGTAGATGCGCTTACCGAGGCTCGCCACCTCGATCCCATCTGGCTCGCCCGCGGGCACGTTGACGTTGAGCAGCGTGCCGACCGGCATCGGCAGCTCCTCGATGCGCTCCACCAGCCGCGCCACAAACGCCGCGGCCACCGCGAAGTCAAAGCCACCGTCATAGCGGAAATCGAGCGAGCGTCCACGCGACTGCTGGGAGACCGCGATCGCCGGCAGCCCCAGCACAACACCCTCAAGCGCCGCGGCCACCGTGCCGGAATAGGTGATGTCATCGCCGAGATTCGCGCCGTGGTTGATGCCCGCCACAACCAGCTGCGCATCGAAATCCTCGACCAGCCCAAGCCGCGCGAGGCGCACACAGTCGACCGGGGTGCCGTCGGTCGCGTAGCCCACGGTGCCATCGGCAAATGACACCTCCTCGACCCACAGTGGGCGACGGGTCGTAATCGAGCGGGCCATCGCCGAGCGATTGCCGTCGGGAGCGATCGTCACGAGACGCACTCCCTCCACGTCGATCAGCGCGCGTCGCAGCGCCTGCAGGCCGTCGGCCTCGATGCCGTCGTCGTTGGTCAAAAGCACATTCAGCATGGCCCTCCAGCATAGGCGGCCGGTCGGTCCGTGCTGTGTTGGTTGTTACGCACCAACACATACTCAGAAGAGCCGGGGCTGTTGACCGACCTCAATGGCACGTCACCGTGTCAGCCTCTCGCGCGAGCACACGCCGCCAACGACCGCTCCTGAGTGCTCCAGCTTCTCACGCGGGTGCATACGCCACCGACGCGAGCGCAAGACCATGGGCAGACGCGGTCGCGCCGGCGTGCGATCGGGGTCGACCCTCCAGCAGCTCAGCGAACTCCGCAAGCTCACGCCGTCCGGCTGCGATTTCGAGCATCGTGCCGACCAGCACCCTATTCATGTGCCGCAGGAACGTGTCTGCCTCTATCCACAACTCCAGCACGTCACCAACCTCGTGCCAGTGTGCACCGATCACGTTGCGCTTGAAGCGCGTGTGCTCGGTCTCAGTCGGCGTAAACGCGGTGAAGTCGTGGCACCCCGGCAGCAGCTTGGCGCACTCGTCCAGCAGGGCCGTGTCGAGTGGGCGCGGCCACCACAGCGCGCGACCGCGCTCGAACACGTCGCGTGTGCGCCTGGCCAGCACGCGATAGCAGTAGGTCCTGCTGGTGGCGTCGCGCCGCGCATCGAACGTGTCCGCCGCCGGCTCGCACGCAAGCACCGCCATGTCCTTCGCCAACAGCGAGTTGAGTCGCTGCGGGTCAACCGCCTCGTGGCGATAGCTGACCACCTGCCCCCACGCGTGCACACCGCGGTCGGTCCGCCCAGCTACCGTCACCGTCAGCGGTTTGCCGTCTGAGTCGCTATCGCCGAGGATCCTGCGCAGCGCCCCCTCCAACTCCGCCTGCACGGTGCGCTGGTCCGGCTGGCACGCCCAGCCGAAGAACTCGGTCCCGTCGTACTGCAGGGTCAGCCGGGTAACCACGCCGCGCGCGGTGGCCGCTACACCAGCTCGAGGTAAACCATCTCGGTCGCGTCGCTACGACGCGGACCGAGCTTGAGGATGCGCGTGTACCCGCCGGGACGCTCGGCATAGCGGGGGGCGACCTCCTCGAACAGCTTGTGCACGGCGAACTTATCCTGCGCCAGCGCCGAGAGTGCCTGGCGACGAGCGTGCAGATCGCCGCGCTTGGCGAGCGTGATCAGCTTCTCGATCTCCGGCTTCACCGCCTTGGCCTTCGCTTCGCTCGTCTTGATGCGCTCGTGCTCCAGCACCTCCTTGGTGAGGTTCATGAGCAGCGACTTGCGATGCGCGGAGTCACGGCTGAGCTTGTTGCGTGTCTTTTGGTGTCTCATGGCTTGTGTGTGGTCGCCTTGTAGTGCGCCGCGAACGGTCAGTCTAGAGCGCTGACCGCTCTCGCGACATCCGCTCAGTCCTGGCGCAGGTGCAGTCCTCGCGCCTCCAGCGTTTCGATGACCTCGTCGATCGACTTCTTGCCGAAGTTCGGGATCGCGTTGAGCTCCCCCTCTGACTTGGAGATCAGATCGCCCACGGTCTGGATGCCGGCACGCTTGAGGCAGTTATAGGAGCGCACTCCGAGCTCGAGCTCCTCGATCAGGATGCTCCACTCCTCGCCCTGCAGCGCCGCGGGTGCACCGCCAGCGCCGCCTACCGCGAGGCCGTGACCGTCAAGCTGGCCACCGGGCGCCGCACGCAGCTCCTGGATGCGGTCTGCGTCGGTGAAGATCGCCAGCTGTGAGATCAACAGCTCGGCCGCCTCGCGCAACGCCGCCTGCGGCTCAATCGAGCCGTCGGTCTCGATGTCGAGCGTGAGCTTGTCGAAGTCAGTCTTCTGACCCACACGCGCCTGCTCCACCGCGTAGGCAACACGCCGCACGGGCGAGAAGATCGAGTCGATCGGGATCACGCCAATCGGCTGGTCGGCCGACTTGTTCTCCTCCGCAGGGCGATACCCACGGCCGCGACCGATCGTCATGTAGAGCTCGAGCTTGGTCTTCTTCTCAAGCGTCGCCACGTGCACGTTCGGGTTGAGGATCTCCACGCCCGCGGGCAGGTCGATGTCCTTGGCGGTGATCTCCCCCGGCCCGGTCACCACCAGCGGCGCCTCGACCTCGGAGGCATCGGAGTGCATGCGGCACACAATGCCCTTCAGATTGAGCACGATGTCGGTCACGTCCTCCTTGACGCCCTCCACCGTGGAGAACTCATGCGCCACGCCCTCGATGCGCACGCTGGTCACGGCAGCGCCGGCCAAAGAGGACAGCAGCACACGCCGCAGCGAGTTGCCGAACGTGTAGCCGAAACCGCGGTCGAGCGGCTCGATAGTGAACGTGCCACGGTTCTGCTCCACGGACTCGCTGGTGATCCGGGGGATTTGGAAGTCGAGCATCGGGGTCCTAACGTCGTTTGGTGTCCTACCGGCGCCTGCTGAGAGCACCGGCTCTGGCGCGCCGCCGCCCACAGGAGGCGCCGGCGCGGGGAATGCGCCTACTTCGAGTACAGCTCGACGATGAGCTGCTCCTGCACCGGTGCGGCTACCTCTCGCCGCTCCGGCTTGCGCAGCACCTTGGCCGTGAGCGACTCATGGTCGGCCTGGAGCCACGCGGGAATCTGTCCGGTCAGCTCGGTGGCGTCCCTTACCACCTGCGTAGCCGGGGTGTCCGCCTTGATCGCGATCACATCGCCAGGGCGCACCTGGTAGCTGGGTATGTCAACCCGGCGACCGTTGACCGTCCAATGGCCGTGACGAATGAGCTGGCGCGCCTGTCGGCGCGAGGCGGCAAAACCGAGGCGCACCATGACGTTGTCGAGGCGACACTCCAGCAGCGCCAGCAGGTTCTCGCCCGTGATGCCGGGCTGGCGCGAAGCCTTCTCGTAGTAGCCGTGGAACTGCTTCTCAAGCACTCCGTAGTAGCGACGGGCCTTCTGCTTCTCACGCAGCTGCAGGCGGTACTCGCTCTGCTTCTGGCGGCCACGACCATGCTCACCCGGCGGATAAGAGCGTCGCTCGACGCCGCACTTGTCTGTCAGGCAGCGCTCGCCCTTGAGGAACAGCTTCTGCCCCTCACGACGGCACTGCTTGCACTGTGGGCTTGTGTCTCTTGCCATGTCAAACCCTCCGCCGCTTGCGCGGGCGACATCCATTGTGGGCCTGTGGAGTCACGTCCTTCACTCCGGTCACCTCGAGACCAGCGGCCTGCAGCGAGCGGATCGCCGTCTCGCGACCCGAGCCGGGACCCTTGACGTAAACCTCGACCTTCTGCAGTCCCTGCTCCATGCCCTTGCGAGCGGCCGCGTCAGCCGTGACCTGCGCTGCAAACGGCGTCGACTTGCGCGAGCCCTTGAAGCCCGCTCCGCCGGCCGACTCCCACGCGAGCACGTTGCCCTGCGTGTCGGTGAGCGACACGATCGTGTTGTTGAAAGACGTCTTGATGTGCGCCTGGCCAACCGGCACGTTCTTCTTCTGCTTGCGCCGGCCACGGGCGGGGCGCTTGGGGGCCGCCATCAGCGCACCTTCTTCTTGCCGGCGACCTGCATCCGCTTGGGACCCTTGCGGGTACGCGCGTTGGTCTTGGTCTTCTGCCCGCGCACCGGCAGCCCGCGGCGATGGCGCAGACCGCGGTAGCAGCCGATCTCCTGCAGGCGCTTGATGTCCTGCGAGCGCTCGCGGCGCAGATCGCCCTCAACCGTCAATGAGCGGTCGATCTCGTCGCGCAAACGCGACACCTCGTCCTCGGTGAGATCGCGGATGTAGGTCTCAGGGCTCACTTTGACCTCGGCCAGGATCTTGTTGGACGTGGAGCGTCCGATGCCATAGATGTAAGTCAGGCCGATCTCGGTGCGCTTGTTCAAGGGGAGATTGACCCCGGCGATACGTGCCATTTGCGGGTCAGCCCTGCCTTTGCTTATGACGCTTGTTTTGGCAGATCACCAGCACCGTTTTGTTACGGCGGATGATCCTGCACTTCTCGCACATCGGCTTGACCGACGGTCGTACCTTCATGATCCCTTTCGGCTGGTCCCTGCGACCCGGCTCTGGCCGCCGGGACGGCTGCCGCTACCGCGTCGTGGTTTTGCCCTCACGCACCAAGCTTCTTGGAGCATTCGAGCAGGACAGCGGATGTTAGCAATTCTATGCCGACGCCACGGTCTGACTACTTGCATCCCCGGAACCCCGCTCCTCAGCGGGGATATGCCACGGTGTGAGCACGCGCGGCCCGTCGGCTGTGATCGCCACCGTGAACTCGAAGTGCGCCGCCAGCGAGTCGTCCTGGGAGAAGATCGCCCACCCGTCCCCCGCTACGCGCACAGCCGGGCGCCCGGCTGTGGTCATCGGCTCGATCGCGAGCACCATGCCCTCCTCCAGCAGGGGACCCTTACCAGGGCTTCCATAGTTAGGTACCTGCGGATCCTCGTGCATGCTTTTCCCAACCCCATGGCCCACGAGCGATCGCACGACCGACAGTCCGGCCTGCTCAGCCACCCGTTGCACCGCGTGCGACACGTCGCCCATGCGGTTGCCCGCCCTGCACTGCTCCACACCAGCGTGCAACGCCCGCTCGGTGGCACCCAGCAGGTTTTCGGCCAGCGGGCTCACTTCCCCGACAGGGAACGTGCGCGCCGCGTCGGCCACCCAGCCATCGAGCGTGACACCGATGTCAACCGAGAGCACGTCGCCCCGCTGGAGGCGATAGCGGCCGGGGATCCCGTGCACGATCATTGTGTTGGGCGACGCACAGATCGAGCCGGGGAATCCCCGGAATCCCTTGAACGTCGGTGTGGCTCCCTGGGAGCGAATGAAGCGCTCGACAGCCGCGTCGAGCTCCTCGGTGCTCACGCCCGGGCGAATCTTGCCTGCCACGAGGTCAAGCGCCGCCGCCTGAATCACGCCTGCAGCGGCCATCTTCTCGATCTCCTGCGGTGACTTCTTGATTATCACCCCATGAGCTTATCTTTCCCGCCTCAAACACCAGGCCATCTGCCCCTGTCATCGCCGAGATAGATGGGGGCTCTCTACAGCTTGTCCTCCAAGCGCAGCGTGGCCACGGTGGCGCGGATGTGGTCGTGCACCTCGTTGGGTCCACGCTGCCCGTCGAAGCGGCGCAGCAGACCAGCGTTCTCGTAGTACTCGATCAGAGGGGCGGTCTGGCGCGCATAGACCTCCAGGCGCCGGCGGATCGTGTCCTCCTTGTCGTCATCGCGCTGGATCAGCCGGGAGCCGTCCTGATCGCACACCCCCTCGCGCTTGGGAGGGTCGAACTCCACGTGATAGACGTGACCGCCCTTCAGGCACACGCGCCGGCCCGCAAGACGCCGCACGACCTCCTCGTCGGGCACTTCGATCAGCAATGCGGCCGCCAGCCTGCGGCCGGAGTCGGCCAGCGTCGCGCCCAGCGCATCGGCCTGACTGGCGTTGCGGGGGAAGCCGTCCAGCAGGAACCCTTCGCGGGCATCCTGCTCTGAGATGCGCTGCCCGATCATCCCGAGGATCACCTCGTCTGGCACCAGCTCGCCAGCGTTCATGAACTTCTGGGCCCGCACGCCAAGCTCGGTGCCCTGCGCGACCTGGGCGCGCAGCATGTCGCCGGTCGAGATGTGGGCCAATCCGAAGTCGGCCTGCAGGCGCTCTGCCTGCGTACCCTTGCCGGCACCGGGGGGACCCAGGAGGATGAGGTTGATTTCGACCATCGACTGAATGAGCCTACCCGCTGGCGCCAGGTTCTAGGATCCTGTCCACCCAAATGCAGCGTGCCGACCATGCAGTGCACACAAGCAGAATGGCCTGCACCACCGCCCTCGCACGACTGCCCTACTTCAAGAAGCCCTCGTAGCTGCGCATCATCAGCTGCGCCTCGAGCTGCTTCATCGTTTCCAGAGCCACCCCGATCACGATCAGGATCGAGGTGCCGCCAAACTCGAAGTTCTGGTGAGTGCGGGCGATCAGGATCGCCGGCAGAGCCGCCACAGCAGCCAGGAACAGGGCACCCGGGAACGTCAGCCTCGCGAGGATCCGGTCGAGGAATTCAGCAGTCGGGCGTCCAGGCCGCACACCCGGTATGAAACCGCCGTACTTCTTCAGGTTGTCTGCCTGATCGACCGGATTGAAGGTGACGGCCGTGTAGAAGTAGGCGAACACCACGATGAACAGCGACTCGCCCAGCACGTAGTGCCAGCCGTTGGGCGTGAAGAAGTCCGAGATGTCTTTCGCCCACGGTGTTTTGATGAGCTCGCCCACAGTGGGGGGAAACGCCATGATGCTGGCAGCAAAGATCACTGGGATAACCCCAGCCATGTTCACACGCAGCGGCAGATAGGTCTGCCCGCCCTCGCTCATGCGCCGCCCGATCACGCGCTTCGCATACTGCACCGGGATCCGCCGCTGGCCCTCCTGCACGAACACGATCCCGGCGACAACCGCGAGCACCAGGAACGGCATCATCACCTTGAACACCTGATTCTGGGTCGTCCACCACGCTTCGATGCCTGTCGGCAGCCGCGAGAGGATCGAGGTGAAGATCAGCAGCGAGATGCCGTTGCCGATTCCCCGCTGGGTGATCAGCTCGCCGATCCACATCAGCAGCACGCAACCGGCGGTCAGACAGATCACGATCAGGAAGATGTGGGGCAGGTCAAAGTGGGTGATCACCGATTCATTCGCACTGGCCTGCAGCGAGTGGAACAGGAACACGTAGCCGATCGACTGGGCAAACGCGAGGCCAACGGTCAGGTAGCGCGTGTACTGCGTGATCCGCTGCTGGCCCACTTCGCCTTCCTTGGAGAGCTTCTCCAGGGAAGGCACCACCACCTGCAGCAGCTGCAGGATGATCGAGGAGGTGATGTAGGGCATGATCCCAAGCGCAAACAGCGCGATCCGGGACAGGCTGCCTCCCGAGAACAGGTTCAGGTAGCTGAGGATGCCCGAGCCACCGAACTGCTTTTGGATGTTGTTGATCGCCGCGAGGTTGACCCCCGGAACAGGAATGTGGGAGCCCAGCCTGTAGATCAGCAGCATGCCCGCTGTGAACAGGAGCTTCTTGCGGATGTCCGCAACCTGGAAGGCGCTGAGGATTGTCGAGAGCATTGGTTTAGCCGATCGTGCGGGGCACGCCCACCCTCACGGGTCGCTCGATTCTAGCTCTCGATTGTGTTGCAGGTGCCGCCAGCAGCCTCGATGCGCTCGCGCGCCGTCTTGCTGAAGCCGTGAGCGTGGACGGTTAGTGCCTTGCTCAAATCGCCCTTGGCGAGCACCTTGACCGGAATGCCCTTACGCGTAGCCAAGCCGTTGGCGCGCATCAGATCAAGCGTGACCTCTGTGCCAGCCTCGAAACGGCTCTCCAAGTCGGAGACATTCACGGGCTGGGTGTGGGTGCGGAACATCTCAAACGGCATCGACTTCTTCATGTGCGGCCCACGAAGCTTGCGCATGCGCATGTGGATCGGCATCTGCCCACCCTCGAAGCGCGCGCGGCTCTTGGAGCCCGAGCGCGAACCCGCACCCTTCTGTCCACGGCCCGAGGTCTTGCCGGTGCCCGAGCCTTCACCGCGCCCAACGCGCTTGCGCGGACGACGACTGCCGGGGGCTGGTTTCAGCGAGTGCAGGCCGACGCGCTGCTCAGCCTCCTGCTCATCGACGGCGCCAGCGGCCGGCTTGGTCGCTGCGCTCTTCCCCGCGGGGCTCATGAGCTTTGCTCCTTGACCTCAACCAAATGGCGGACCGCATGCACCATCCCGCGGGCCTGCTCGCAATCCTTGACCTCAACCGTATGGCCGATGCGACGTAGCCCGAGCGAGCGCAGCGTGTCGAGCTGACGCTTGTTGGAGCCGCTGCGCGAACGTGTCTGGGTGACGTGCAGGGTTGCCATCAGGCCGGCGCCTCGGTTGTGTCGCCGGCCTCGCCGGCGACCGTGTCCTCGGCGGCTGTCGCAACGGCGTTCGCGGCGCCCTCATCGCCGGCGTCGGCGCTGGGTGCCTGAGCCTTCGCGGCAACTGTCACCGACTCCTGCTCGCCTGTTGCGGCGGTCGCGGTCTCATCGCCCGTTGCGGGCACAGTGCCATCGGCCTCCTCAGCGGCGCCATTGGTCGGCTGCTCGGTCAACCCGAGCACCTTCGCGATCGACAGGCCACGCAGCTCGGCGACCTCCGCCGGAGTGCGCAGACCGCGCAGACCCGCAACCGTGGCCTTGACCAGATTGATCGGGTTCTGAGTTCCAAGGCTCTTGGAAAGGATGTCGTGGATCCCTGCGAGCTCGAGCACCGCGCGCACACCTCCACCGGCGATCACACCGGTACCGGGAGAGGCCGGCTTCAGCAGCACCCGCCCAGAGCCGAAGATGCCCGTCGTCTGGTGGGTGATCGTGCTGCCGTGCTTGGGCACGCGGAAGAGGTCCTTCTTGGCGCGCTCAACACCCTTCTGGATCGCAAGCGGAACCTCGTTGGCCTTGCCGTAGCCGACGCCCACCACTTCGCGTTCATCGCCCACGACGACCAGCGCTGTGAATGAGAATCG
>JBAWFB010000034.1:0-5911 GCA_049591495.1 Solirubrobacteraceae bacterium
GCCCACAGCGCCCCGGTGGCCGCCCGCGCGACATGGGCGTCGGCGAGCACCAGCATCGCGTCCTTGCCGCCGAGCTCGACCGTGACCTCCTTCTCGTGCGAGACGCACTCGCGCGCCACTGCTCGCCCGGTGGCAGGCGAGCCGGTGAACAGCAGCTTGTCGCAGTTCGTCCGCGCCAACTCCAAGCCGACGTCGGCGCCGCCGTCCACGACGCGCACCAGACCCTCTGGCAACCCGGCGCGCGCGATCACGCGTGCGATCAGCCCACCCGCCAGCCGTGCGCGCGGCGCGGGCTTGAAGACGACCCCGTTGCCGGCCAGCAACGCGCCCGCGATCTGCCCCAACGGTTGCGCAAAAGGCGCGCTGCCCGCCCCGATCACTCCCACCACTCCGTAGGGCTCGTACGCGATGCGCGCGCGCTTGGTCAAGAACAGCGAGCGGTGCACCCCCACGCGTCGTCCCCCCAGCACGCCTGCCCCGTCCTGGGCGACCCACTTCAGCGCGTCGATCGCGGCCAGCAGCTCGAGCGCCGCGACCTCCGTGCGCGGGCGACCCTGCTCGTCGGCGATCGTCTCGCGCAGCTCGTCGAGCTCGTCGACGATCGCCTGGGCCATGCGGCGCATGTAGCGCGCGCGATCCGCCACACGCAGCAGCGCCCACAGCGGCTGGACCTTGGCGACCTGCGCGACGATCTCTCCCACGTCGGGCGGAGCGATCGTGTAGTCGATGGCGTCCAAGCTCATTTGAATACTTCAAGTTTCGTCAAAGGGTGCCGACAAGGGTTGTCGAACCATGTGCTTAGTGGCACACATTACGAGACTCGCCGGTTCGCGAGGAAAGGGGACGCTCGTGCTCAGGGTCGCAAAGACGGGGTTCACCCACCACGGTGGAGGGCAGGCAGGTGCATAGCCGGCTTCGCTCGCGCGCACACATCTCGCGAATGCTGGCGGGCGCGGCGCTTGCGCTCGTCCTGATCGTGGGTCTGGGCGCGTGTGGCAGCTCCTCCACGAGCACCGGCGGCACCGTCACGGTGCTGATGGGCACCGCACCCGA
The DNA here is from genome assembly GCA_049591495.1 of Solirubrobacteraceae bacterium. Lineage (GTDB taxonomy): Bacteria > Actinomycetota > Thermoleophilia > Solirubrobacterales > Solirubrobacteraceae > Palsa-744. The sequence continues at coordinate 1,054 of JBAWFB010000034.1, forward strand.
CTCGCTCGACCCCGGACTGGGAGCCACCACGCAGTCCTATGAGGCGACGTGGATCACCTACACGGGCCTCGTCACCTACGCCCACGCCGAAGGCGAAGCGGGCACCAAACTGATCCCGGGTCTCGCCGAGAGCCTTCCGACCGTCTCAGACGGCGGGCGCACCTACACCTTCACGCTGCGCAAAGGCCTCGTCTATTCAAACGGTGTGCCCGTGAAGGCGTCGGACTTCGCCTACACGATCGAGCGCGCGATCAAGCTCGGGTGGGGCGACAAGAGCTTCCTCACTGAAAACATCGGGGGCGCCGAAGCGTTCGACGCGGGCAAGGCATCCTCGATCTCCGGTATCCACACCGACGACGCGAGCGGCCAGATCACGATCAAACTGGTGGCGCCCTACGGTCCGTTCCTGAACGTGCTCGCCTTCCCGGCGGCAGGTCTCGTGCCGAGCGGCACTCCCATGAAAAGTCTCAGCAACGACCCGCCGCCCGGAGTCGGGGCATACGAGATCGCCGACATTGTGCCCAACAAGTCGTTCGAGCTCATGCGCAACCCCCACTTCTCGAGCTCCACGATCCCGGGAGTGCCGGCAGGGCACGTGGACGTGGACGTGAAGATCGTCTCCAACAATCAGACCGAGGCCGAGGAAGTGCTCGACAACAACGCCGACGTCTTCGACTACAACGACACGGTCCCGCCGACACTGCTCGCGCAGGTCGAAAGCCAGGCGGCGGGTCGCTATGCCAAGGAGCCGACCGTCTCGGGCCAGTATTTCTTCCTGAACACCAAAGAAGCGCCGTTCGACAATCAACTGGCGCGTGAGGCCGTCAACTACGCGATCAGTCGCCGCGCACTGCAGCGACTCGACAGTGGAATGCTCGAGCCGGCCTGCTTCTTCCTGCCGGTCGGGATGCCCGGGCACCCGTCGGGCCCGTGTCCCTACGGCGAACCGAGCTCCGAACCGAACCTCGCAAAGGCAAAGGAACTGGTGCGCCAGTCGGGGATGGCCGGCACGCCCGTCACCGTGTGGGGCGGCTCGCGCGCGCCGCACAAGGAATTCGTGGACTACTACGCCAGTGTGCTGGGCGCGATCGGCTTCAAGGCGACCGAGAAGATCGTCGCCGACGCGCAGTACTACGCGACGGTCGGCAACCTCTCGACCAAAGCGCAGACCGGCTTGCTGTCCTACAGCCAGGACTTCCCCAACCCAATCGACTTCTACCAGCTGCTCGACGCCAAGTCGATCCTCCCGACCGAAAACCACAATCTCAGCCAGGTCAACGACCCGCACATCCAGAGTGAAATCGCCACGCTCGGGCCGGTGCCCTCATCGCAGTTGAGCTCGGTTGTGACCCGCTGGCAGACACTCGACGAATACACCGCGAAGAAGGCCTACGTAGCCACGTTTGGCTACGAAGAGGTGCCGAAGTTCTTCTCCGACAGGATCGACTTCGCCAAGGCGATCTTCCATCCGGTGTACGGCAACGACTGGAGCTCGCTGCAGCTCAAGTAGTACGGCTAAAGTGCCCGCGCCCGCCGGGCGATGAAGGTCATATGAGGCAGCTCGCGCGCAACCGCGTCGCGCTGGCGTTTGGGGCGCTGTTCGTGGCGATTGTCGTGCTGTGCCTGCTCGCGCCGGTGTACGCCAAAGACATCGCCCACACGGGGCCCAACGCCAATCACATCACCGAAACCGTCAACGTTGGCGGCAAGCAGGTCGATGTCGTGTCCCCGACGGGGGTGCCGATCGGGCCGACCTGGAAAGGCCGCTTCTTTCTGGGCGCCGACTCCAACGGGCGCGACGTGGCGGTCAGGCTCCTGTATGGCGGGCGCAACTCGCTCGAGATCGCCGCGATCGCGACGCTGATCACGATGCTGCTCGCAATCGCGCTCGGCACGCTCGCGGGCTACATGCGCGGTCTCACAGACGGAGTGCTCTCACGCCTGTTTGACCTGGTGTGGGCCTACCCGGCCGTGCTGCTCGGGGTGGCGCTCGGGGTGGCGCTCGCGGTCGGCGGGATCGACCTCGGCGTGTTCACGCTGCACAGCGGCTCGTTGCTGCTGCCGGCGTTCGTGATCGGGGTGGTGTGCTTCCCGTATGTCGCCAAGCCGTTGCGCGCGCAGGCTCTGTCGCTGCGCGAGCGCGAGTTCGTCGACGCCGCACGCGTGCAAGGCCTCGGACCGGTACGGATCATGGTTGACGAGATCCTGCCGAACCTCGCCTCGACGATCGTCGTGTTTGCGCCGCTGATCATCGCCAACGCGATCCTGCTGGAGGCCGCGCTGTCCTATCTGGGGGCGGGCGTACAGGCACCGAGCCCTTCGTGGGGCACGATGCTCGCCGACGGTGTGCGCCTCGTCCCGGGTGCGATCCACCTGGTGCTGGTACCCGGCATCATGCTCGTGCTGACGGTGCTGTCGGTCAACGTGTTCGCCGACGGTGTGCGCGACGCGCTTGACCCGAAGGCATCGTTGCGAGGACGGTTGTAGATGGACGACTCGCTTGCGCGTCCGCTCTCCTTGCCAGCCGGGGCTCCGACGCTGCCCGCTGAGCCCGCGCCTGCCACCCGGCCGCGTCGCTCGAGTTGGATCGTGTGGTTTCTCGCACGGCGCTTCGCCTCGCTTGTGGCGGTGCTGTTTGCGATCACGGTGCTCACGTTCCTGATCTTCCAGGCGATCCCCAACGGCGACCCGGCGCTGCGCATGGCCGGACGTCTCGCCAGCCCCCAGCAGGTGCAGGACATCCGCGAGCAGTGGGGCTTCAACAAGCCGATCTACGTGCAGTACGCAAAGACGATGGAAAAGGTGCTGGACGGGAGCGTGATCTCCTACACCCAGCAGATCAACGTTGAGCAGGAAATCGTCAGGGACCTGCCGCCGACGATCTCGCTGGCGCTGGGCGCGGGGATCATCTGGCTCGTGGTCGGCGTGTTGTTCGGACTGCTCAGCGCCGTGCACGCCGGGCGCTGGATCGACCGTCTGCTGAGCGTCGTCTCGCTCACCGGCATTTCGATGCCGGTGTTCTTCCTTGGCGCGATCATGCTCTACTGGCTTGGCTACAAGTGGGGTCTGCTGCCGCTCGGCGGCTATGTGGGACTGACCGTCAATCCGTGGGAATGGCTCACCCACATGCTGATGCCGTGGGTGGCCCTGTCGGTGGTGTCGATTGGGGTGTACTCGCGCGTGCTGCGCGCAAACGTGCTCGACGTGATGGGTGAGGATTACGTGCGCACCGCGCGCGCCAAGGGGCTGTCGGAGCGGCGCGTCTTGATCCGTCACGTGCTGCGCAACTCGCTGATGGGGATCGTCACGCTGTGGGGCCTGGATTTCGCGTGGGTCATCGGCGGTGGCGCGATCCTGGTCGAGTCGGTGTTCAACCTCGGCGGCGTGGGTCAGTACGCGGCGCAGTCGATCGGCCGGCTGGACGTGCCGCCGGTGATGGTGATCACGATGCTCGTCGCCTGCGCGGTGGTCGTGCTGAGCGCGATCGTCGACGTCGCCTACGCCGTGCTCGATCCGCGGGTGAGGCTGTCGTGACGATGCTGGGACATCGATCTGACGGACTGCGGCCCGCGTACCTGGTCGGCGAGCAACGCGAAGGAGCCCTGCCAGGTGCGGGCACCACCGAGCAGCCGTTGCTCGACGTGCGCGACCTGAGCGTGTCGTTTGCCACCACCGGAGGCACCGTGCAGGCCGTGGACGGTGTGTCCTTTGCGCTCGCCCGCGGCGAGGTGCTGGCGATCGTGGGCGAGTCGGGCTCCGGCAAGTCGGTGTGCGCGATGACTTTGATGGGGCTCACGCGCGGACCCAACACGACGATCTCCGGCAGCGCACGCCTGGAAAGCGGCGAGCTGATCGGCGCCCCGGAATCACAGCTGCGACGGATCAGGGGTGCACAGCTGGCGATGGTGTTCCAGGACCCGCAGTCCTCGCTGAACCCGGTGTACCGCGTGGGCGACCAGATCGCCGAGCAGATCCGCGCGCACGAACCGTTCGTCTCCAAGGCGCAGGCGCTCGCGCGCGCCGGCGAGCTGATGGAGCGTGTTGGGATCCCGCAGGCGCGCGCTCGTGTGCGCGCCTACCCGCACGAGCTCTCCGGTGGAATGCGCCAGCGCGTGATGATCGCGATGGCGCTGTCGCTGGGCGCCAAGGTGCTGCTCGCCGACGAGCCGACCACCGCACTCGACGTGACGGTGCAAGCGCAGATCCTCGCCGAGCTGAAGCAGCTGCGCGAGCAGGAGGACCTCAGCATCGTGCTCATCACCCACGACTTCGGAATCGTGGCCGACATCGCAGACCGGATCGCGGTGATGCAGGCAGGGCGGATCGTCGAGCAGGGGACCACGCAAGAGGTCCTGTATGAGCCCGAGCATCCCTACACGCGCAGTCTGCTGGAAGCGCTCGCCGCGCCAGCCAGGCGTCCCGCGCGCATCGCGCAGGGCGACCACCCGGTGCTCCAAGTCGAGGACCTGCGCGTCAGCTACCCCGCACGCGGTCGCCGCGCCGCGCCCGTGCACGCGGTCGCAGGGGTATCGCTCACGGTCAGCGCGGGGGAAACACTTGCGATCGTAGGCGAGTCCGGTTGCGGCAAGACCACCCTGTTGCGTTCGATCGCACGGCTGGTCGAGCCCTCAAGCGGCGCGATTCGCCTGCAGGGCCAGGACCTCGCGCGCGCCCGCCGGAGTGAGCTCGCGTCGCTGCGACGAGAGCTCGGAATGGTGTTCCAGGACCCGCAGGCGTCGCTGAACCCGCGCAGGCGGATTGGGGGGACGCTGGAAAAGGCACTGCAAGCACGCGGACTGGGACGCGCGGACGCGCGTCCGCGCACCGGCGATCTGCTGGAGCGCGTCGGCCTCAGCGC